>CALGOZ010000131.1 GCA_937960785.1 uncultured Pseudogracilibacillus sp.
TCGCCCCGCCTATCATAAACGAAATTAAACCCTGTATACAGTCGCCCCGCCTATCATAAACGAAATTAAACCCTGTATACAGTCGCCCCGCCTATCGTAAACGAAATTAAACCCTGTATACAGCCACCACGCCTATCATAAACAAAACTTATAAAAACATTTTCTATATAAAAAAACAACTGCAATTAAACGAAAAAGCAATAAAACAAAACCGAACTTAATCATATTAGCTTTAAAAGCGCAGTACTTCATTCCGTTTTTCCATTTGCATGATGCGATTATGGAAAAGAACCTCCTCAGTAGGAGTGTAAGAGTCTGTCCTAACTTTCGCTCCATGTCTAACAAGTAAGTGCACGAAGCGGTCTTTCATCTCTTGGACGGAAAATTCCTTCTGTAACAATTCACTAAGAGATGCCATCACATGGGGATTAACCTTCGGATATGAAAAGCGGGTTGGTTCGTTTCGCTTGGCATGAGTGTAGAATTGTTTTACAAGCTTAGCCCGCTCGTAACTACTTCCGGCAACATCAAGATACATTTGTACCGAAATTCCTTCGCGGACGCGTCGTTGAGAAATACCGGCGAACTTTTTACCATTAATACTTAAATCATAATCTCCAGGACAATAAGAGCCGACGATTTCATAAGCTTGAACGTGCGTCTCTTCTCGCTCTAACAACTGCTGTACAAGGGTATACATAAGGTCATAGCCGTCGTGAATCGATAAGTTACGCGAACTAGGCAAAATGAGAGAGACGTTTAAAACGTTCCGATCGAGTAAGACAGCTAGCCCACCAGAATTCCGTACGATCACATTATAACCTAAGGAACGAACATAACGGACGCCATCTTCTAAGTAAGGAAGCCGAGCATCTGGAATACCGAGAACGAGCGTGCGCTCATGCACCCAAAATCTAACAGACATCGGTGCTTTTCCTTTTCCGACGGCAGTTGCAATCGAATCTTCAATCGCAAAAGAGGATATTGCACTATAAGGCCGATTGAACAAGTTCGTTCGCCCGCTGTCATCAAGGATGCGGATTGATTGGTCGTAAAATATTTGTTGAAATAGCTTTTCCATCGGTCTACTCCTTCGAAAAAAATAGATGAAACATGTACACTATTATATAGTATGAAGAAAAAAGGATGAAAGGAAACGGGTGAAGCGATGTTTAAAGAAAAAAACCAACTTGATGAAGTGAAAGTATTTAAAGATCCAGTCCACCGGTACGTACGTGTAAAAGAAAAAGTAATCTGGGATTTAATTGCGACACCAGAATTTCAACGACTCCGCCGGATTAAGCAGTTAGGAACGACCTTCTTTACGTTCCACGGTGCTGAACATAGTCGATTCAATCATTCCCTCGGTGTATACGAAATCGTTCGACGTATTATAAAAAAAATTGAAAACTCTCCCCATTGGAAAAAAGAGGAGGAGCTCGTTACCCTGTGTGCTGCTCTTTTACACGATGTCGGTCACGGCCCCTTTTCCCATTCCTTTGAAAAAGTTTTTGACCTTGATCACGAGCAATTTACAAAACGAATCATTTTAGAAGATACTGAAATTAATCGGGTGCTACGGGAAAAAGACCCGAGCTTTCCGGAACAAGTTGCCCAAATTATTAATCAAACGTACGATAATCAACTCGTCGTCAGTTTAATTTCAAGCCAAATTGATGCGGACCGGATGGATTATTTATTACGCGATGCTTACTATACAGGAGTGAGCTACGGCCAATTCGATATGGAACGGATCCTTCGTGTGATGCGAGCTCGGGAAAACGAAATCGTCATCAAGTCGACAGGAATGCATGCAGTAGAAGATTATATTTTGTCCCGATATCAAATGTATTGGCAAGTGTACTTTCACCCGGTGACCCGAAGTGCGGAAGTAATTTTAACGAAAATTTTCCACCGTGTAAAATATCTGTACGAAAATAACTATACATTCAAAGTAAAACCGACCTTTCTAACATCCTTTTTTAGCGGTGAAGTTCCGTTAACCGATTATTTACAATTAGATGAAAATGTCATCTACTACTATTTCCAACGTTGGCAAGAAGAGGATGACCCGCTCTTGCGTGATTTAAGCAATCGTTTCGTCACCCGCCGCCTCTTTAAATATGTACCCTATGACCCAGAACGTCACGATACAATTTATAAAGAGCTACGAACACTGTGCAAAGAAGCAGGCATCGACCCCGACTACTACCTCGTCGTCGATTCATCGAAGGATCTACCTTACGACGTCTATCGTTCGGACGGACAAGGTCGGGTACCAATTTATTTAGAAATGCCAAACGGCCGTAAAAAAGAATTATCGTCCCATTCGATTATCGTCGAGTCAATTACGGGTAAAACTCGTAAAGACCATAAATTATATTATCCGCTCGATCTCATTCAGCTAAAACACGAACACCCAGCAGTAAGACGAATAATGGAATTGTTATATGAAATGAAGCGGGGGAATAGTTCTGACGAAGAGTGAGTAGAGTTATTAAATCTTCGATAGTCTTCCAAAAGCCTAACAGGGACCATGCAAGCAAGCGGTAGAACGAACAAAACAATTGGAATGTGGTAAGATAAAACATAAGAACTTTAGTAACATAAAGGTGTATAAAAGAATAGAGGAGGATGAAGATGACAGAAAAACCGAAAAGACAAAGGCAACAATTTACAATAATTAAAGATGATGCAACCGATGGACACGGCGGATACGGTGCCGGTTCAATCTCGTTAGAAAATATGTCATCGGTCATCGTTGATCCTAACGAAGAAAAAGCGTACGTCGATATGGATGCAATGCATGCCCGCAGTGATATCGAACGTCGTGTACGATATTATTCTGACCGAAGCGAGGTACCAGACGGACTTTTATATTGGATTGCTTGGGTAACGGTAGAGAGCGGAGACAATGGGCCGTATTATTTCGGAGTTGCAGCGAGTGAACTTCGAATTGATAAGCCGAATAAACGTGGCTACAAAAAATTAGGTGAACATGTTAACCATATGGAGCGTTCCCTCAAAGGTGAAGTTGTCGTAGACCATATGGATGAAAAGTCGCGTAAACTACTCGGTGATTTCTTAAAAACTTTCGACGAAAAAATGTGGGAAAATGCTACCGATGAGCTTAAAAAGGCATTTTCCTAAAAAATAACTAAATCGTGAACAAATTATGACATTTGCAGGAATACAGTTTGAAAACTTTGTACTTTATGGACGCCCTTTGTAAAATAAATATACATGGACAACCATCAATATTACTAGGACACAAAAAGACCTGTTACACGGTGTGTATACAGGTTTTTTTGTGCTTATTATTAAGTTTTACTTTTCAATTTGCTACTTTTTTATCCTTATCAGCAGTAACTTCTTCTGCCTCTTCCTCCATACGTTGGCCAACGGCTTCTACCGCTTCTTTTATATTTTCTTCGGATGCAAAATGTTCAGTACAATAAGTAGTCGGCTCTGTACCTTGTTCAAAATATGTTTTTCGCGTCACTTCGCAAGCTTCCGTGGCAAGTAAACCGGATTGCACATCAATAATTGCTTCGACAATTCCCTCCGGAGCTTCAAAAGTTAACGGGTCGCTTTCTTTTTCATGATATTTTTGCATAAGGTGTGCCCACGCTTTTTTTGCGAAGGCGCGTTCTGAAGTTTTTGTTAAAGGACGGTTGTCATCATAACCAGTCCAAACGCCGGCTACAAGCTTTGGGCTAAAGCCAATCATCCAGCTATCTGAACTTGTCGTTCCTGATTTACCGGCAAAGTCATGGGCCGGATGTAATTGATCGATCAGCGAAGCACCGGTTACTTCCATGTATCCGTTTAGACGGCGGTCGAACATACCGGTCATTAAATGAGTTAATAAAAAAGCCTTTTGCTTATCGAGAATCCTTTCTTTCTCCTTCTTTTCCCGTTCATAAAGTACCTCACCATTATCGGTCACAACTCTTTCGATTGCATACGGTTCGATAGTATATCCACCATTTGCGATTGTTCCGTACGACTGTACCATTTCAATTAAAGGTATTGATGCACTCCCGAGAGCCAGGGAGGCGACTTCGGGGAGTGAGGTTGTAATGCCGAATTTTTTAGCCCAATTAGCAACGTTTTCCGCCCCTAGGAAGAGATGTGTTTTCACTGCATAAATATTGTCTGATAAGGCGAGGGCTTGAGCGAGCGTAATCGGCTCGTAGGCATAGTAATTGTTGTAGTTACTTGGCTCGTATACGTCATTATCGACGAGAAAGGCGGTCGGCTCACTTTGTAGCATCGTCGTTGCGGTAAAGCCGTTTTCTAATGCGACATAATAAAGCAGTGGCTTAAACGTCGAACCGACCATGCGTTTACTATGCACTGCCCGGTTGAATGGGCTTTCTTTATATTGTTTTCCACCGAGCATTTGTCGGATGGCTCCCGTTTCCTGATCAATCGCAGTAATTGCGACTTCCCGTTGTTCACTTTCCTCGATTTCCCGTGCGACGAGACGCTCGCTTTCCTTTTGTAACATTACATCTAACGTTGTCTCAATCGTCGCTCCTTTTGTCCGTAATGATTGTTCATTAAAATGGAGCTTCTCAGTTGCTTCTTGCCATACGAAGTCGAGAAAATAATGGGTGTTGTCTCTTGCTAATTGATTGGATTTAGCTAAAGGTAATGTTTCGTTTAACGCTTCATAATATGCTGCTTCGGTAATTACTTCCGCATTTTTTAATAAATTTAAAATAAATTGCTGACGTTTCTCGGCATTATCCCGATTGTTGTACGGCGAGTAATAAGTCGGCCCCTTAGGAATCCCAATTAACATCGACGCCTCGGCTAACGTTAGCTCTTCCGTCGTTTTATTAAAGTAATAAGCGCTTGCTTCCTCGATTCCGTAAGCACCATGACCGAAATAAACCGTATTTAAATACGTCCGCAATAGTTCATCTTTATCGTAAAACATTTCGAGTCGAATCGTATAATATAATTCTTTCATTTTTCGCGACCACGTTTTATCATGGGATAAATATAAATTCCGTGCCAATTGTTGGGTTATCGTGCTCGCTCCTTCTTTTAATTTCCCGGCCTCGATATTACGAATAAGTGCCCGGATAATTCCCCGGGGATCGATGCCATAATGGGAATAAAACTGCTTATCCTCAGCCAAAAGCAATCCTTCAATCACATAATCAGGCACTGAATCTAAGGAGTCGAGAGTCTGCTTCGTATCGTTTATTTGTTCGCCGTTACTGGCAACGATCGTCACTTCTTTATGCTCCTCAAGAGGTGGAGGACCGAAAGAATAAAGAACGACGAGCGAACAACCAATTATAAACGCAATAACGAAAAGGAAATATATTGAGAGAAAGAACATCCGTCGAATCATCATCTTAGCCTCTTTCGGTTTAGGAAGCGAAAGGACTGTGTACAATTTTCATAAATCGTTTTAGTTGTCCATGCCAGCTTCCTGTTGTAGTATTATTGTTCATTATGGTAGTTTTTGATCGATAATAAACCCGACGAAATGGACAAAGTAGAAACAACTTTTTTTCATAGGCTTACATAGGACTTAAATGGTAAAAGTTCAAAATCAGCGCTATAATAAAAAGATAATGGAATGCAAACAGGTGAGGGAAAACAGCAATGGAAGAAAAAGTAATCGACGTAGAACTTCGTACCGTAATTGATCGAAATGGCGATAAGGAAATGTCTATTATCAAACAACCAGCAGAATATATGCGAAAACATTCGATTGAAATTATTACCTTTACAGAAAAACGCGAAGATATCGGAAGTATTCGCAATTACATAACAATCCAAGATGAAAGGGTGACGATTAAACGTTCCGGAGCGATTTCGATGAACCAACAGTTCGAAGTCGGTAAACGTTCGGAAAGTTTATACCGTCATCCCTACGGCTCGCTTCATTTCGACATTCGTACGAAAACATTACATATTAAGCGATTGAGCGAAGGTGAACCTGGCGAAATTGTGATTACATATGATGCAACGATTAACGGAATCGAAGAACAAGCTCATCACTTAACATTAACGTATACGGAGGAGAATCAATTATGACGCTACTTAGTTCAATAGAAGAAACGTTAAAAAGTGAAATAAAACAGGCAATTATACAGGCAGAGCTTTGTACGGAAGATGAGTTGCCTGATATTATTTTAGAAGAACCACGGGAGAAGGCTCATGGTGACTTTGCGACGAACATTGCGATGCAACTAGCTCGTGTTGCAAGACAAGCCCCACGCCAAATTGCCGAACAAATCGTCGATCAACTTGACCAGTCGAAAGCACAAGTGGAAAGAGTAGAAATCGCCGGACCTGGGTTTATTAACTTTTTTATGGATGAATCATATTTACACGATGTGGTGAACGTAATTTTAGAGGCGAAGGATAATTATGGAAGAAGCGACGTCGGGTCAGGCAAGCGAATTCAGGTAGAGTTTGTTTCGCTAAATCCGACGGGAGAGCCCCATGTAGGACATGCTCGGGGGGCTGTTTTTGGTGACGTGTTAAGCAACGTGTTTGAATATGCTGGCTATGACATCGAGCGAGAATATTATATTAATGATGCTGGAAATCAAATTGACCAACTCGCTAAATCGATTGAAACGCGTTATTTTGAAGCCCACGGTAAAGAACGGGAAATGCCAGAGGATGGATATTTCGGTGAAGATATTAAACAAATCGCTGAAGAAATTAAAGAAAAAGATGGCGACCGCTGGATGACTGCTGATGAGACAGAACGACTTCGTTATTTCCGCGAATATGGATTGAAGTTCCAACTCGACCGTATCAAACAAATTTTAGCCGACTTCCGCGTTGAGTTTGATCATTGGTTTTCCGAGTCTTCATTATATGAGGACGATCAAATCGACGTCGTTTTAGAAAAATTAAAAGAAGCAGGCTACGTCTATGAAAAGGACGGTGCTACTTGGTTTAGAACGACGGATTTCGGTGACGATAAAGACCGCGTATTAATCAAAAATGACGGTTCCTATACTTATTTGACGCCAGACATTGCCTATCATCAAAATAAATTGAACCGAGGCTTTGATAAAATTATTAATGTTTGGGGTGCGGACCATCACGGCTATGTTCCGCGAATGAGTGCTGCAATTCAAGCCCTCGGTTATCCGGAAGATATTTTATCTGTTAGTATTATTCAAATGGTAAATATCCTAGAAGACGGCGAAATCGTTCGAATGAGTAAACGGACCGGCAATGCGATTACATTACGCGAATTAGTAGAAGATGTAGGCGTCGATGCGGCCCGTTATTTTTTCAATATGCGTTCAAACGACTCGCAACTTGATTTCGATCTTGACCTAGCACGCTCTCAGTCGAATGAAAACCCGGTTTACTACGTACAGTACGCTCACGCGCGAATTTGTACGATGTTAAAGCAAGCCGAAGCGAAAAATATTCCCCTTGATGAATCTTTTGATCCGAGCTTACTTGTAACAGAACGAGAGCGTGATTTATTACGTCACCTAGCAGCATTTCCTGAAGTAATCGCCGAAGCCGCTAAGCGAGAAGCGCCTTATCGCATGACCCAATATGTCTATGATTTAGCAAGTTACTTGCATAGCTTTTACAATGCGGAAAAAGTGATTGACGAAGCTAATATGCCTCTTACGAATGCACGAATTGCTTTAATGAAAGCAGTAAAAATTACGCTACAAAATGGCTTACGTATTATCGGTGTTACTGCACCAGAGAAAATGTAAATCGTTATAATTAGTTGATAAATATCAAACGCTTGTTATAAAAAATTAGCACCTTTAACGAACTAAATCGATCTATCGGTTTAGTTCGTTTTTTTTGGAATTTAGTAAAGTCTGTTACTAGAACCATTTAAAGTTGGCTTGTATCTAGCAGTCTATCGATTCCGTAAGTTTATAAGACAATCTCGCTGGAAAAACAGAAAGGCAAATCTTTATGCCATTAGATATTCCGAAAAACCCGTCAATTTCTCAGTTTTCATAAGGAAAAAGGAAGAAAAAAGATATCGTTTTTGAATAAAAAGTGAACGTTTTCCTTTGCAAACGTTTCAAAAATCTAGTAGAATTTATTCAAGAAACGAAGTCGAAATGAATGACCATTCATTTTATAGAATAGATGCACAATAATAAAAGAAAAATATAGAGTAAAAAGGGGACACCCTAAAAGGAAAATCATCTAGGAGGAGAGCAATGAATACTTTTTTAATTATTAATTTAATCGCTTTTATTGCGGTTACTGCGTATGGTATTTATTTATTTGCCAAAGCAGTGTCGACTCGAGTCGCTTACATGAAGTTAGGTAAAAAGAGCGAATTCGACAAAGCGGTTAAAGACGGATTACGAGACGTCTTAGTGATGGTTTTCGGACAGACGAAGTTATTAAAGGATAAAAAGTCCGGAATCATTCACGTCATGATGTTCTATGGATTTATTCTCGTACAGTTCGGTGCAATAGATATGTTTATTAAAGGATTAGCACCAGGGAAACATTTACCTTTTGGACCAATTTATCCAGGGTTCACATTTTTCCAAGAGATCGTTACATTAATGGTATTAGTAGCGGTCGTTTGGGCTTTTTATCGCCGTTACATAGAAAAGCTCGCTCGTTTAAAAAGAGGCTGGTACGCTGGTTTAGTACTTATTTTTATTGGAACGTTAATGTTATCCGTCCTCTTTGGAAATGCGATGCTACAAATTTGGCAAGAGCAGGGTGCGGTTTGGTCTGAACCAGTAGCAAGTGCGATTGCTTCAGTCTTTAGTTTCTTATCACCTACAGCAGCAATGGTGTTGTTCTTCATCGCTTGGTGGATTCATACGTTAACGATTTTAGCATTTTTAGTCTATATTCCACAGTCAAAGCACGCGCACTTAATTGCAGCGCCGGTAAACGTTTATTTAGCGAACCCAAATCCAGGGAAGTTAAAACCGTTAAGCTTCGACTTCGATGAAGATGATGAAGACATGACTGAAGATGACTTTGCTTTTGGTGTTGGGAAAGTTGAAGATTTCGATCAGCGTCAATTACTCGATTTATATGCATGTGTAGAGTGCGGACGTTGTACGAGTGTTTGTCCTGCAGCAACAACAGGGAAAATTTTATCGCCAATGGACATTATGATTAAACTTCGCGATCACTTAAACGAAAAAGGAGCAGCAATCACTGGTCGTTCTCCTTGGGTTCCTGAATATGCGTTTGCAGGTGAAGGGCCGAACGCTTTAGCAGAAATGGATCGTGAAGATGCAATTGCTCAAATGGATGCGGTAAGCCTAATCGGTGACGTAATTACAGAGGAAGAATTACTCGCTTGTACGACATGCCGTAACTGTGAGGATGCATGTCCTGTTGTAAACGAACATGTAAGCCACATTATCGATATGCGTCGTTACCTAGTTATGACAGAAGGTAAGATGGACGTTGAACAACAGCGTGCGGTACAAAATATCGAACGTCAAGGAAACCCTTGGGGATTATCCCGTAAGGATCGTATCAAGTGGCGTGAATTGGACGAGTCTGTACGCGTACCGACGATCAAAGAGCTCAAAAAAGAAGGCGAAGATTTCGAATACTTATACTGGGTTAGCTCGATGGGTGCGTACGACAACGAAAGTCAGAAGATTGCTATCGCTTTTGCTAAGTTAATGAATGAAGCAGGAGTTAAGTTCGCAATCTTAGGAAATAAGGAGATGAACTCAGGAGATACGGCTCGTCGTATCGGTAACGAATTCTTATTCCAAGAAATTGCCGAAAAGAACATTAGAGAGTTCGAAAAGCACGGAGTTAAGAAGATCGTTACAATCGACCCACACGCGTATAACATTTTCAAGAACGAATATCCTGACTTCGGTTTTGAAGCAGAGGTTATTCATCATACAGAAATGCTCATCGATTTAATCCGCGAAGGTCGCTTAAAGCCGAAAGGACGTATCGACCAGCGTATTACCTACCACGACTCCTGTTACTTAGGACGTTACAACGATGTGTACGACCCACCACGGGCTATTTTAGAAGCTATTCCGGGTCTTGAAGTCGTTGAAATGGTACGTACGAAAGAAAACGCAATGTGCTGTGGTGCGGGTGGTGGACTCATGTGGTCTGAAGAGACAGTCGGACACCGCATTAACGTTGCACGTACTGAACAAGCTTTAGAAGTAAATCCAAATATGATCTCTACTGCATGTCCGTACTGCTTAACGATGATCAGTGACGGTACGAAGGCGAAAGAGGTCGAGCAAGATATTAGCACAATGGACGTAGCAGAAATCTTAGCATTATCAGTATTTGCTGAAGAAGATAAAGAAGAGCAAACAGCGTCCTAATTGATAAATTGTCGATTAACGGACTGGATCTGTCGAAGATTCAGTCCGTTTTTTATTTGTAAAAACCTTTGTAACGTACGAGAGCTATTTTATAAAAAA
>CALGOZ010000132.1 GCA_937960785.1 uncultured Pseudogracilibacillus sp.
CTGTAAACAGAATTTAAGATTTTCAAATTTCGTATACAGCGTTTGCGTTTACTGTAAACAGGATTTCAGATTTTGCAATTTCGTATACAGTAGGTGCGTTTACTATAAACAGGATTTCAGGTTTTGCAATTTCGTATACAGTAGGTGCGTTTACTATAAACAGAATTTCAAATTTTTATATTTTGTATACAGTAAATCAGAATTATTTTTAATAGGCTTATAATGGATAGATTTATTGTAAATAAAACTAAAATTATTTGAAGGGTGACTTATCTTACAAGCTCGTGTATTAATTATAAAAGCACTAATCTTCCACTCTTTACAAAGTTCCCTATTGTGTTATAATTAGATTAAATGAATAGTAATCACTAGGGGTGCCTTAAGGCTGAGAAGAGGTTTTCTTTTTACTTAAATTAAAGTAGAAAGAAAACTCTGACCCTTTGAACCTGATGCAGTTAGCACTGTCGTAGGGAAGTGAACAAATGGCTGAAATGTATATTCGATATACCTTTTTATGAGGTTGAGTATGGCATTAAGCAAGATCACTGGCTATGGCTGGTGATCTTTTTTTATTCAAGTGATTAGGAGGAGATTTAGATGAAACTAAAAGAGCAAGTTGTTCTTGTTACTGGTGCTAGTCGTGGATTAGGAGCTACAACAGCGAAAGCTTTCGGCCGTGAAGGGGCAAAAGTAATCGTCAATTATAGAAAAAGTAAGGAGGAAGCAGAAGCGGTAGTTCAAGCAATTGGTGAGAAACAAGCTATTGCTTTGCAAGCAGATGTTCGTGATGAAACAGCAGTTAAAAAAATGTTTACAAGGGCGAAGGAACATTTTAAAAAGCCGATAACAACAATTGTTAACAACGCGTTAATTGATTTCTCCTTTGATGGTGACCAACGAAATAAACTAGATACGATAAAATGGAGTGAATTCGAGACACAATTACAAGGAAGTGTACAAGCGGCATTACATACGTTACGAGCTGGTTACGATGATATGAAGGTAAACAAGTTCGGCCGGATTATAAACATCGGTACAAACCTTGTCCAACACCCGGTCGTTCCATACCACGATTACAATAGTGCAAAGGCGGCGCTTCTAGGCTTTACTCGTTCGATGGCTCAGGAGCTAGGGGCCGATGGAATAACGGTCAATATGGTGTCTGGTGGTTTATTAAGGACGACAGATGCTAGTGCTGCTACACCGGATGAAGTGTTCGAACTAATTAAACAAAATACGCCCCTACAACAAGTAACGACACCTGAAGACTTAGCAGATACGGTGCTTTTCTTCGCCTCACCGTGGAGCAGAGCTGTAACAGGACAAAATTTAATCGTTGATGGTGGGCTTGTGATGAACTAATAAAAATCCCCTAAGTAATACAAATTGATTCGTCTATTACTTAGGGGGTTATTTTATTCCTTTCGTTTTATAAGGAGTAAATCCGTTTCTTCAATTGCTCGTAAAGAATGAGGCTCAAAGGGTTCGAAAAATAAAATATCTTCATCCGTTAAGCTTACTTTTTCTCCTTCTGTATCGAACTCAACGATTCCATCCCGTACGATTATGAGGATTGCTTCTTTTGCATGGTGTTTCGATACCATTTCACCTTCTTTTAGATGTATATGCAATAGGTCGAAGGCGTTATCTTTTAATAATCTATCTGCAAACTTCGCTTGGTTACCGACGTCTTTTGGGGCATGGATTACTTTCATCGGTCGTTGCCTCCTTTTTTAGATGAAATCTATTTGTCCTCCTCTTCCTCATCTTCCCTGAACTGTCGTCGTTCAAACGTTCCTTGTTGTTCGTTCGCATTTTCTTTGTGTTGCTCGTTTAGGTCGTCGTAATCTTCGTCTTCGTCGATATATTCAGACTCCGACTCATCGTAATGCCATTGTTCGATTTCATCTAAGTTTATATAGTCTTCATATTCTTCTGAATCAAAATCTTCATCATACAACTCTTCATCATACCAATAGTCTTCGTCTTCATCATAGTAGTCATATTCATCGTAGTACCAGTCTTCTTCCCATTCATCGTAATAATAGTCGTCCCATAAGTCATATTCCTCATCAAAAATCCAATAGTCATGATATTCTTCATCTTCTAGATAGTAACCATCATCAAAATAATAATGCTCGAATAAGCTCCACAATAAATCGTAATAATAATTTCCTTCCTCATCGTAGAAAAGCGCGGTAATTTCAGATTCATTTAAGGGCGATTCAATCCAATCTTCTATTAAAGGTACAACTTGGTGAAGCGGTATACTAAAGGCGATATTTTCAGCTTCGATACTCTTCGCTGCATTTATGGCGATTATTTTTTCTTGCTCTAAAGATAAAAGTGGTCCACCACTATTTCCAGGTTCAATTGGTGCAGATATTTGATATACATCTTCAAACTGATGTGGCGGAATATTAAAAGTTCGATTCACTCCTGTTAAGTAACCAAAAGTGGCGGTGTTCTCAAGGCCTAGAGGTGTTCCTAAGGCAATCACTTCTTCTCCGACATTACTTTCTTTTTCTTTTTCTAAAGGAAACGGCTCTTCACCTTCTAAATTAGGAACAGAAAGTAAGGCGACATCGATTTCGTTGGAGTAGCCGATTACTTGTCCATTGTATTCATTACCGTCAATCGTTTTGACCATCACTTGTAAATTACCTTCGACGACATGGGCGTTTGTAACAACGTGTCCTTGGTCATCGTACAAAAAGGCTGAACCTTGTGTATGGTTAGTATATAGAGTATAGACAGTCCTCTGAGCAGCCTCGACAAGTTCGACCCGTTTACTTTGGTCATCTAGTTGGACGACATGCTCGGCCGTCTTTTCTGTTTGATCTGGAATGAGTTGTTGCGGAAAGGGAATTAAATAAAATAGAGCAAAATATAAAATCGTTGCAAGCACAGCTCCACGAATAAAAGATGGAGAAACTTTTCGACGCTTTTTCCCACAATGTGGACAATAATTTGCATTACGTTCGAGTAATTTATGGCAATGATGACATTTCATTTTATTCATCCCCGAAATCTTTTTTTCATTGCGTTTGTAGTTGACGTTATTTTACCATAAGGAACCAATAAAGCAATACGAGGAGCTTAAAGAACATACGAAGTAAGAAAATAAATTGCCGCATGCGGAAGGTTTGGAAAAATCGCATGCGGCTAAATTAATAGGGGTATTCAGCTTTGTTATTCATTACGTTTAATAGAGATTTTGCGTTTAGTACCTTGTTCGAGTTTTGGCAAATCAATGGACAAAATTCCGTTCTTATAGTCGGCTGTAATATTGTCAGCATCGACATTCTCTGGGAGTGTAAAGGAACGATAGAAGGATCCGTAACTATGTTCGACCATATGCATCTGTTTATCTTCGTCTTCGGTAGTTACCTTCTCTTCTCGCTTTCCTTTAATCGAAATGGAATAATCATCTAATTCAATTTCAATATTGTCCGGATCAACACCTGGCATTTCTGCGACTATCGTGTACTTATCTGCTTTCTCTTCAATGTTACAAGCCGGCGTAAAACTATCTTTACCAAAGGGGGATAGAACATTGTCTGAGAAAAAAGGTTCTTTGAAAAATCGATCTACCATGCTGTCAATTTCATCTCTAAATTTGCGAATTGGATCAGTTAGCTGTCGACGGCGAATTGGTTTCATAGTCGTTTCCTCCTTGTCCATTTTGTCCTCATATTTATTATATTACCTATTTACGAAAATATAAACACACTTTGCGCATAATTGTTTATTCTGTAATAAAATTGTAAAAATATTGACAATAATATAAAGGAGGTCTTTTCTTATAAAAAGGTTTAAAAAACGAAGGATTTATCTTTTGCTAAGTCATAGTAAGCTTAAATCTTCCTTAGCCTTTCGTCAATCCTTCGTTAAAAAGTTTTACTATTATTGATAAATATAGTTTTTTCGTTCGTATATGGAGTTGTTTTTCTATCAAGTAAAGGGTTACTTAACGACGCTCCTCAATAACGGAGTAAATAACAGTGTCGCGACCGTAAGTTTTACGAATACTTTTCCGCGCCTCGGCCGGTGTACGGGCGATAATAGGTTTTGTTTGTTTTTCACCGTTAATTTCAATTTCTGCGAGATATCGTTTCGTTCCACAACGCAATTCTTTCCTGTACCTCCTTAGATTCGCTACTTTAAGTGTAGCACGAACGGAAGGTGGGTTGGTAAGATTTTGTTCATTTGTCTCTCTTCTATTTTTCACCCTCTTTATATAAGGAAAACTTATCTTCAACATCGATGCGAGGCTTCTTCTCTGGTACTTCGTTAAAATAGCCAAGATGGAGAAAGCCGACGATTTTTTCATCTTCTTTTACATCGAGTATTTGTTTTACTGTTGGGTCGTAAATATGCGGATTTGTCTTCCATACGACGCCGAGATCCCGTTCCCAAGCAAGGAGCCAAAAGTTTTGAATCATCGAGGCAACGGCGCCGAAATTCTCGTCCCATCGTTTTTCCATTTCTGCTTCTTGCATAAGGACGACGAGAATCGCATTCGGCTCGTTTAAATAGTTTTCTCGATTTTCTTGCATCGTCTCAGGATAAGTCTTTGCAACTTTTTTAGCAAAAGAAGGTAAATTTTCCTTATCGATAAAAATAAATCGCCACGGTTGGCGATTGCCATGGGTCGGTGCCCAAATCGCATCGTTCAAAAGTTCCTTAACAACAGTTTCGGAAACTGGTTCGTTAGTGTATCCTTTTTTAATGGCGCGACGCTCGCGAATTATTTTTTGTAAAGTTGTTTGTGTCATCTATTTTTCTAACCTCCAAGTTAAACTATCCTATTAAATTATATGCTCGATGGAAACTTATCGCAACTACTTATGTCTTTGTACATACTATTAACTTAGTGTCAAGACAAGGGTAAAAATAGTTGTAAATTTGCGTGTGATAGTGGATAATGAAATTTGTTTAAGAAATAAAAAGGAGTAGGGGAACATTGCGAAAATTTTTACAGAAAAAAGGAATCACGTTATCGCTTCATGAATATTTTATAACAGCTTTGAGTTATATGGCCCTTGGTTTATTTTCTTCTTTAATTATTGGTCTTATTATGAAGACCGCTGGAGAACAGCTTGAAACTACCCAATTTGTTAAAATAGGACAAATGTTCGTCGAGATGGGTAGCTTTGCGATGGATAATAAAATTATGGGTGGGGCAATTGGAGTTGCGATTGCTTATGGTTTAAAAGCACCCCCGCTCGTTTTGTTTTCTGCGCTTTTTGCCGGGGCTTTCGGTGCGGAACTCGGCGGACCAGCAGGAAGTTATGTGGCAGTTTTATTCGCGACGGAAATTGGTAAAATAGTGTACGGTTTAACCCGTGTCGATATTATCGTTACACCGTTTACGACGATTTTCGTTGGTTTTGTTACGGGTTCGTTAATTGGCGTACCTATCAATCGCTTTATGGTTTGGATTGGTGAAATTATTAATTGGTCGACGATGCAACATCCATTTATTATGGGAATAATCGTCGCTGTTCTAATGGGGTGGGCGCTTACAGCACCGATTTCTAGTGTTGCAATTGCCTTTATGCTTTCTCTCGATGGTTTAGCGGCGGGGGCAGCAGTAATTGGATGTTCTGCGCAAATGATCGGTTTTGCAGTAACGAGTTATCGGGATAATGGATTCGGTGGTTTTTTAGCCCAAGCGATTGGAACTTCGATGTTACAAGTATCGAACATTATTAAAAATCCAGCAATCCTCATTCCACCGACAGTCGCAAGTATCGTCGTTGCGCCGTTCGGTACAGTTCTGTTACAAATGACGAACAATACCGCTGGTGCAGGGATGGGTACAAGTGGTCTCGTTGGACAAATTATGGCCTTTGAGACAATGGGCTTTACGTGGGATGTTTTATGGCAGGTATTGGTTATTCATATAATCGGACCGGCTTTTGTTGCCTTGGTTACTTATTTATGGTTAAGGAAAATTGGGTGGATTAAACGTGGCGATATGACGATTTATTATGAATAAATACTTTTTTATGGAAAGCATAGATGAATGATTAAAAACCGATTCAAGAAGAAATTGAGTCGGTTTTTTATGTAGGATAAGATAAATTTATCGACCGCAAGAAGCCAATGTAATCGCACATTTGATAAGGGGTTCTTTTATATTTTTTATGTTGAATAAATGGAAGTCCAGCCTTTTATATATTAAAATATAGGTAGTATGTTTTTCCCAAGGGGGGATGACAATGGATCAGTTCATGGAGCGGGCAGTAGAGTTAGCTGTTCAAAATGTGAAAGAAGGTGGGGATCCCTTCGGCGCAGTATTAGTTAAAGATGGAGAGATTATTGCCGAGGGAGTAAATGAAGCGCACAAACATTACGATGTAAGCGGTCATGCAGAGTTACTTGCCATACGTCGAGCGCAAGAAAAATTACAAACCCACGATCTATCTGGTTATACGATGTATGCAAGTGGTGAACCATGTCCGATGTGCCTAAGTGCGATGTATTTTACTGGGATTACGGACGTGTATTACTGTCAATCGGTAAACGATGCAGTTGAAGTAGGTTTAGGCCGTTCGAAAGAGATTTATAATGATTTGAAAAAGTTAAATACACAACGTCAAATTGTTAAAAAACAAATGCCTTTACAAGAAGGTCAAATAAATCCAATGAAAGAATGGGAGAAACGATGAAGTTAGAACATATTGAACGTTTAGCAACTTTAGGTTTACAAAGTGGCCGAGATTATTCCCATATCCGGGAAATAAAGCCGATTCGAGGTGGTTCGATTAACGAGGCCTTCTATGTGCGAACCGACGATGCTGAGTATTTTATGAAGTTTCATAAAAATGCTCCGAAAGATTTTTTCAAAAGTGAAGCAATCGGTTTACGGCTATTAAAAGAAACGAATACAGTTTCCGTACCTAATTATCTAGCGTATTCAGACCAAGAAGGTCAATCGTTTTTGTTGTTAGAGTGGATTGAAGGGACGAAGACTGAGGATACTGAAGCAATATTAGGTCGGAAGATGGCAGAACTACATAAATGTTTTGGTCGTATGCACGGTTTCCGTAATGACACATATATCGGTCTTTTGCCTCAACCGAATAAACTAATGCCGAACTGGCTACAATATTTTCGCGAATATCGTCTCGGTTCCCAAATGAAACAAGGCATCGAAAATGGCGTCATTAAGGGCGCTCGATTACGTAAATTAGAAAAATTGTTAGAACAATTGGACAAATGGGTACCTACTTTCGTTGAGCCATCCCATTTACATGGGGATTTTTATAGTGGGAATTGGATTGTTGGTCCTGCAGGTGAGCCTTTTATCGTCGATCCGTCCTTTTTCTACGGTGATCGTCAAGTAGATATTGCTTTTTCCGAGTTGTTTGGAGGATTTTCTAAGCAGTTTTACGAAGCGTATAATGAAGTTTTTCCACTTCGAGATGATTATGAAGATGTGAAACCTCTTTATCAATTATACTATTTATTAGCTCATTTAAATTTGTTCGGAGAAACGTACGGTAAGCAAGTGGATGATATTATCAATCGTTATGTGACGCTTTAAGTCAATTAGCAGTATACGTCGCTCCACAATATTTGGGTTATACGTCATCTCTCGGCTTGTGATAAAGTGAACATAGTATTAGTTTTAAGGTATGCGCATATTTCAATACATGATGCATAAAGTGAATTGAATCCTTGTGATGACGTATTGCTCGTTTTACCGAAGGAAATCGACTATGTGGAGGTTTTGGCGATGTCCCTGTATAAGATTTTAGTAATAATCCATATTTTTTCTGCAATATTAGGCCTTGGACCAGGTTTTGTAATGATTTATATCGTTACGCGAGCGAAGACGATGTCCGAATTACGTCACGCCTATACCATTCGTAATCGAATCCATCATTTTGTAATGGTTGGGGGAACATTACTTCTCCTTACCGGGCTAGGGATGGGAGTTTTACGTCCGGAGTTATGGACACAAATTTGGTATGTTATGAGTTTAATTTTATTTTTCGTCGCATTAGCAGCCGGGCCAATCGGTCTATCACCACTTGCTAAACCGATTAAGGAAATGCTAGAGACCGTTGAAGGAGACGAAATTCCGGAAGCTTACAATAAAGCGGCGGATAAATTGTTTTTTTATGAGCGTATGACGAATATTATCTTTTTAATTATTATTTTCTTAATGATTACGAAGCCATTTTAAACTCGTGGCTCAGGTTTGTCGTTCCAAGTAGAGTTTTATAAAATAACGTTCAAGTCCTTAAGGTAGATTGTTGAATCTGCTTTAGGGATTTTTTTATTACATTTTATTAAATTGTAGGATAAGTTCTATTTATTGCAATATGGATTTTTTTGAAAGAGGCTAGTTAATCTTTCAAGTATAATACGCAGATTTTATTGAGTGCTCTAAAAATTATTAGTAAAATAACTTTCATTTTTTTGCGAAAGTTTACGCCGTGGAGCTTTTCTGAAAAAATGTTTTAAGTTACCAGTATAATATACATTGGAAAAATTTTATTTTTTCCTCTTACTTAGTTGAGTAACTCATTGGGAAAGTTAATCGATTATTGAATAAAGAGTAACTCAATGCGTTTATTTTCTAGGCCAATTTTCCTCCTTTCTGTAAAAATTTACCCAACGGGACGCTCTTTTAGGAAAGTTTAG
>CALGOZ010000133.1 GCA_937960785.1 uncultured Pseudogracilibacillus sp.
ATCCTGTGTAGGTTAAGAAGTTTTTTAAAAACTTATGCAGTGTATGCTTACATCAAGAAACTAGAATTCGCATTTTCATCAATCTAGCTAAGTTACAGCTATAAGCCGGTGTCGTCGAAGTTCTACCCTAAAAGAAAAGGGCTAAAAGATAACAAACTAATAAAAATCAAATGGCAAATCTCAGCAAAAACTATTTTTCTATTTTAAAGGTTTAAAAAAACTTCCCTTGCCCATACTGATACTAAAAAGTTTCGCAAGGGGAGTATACGATGAAACAGTTCTTACTTATTTCTTTTTGTACGTTAATGATGCTTACTACACCTGCCTCTTCAATTAAAGCACCACTAGAACAACCTCACGAAGTGAATCATTATTATCAAATTCCTGATGAAGCAGTCCGTTTACGAATTTTAGCAAATAGTAATAGTACGACAGATCAAGCAATAAAATATAAAGTCCGCGATCAAGTAAACGCACATATCCATCAAGTGGTAAAAGAAATCGACGATATTGACGTCGCACGTAAAGCGATTGAACGCGAGATTCCGGCTGTTGAACAAGTCGTCGCTAATACGTTACATAGCTACGAAGTACCCTACTCTTATGAAGTACGTTATGAATCGGACGTACCTTTTCCGACAAAAACATACGGTCCTTACGTTTATCCAGCGGGGGAGTATGAAGCGGTTTTTATTACATTAGGTGATGGACTCGGAGATAATTGGTGGTGTGTCTTATTTCCTCCCTTATGTTTTATTGATTTTTTTGGTGGAACAAATGTCGCTGAACATGCTGATGAAGATGACTCATCAGTTCAAAAGCTTGATAGCGAGGAAGAAGAGACTGAAGTGCGATTTTTCCTCTTCGATTTATTTAAGTCGTAAAGCCGGGTAGGCTGGCGTAAATAAGACAGAAACTTATAAACCTAAGTGAATCGAGGCAGACAATCGTAGACATAAAAGTCACTTTGTATCATACAATTTACAAAAGACTGACTACGAAATAAAGAGGTGGAAGCATGAAAATAAAAAGAGCAACCGACGTGAAGCGAAGTGACTTTGAAGTTTTTTTAAAACGCAATGACACAGAAATAGACGAAGCACAGTTTCAACAACCGACGAGTTACGTTATCGAAGAACACGGAACAATCATTAGCTGGTTCCAAATCGAATCGCTCCATCACCGCCGACTTTGGCTGAAAAAAATGTTAATCGTTCAAGAAGAAGCGATGAAGCTTCCGAATGTTTTACAGTCGATTTTGCAGTTTGCCAACGAGCGCCAGGTACAAAAATTATACGTCAATAGTAAACAGCTCGTCACTGATTTACTTTTTAGTTCCTTTTCTTTTACATTACAAACACGAGAAGAACTCGAACCCTTTCAACTAACGAAAGAAGGTAACTGGTGGTACTATTCATTCGTTGAAGAACGGATAACTGAAATGGCATTTTTAAAATAATTGAAGCTAATCGAAGGTATGAAAAACTTACAAAGAACACACTTACCTTTCGTATACTCCCGTATAATGAGAAAATTTAAGTTATGTTATAATAACAGAAAGGAGAGCCGACGCTGAAGCGCGGTTTTTCTTCTGTTTTTATTTTGTGTAAAATTTTTTCAAAAATGCACGCATGAGAAAGCGAGAAGGAATCGAATGGAACACCGAAAGTTTAATATAAATGAAAACAAAGACCTTCATACTACAGAGAATGATGGAATCAAGTCCCCCCTTCGAACGGAAATATTTTCAATGCAGGGAAAGTTAGATGGTACCACCGTAAAGAAGATCGCTACAATCCTTCGTAAAGGAAATATCGTCGCCTTGCCAACTGAAACGGTATACGGCCTTGCAGCAGATGCGACGAATGAACAAGCTGTACGAAAAATTTTCCAAGCAAAAGGCCGTCCAAGCGACAATCCTTTAATCGTTCACGTCGCCACAAAAGCACAATTATTCGAGCTTGTCTCTGATCTTCAACCCTATGTCGAAAAACTAATCGATACCTTTTCACCTGGTCCGATTACGTATATTTTACCTGATGCAGGAATCGTTGCACCAACTGTCACCGCCGGCTTGTCAACCGTTGGGATTCGTATACCGAACCATCCGGTTGCTTTAGCTATTTTAAAGGAAGTAAACCGACCTTTAGCAGCGCCAAGTGCCAACCGCTCCGGCCGACCGAGCCCAACAGAAGCGAAACATGTCGAAGAAGATTTAGCCGGGAAAATTAGTGCCCTCGTCGATGGGGGAAGAACTTCCGTCGGTATTGAATCGACAGTGCTCGATTGTACGGGTCCGGTTCCAATTATTTTACGTCCAGGAGCCATTACAGCGCAGGAGATTCGTAAGGTCGTCGGTGCTTGTAAACTGTACAAGCCGAAAGAAGAAGAAACTCCGAAATCACCGGGATTAAAGTATGTCCATTACGCACCGGAAGTACCGCTTCTTCTAGTTGAAAAACAAAAGATCCCATCAGTTATTAAAGAGTACGAAGCAGCAGAAAAGCGAATTGGGTTACTTTATCAAACGGATGCTTTCGAAACACTATCCATTACGAAGCGTGCCTATCTCGGCAGTGACGAAGTAGAAGGATCCAAGCGTCTTTATCGTTTATTACGTTCGTTTTCTAAGAAGGAAGTCGACGTTTTAATTTGCGAATATCCAAAGAACTTTTCCGACCATGCATTGCACGACCGTTTACATCGCGCAGCAACAGAAATTATTAAATAAACATGGAATAATAACCCACTATGATTCTTTTATGACGAATGTAAAAGGATATAGTGGGATTTTTATGTGAATCTTACTGTAACTAAAATCACCTTATGTAGCTTGTAAGCTAGGAGCTTATTTTGATATACAAAGGACAAAAACCCTTCTCCATCTCCCTTTCAAACTGGTAGGGATAAATCTAACAAACTACTACTCACACATAAGTATGTCCACTTCCGCATATATTGAAGGAAGTGAACAATCAATAGGAGTGGTAGTCGTAATGCTTGCCGATGGGCTTTCGTTTACATTGCTTGCTGTTGCCCTTGGATTAGATGGCTTTTCTCTTTGTTTAGCGATTGGCATGTACAACCTCCGCTTTCGCCGAATTTTGTTAATCGGGATCACGATTGGCTTTTTCCATATGTTGCTTCCCTTTATCGGTCTGTTAGTCGGTCACTTTTTATCGTTGAAATGGACGACGATTGCCTCGACGCTCGGAAGTTTTATCCTTGTTTTTATCGGACTTTATATGATTTTTTCATCCTTACAAGCTAGTGACTACTCATCAGTATCTCCTTATGGTCTTCGACTTTTAACGATTGCCTTTTTCGTTAGTATTGACAGTTTCCCCGTCGGTTTGAGTCTCGGTTTATCCGGTGTGAAAACTATTCTTTTCTTATTGTTGTTTGGTCTTTTTACGATGATTTTAAGTTGGCTCGGCTTGCTCATCGGCAAAAAAACCTCCGAATGGTTCGGTGTCTATAGTGAAATGGTAGGCGGATTAATTTTATTTAGTTTTGGAATTAGCCATTTATTTATTTTTACATAACTGTTTGGGGCGATAGGACAAAATGAAGAGGAAGCACCCCTTTATTCCCTTTTACTTAAGAAAAATGTATAATAAATAATATATTAGGGACTTTTACACGATAAAAAATGACCAAAGGGTCTAGTATATGGTATATTAGGAGTAGTAATCCTGATGCGGGAGGAAACGATGAATATTTTATTTATTTGTACTGGAAATACTTGTCGTAGCCCGATGGCAGAAGCATTGTTGCGTCATAAGGATCCTTCCTTTGAGGTAAAGTCAGCAGGAGTCTTTGCAGCAAACGGCGCCCCCGCTTCTGAACAAGCAGTGATCGTCCTTGAGCGAAAAGGTGTCGAACTGAACCACAAGTCGAATTTACTCGATGAAGAATTGATCGAATGGGCAGATCTTATTTTAACGATGACGACAAGCCATAAACAAATGATCCAACAGCGCTATCCAGGCATAGCTCATAAATTATATACGTTAATCGAATATGTCGATGAAGATAATGAAACTACAGATATTGCTGATCCGTTCGGAGGAGATGTCTCCTTATATGAACAAACAGCAGCCCAACTCGAAACATACATTGAAAAACTAATAAAAAAGTTACCGAAATAGGAGGTTAAGAAAGTGAAACGACGTCACCGATTTGGTTTGCAACGGAAGTTAACGTTATTTACAACAGTTGTGGCAACAGTTACATATTCAACGAGCGCATTTTTTATTTATATTTTATACGACTACATAAAGGATTTCGTACCGTTATCGGAACCGTGGTTTACAGCAATTACGTTTGTGTTAGGTATCCTTTGGACGGGGATTTTAACGTTTGTTTTCGTTAGAATAATTACACAACCATTGCAACGTTTAGAAGAGGCAGCGACGGAAGCAGCGGAAGGGAATTTAAATCAAGAAATTACAATCCCACGCTCCGATGACGAAATTCGTTCCCTAAGCATCGCCTTTGATACGATGTTAACGAATATAAAACAGATGGTCGATGACATTGAGCGTAATTTCGATGACACGAACAAAACTGTAAACGAAATGCAAGACCTTGTGACAAAAACGACCCATCATTCCCGTAATATTAGCGAAGCGACAGCTGATATTGCGTCCGGTGCGGTCAATGCTGCAAACGCAATTCAAGATACAGCTGAAGCGGTAGAGCAAGCGACATCAATTGCCGAAGATGTACAACAAAAGGCAGAGCAGTCGAACGAACGCTCTACGGAAATGTTATCAACTTTAACCGAAAGCACCGAAGTAGTAAACGAACTAGTCGAAGGTATTCAAGCTTTAGCTGAAGAACAGACAGTATCCTTAAATGATGTCGAAAAATTAAAATCAAACGCCGAGCAAATCGGTGCCATCATTTCAATGGTTGGAGACATCGCCGAACAGACAAACTTACTTGCTTTAAACGCATCGATTGAAGCAGCTCGAGCAGGAGAGCACGGCCAAGGTTTCGCTGTCGTAGCGGATGAGATTCGTACGTTAGCCGATGAAAGTGCCCAAGCAGTACAACAGATTCGCTCCTTAGTCGATACAATTCAGCATGACGTATCCGTAGTCGTTACGAAAATTAGCGAACACGTAAAACGGGCTGAAGAAGAAGCGATTAGCGGTGAGCATACGAACGAGTCAATTCGTGAAATGCAACGTTCTGCCGAAGCTGTCGCTGAAGATGTAAAAATGATTCGTCAATTAGTAAACGAACAGATGGCTTATATTCAGGCAGCGATGGATCAATCGCGCGACGTATCCTCAATCGCCCAAGAAACTTCCGCAGCAACAGAGCAAGTGAGCGCCTCTGTAAATGAACAGAACGAATCGATCGAAACATTAGACAGTTTAACCCAAGATTTAACTGCTCAAGCAAGTTCGTTAAAAGAACAAATTAATCAATTTCACTAACGCTTAAGATAGCTCCCTCTGAAGTAGACATGAAGATTACTTGGAGGGAGTTTTTCGTTTGTAAAAAAGCAGACACCTATATCACTTTAAAAAGTTGTCTATAATGATTACAATGAAAGTACAATAAACTAAAGAGGGATGAGGTACAAACAATGAAAGTAATCATTACTGGTGATCACGCGGGAATGACGTTACGTAACGAGGTAAAAGATGTCTTAGACGAACTCGGTTACGAATACGAGGATACTGGTGCAGACTGTACGACATCGGTCGACTATCCGGATTATGCGTTACCTGCAGCAGAACGGGTTGCAAGTGGCGAGTTTGACCGGGGAATTTTTATTTGTGGAACAGGAATAGGTATGTCAATTTCCGCCAACAAAGTAAAAGGAATTCGTTGTGCATTAACGCATGATGTCTACACTGCAAAGGCGACGCGTCAACATAACGACTCGAACGTATTAGCAATGGGCGAACGAGTCATTGGACCAGCCCTTGCCCGCGAGATTGTGTATACATGGTTAACGACGGAATTCGAAGGCGACCGTCATATCCGTCGCATTGATAAAATTTCAAAATACGAAGAAGAACATCTCGATTAATCGATAAATTATGCTTTAATTTTTAATGATTAAATAGGTAGTTTAGGGGATGAGTGAATGGAGCAATTGTTAGCGCAAATTCGTTCAGATATGAATGCGCTTGTAAACGAATGGACAAATAACGGTCTTTTAAAAAAGGATGACGTCTTTGTCATTGGTTGTTCAACGAGTGAAGTTGCCGGGAAAACAATCGGTACAAGCGGTAGTGAGGAAATCGCAGCTATTTTATTCAATGAACTAAAGACACTCCGCGAACAAACGGGCGTTCATTTGGCCTTTCAATGTTGTGAACATTTAAATCGTGCCCTCGTCGTTGAACGTGAAACGATGGAGAAGTTCAACTATGAACAAGTTTCTGTCATACCAGTCCGGGAGGCTGGTGGTGCAATGACAGCTTATGCATATAACCATTTTGACGAGGCGGTCGTCGTTGAAGATATTGAAGCAGATGCAGGAATCGATATTGGGGATACCTTAATCGGAATGCATCTTCGTAAAGTAGCGGTACCAGTTCGCTTAACGCAAAATACTGTCGGAAGTGCTCGAATTATCGGAGCCCGCACCCGTCCGAAGTTAATTGGTGGCGCTCGAGCCCAATATAAATAAAGGAAAAATAGCTACAAACTTTATCGAATTTAGGAAATGAATGTAAAATAAATAAATGTTTGATATGATATAACGTATATTCATCATTTAGGAGGAAAGATTAATGGACTTTTTACGACAAAATGATCCGGAATTATACGAGGCAATCGTTGCCGAAAAGAAACGTCAACAAGATAATATCGAGCTAATCGCTTCTGAAAACTTCGTATCCGAAGCGGTAATGGAGGCAGCAGGTTCGGTATTGACGAACAAATATGCAGAAGGATATCCGGGTCGACGTTATTACGGTGGCTGCGAACACGTGGATATCGCCGAAGATTTAGCCCGTGATCGAGCAAAGGAACTCTTTGGTGGCGATCACGTCAACGTCCAACCTCACTCCGGAGCCCAGGCAAATATGGCAGTCTATTTCGCTGTGTTAGAGCCAGGTGATACAGTATTAGGGATGAACTTAAGCCACGGAGGACACCTAACCCACGGTAGTCCTGTTAACTTTAGTGGTAAATTATTCAATTTTGTCGATTATGGAGTCGACGAAGAAACAGAACAAATCGATTACGATGCAATTTTAGCACAGGCGAAAGAAATTAAACCGAAAATGATCGTCGCCGGTGCGAGCGCCTATTCTCGTGCAATCGATTTTGCGAAATTTCGGGAAATTGCTGATGAAGTAGGAGCATATCTTTTCGTCGATATGGCTCATATCGCTGGACTCGTTGCAGCAGGACTTCATCAAAATCCAGTACCGTATTGCGATTTTGTCACGACAACGACTCACAAGACGTTACGTGGACCACGTGGTGGAATGATTATTTGTAAAGATAAATATGCGCAAGAAATCGATAAGCAAGTGTTCCCTGGAATTCAGGGCGGACCTTTAATGCATATTATTGCAGCGAAAGCAGTTTCCTTTAAAGAAGCTTTATCACCTGAATTTAAAGAATATGCAAAACAAATCGTAAAGAACGCAAAAGTTTTAGCAGAAGCGTTAGCAGAAGAAGGATTCCGAATCGTCTCTGGAGGAACGGATAACCACTTATTAATGCTCGACGTATCAGAGCTTGGCTTAACTGGAAAAGTCGCTGAAGAAGCTTTAGACGCAGTACAAATTACAACGAACAAAAACACAATTCCATACGATAAAGAAAGTCCATTCATCACAAGTGGAATCCGTATCGGAACAGCAGCCGTAACAACTCGTGGTTTTAAAGAAGAAGAAATGAAAGAGATCGCTTCGATTATCGGCCTTTCATTGAAAAACTTAGACGACGAAGCAAAACAAGAAGAAGCTCGTCAGCGTGTACAAGCATTGACAGATAAGTTTCCACTATACGAATAAAACATAATCAAAATAAAGCAATGGACTGAACTTTTCACTTATAGAGAAGTTCGGTCCATTTTTTATGAAAGTTTAATAGATTAATAAGCCTTAACTTTCCGCTTACAAGTATGTGACCCGATTAACTTGCAGGTTTCGATGGAGTCCTACACTTCCCACTATATGCTTAACTTTGCGTCATTCACTTTATTTTTTCCCATTCCCCTTGGATCTGAGCTATCTTTTTGCGGAATTTTTTTAGCCCAGTCACTATTCATCTGAACAGGATCTATCAGAAAGACTTAAGCAAAAATTAGCTTCACTCTTTCCGTGGTGACGCTCT
>CALGOZ010000134.1 GCA_937960785.1 uncultured Pseudogracilibacillus sp.
GTGGACCGCTCTACTGTGTAAGTTGAAACACTTTTGTACATAGACTTACCCGGTGAAGGACTCCATTGAGTAAGATGGAATATTATTTTTCGCTAACTTACTCGGCAGAACGATCCACTAGGTAAGTGTAACCGGAAATCCCTGCTAACTTACCTAGCAAAGTAATACAACGAAAGGTTTAAAGCGGTTTTTTTAAATCTAAAAGCTGAATAAAACACCACTTCCTCATGCAGACATAGGAATAAAGAACGGTACTCAGTTTAACTGAATACCGTAATTTTATTTGCAAGGTCTTGTTCTAGCCTTTTTTCTTTTAAGCGGAATGGATTGTTAGTCGACGTAAGAAAAAGTAGGAAATTGCATAAATAACAACGCTACATCCGAACAGTGCAAAATAAATTGTTAAGGTGTAATTGTTTACGATATATTTAACGAGATCGACGAAATACCCTTTTGCAATCGAACCGATAAAAAGTAAAAACAAAGTTGCTAAAAACGAAAAACCACCGACTAATCCGTACCGATAAAATATTAAACCGATTAAAAACGTCAAGGATAATCCAGCAAAACAAACAATTACATCAACAATTACTTGTGTGAGGAATATATCTTTCGGCAGAAATTGACTTAAATGATAAAAGGCAAAAGAAGCATCGGTAGAACCGCTTTCGAAAAATACGTGACCTCCGATTGCCGTTTTACCGGTTAACGTTGTAAATCGCATTAAAAAGTTCGCTAATACCGACTGGACAATGGCTAAAAGAATAAAAAAGAGACCATACGACAGGAAAATTAATTTCCGTGTAACACCAAGTTTAATTAAATAAGGTACTGTATTTTTTACTAACCATAATCCAACCACCGCACAAAATATATAGATTGGAAAAGATGCTTGAAATAGAACACCTTCTGCTCCGAGAATAAAAGTTAATGTTAACGAAATAATATAAAAAGCAATGACAATCATCCAAAATATAATAAAAGGGTGGCGGATATTTACCATTAAAAAGTGAAATACACCTTTTATATCTTGTATCATGACACTCCCTCCATTTCCGTTAAATAGATCATGACTTCTTGAATTGGGACGCCATCGACTTGTAACGTGTCTGGTAAGTCTCCTTTATCATCGTAAAGATAGGCAACTAACATATTGGAGAGTTGCTTTGTTCTTAGAACCTTCTTTCCTTTAATATAAGCTTCAACTTCTTTCTTCTGCCCCATTACAGCATAGGCCTTTACGCGAATTGTTTCGGCATCTTCTTCTAATATTAGTTCGCCATTATTTATAATAAAGATTTCTTGGAAAAGTAAGCTTGCTTCATCGATTAAGTGAGTAGAAAAAAGTATTGTTCTTTCTTCAGCTTCGAAAACTTCTACTAATTGATTGTAAAACTGTTGACGTCCTATAGCATCCATACCGATATACGGTTCATCAAAGATTGTCAGTTTAGCACCACTAGCTAAGCCAACGATTACACCTAGTGCTGATTCCATCCCCTTGGACAGCGCTTTCACCCGAGCATTTAAAGGCAAGTTATAACTTTCAATTAATTGAGTCGCTAATGTGTCGTTCCATTTTTCATAGAAGTTAGCATAAGTTTGCAGCACATCTTTTACCTTTAAATCTTTGTGGAAGTTATCGTTTTCTTTAATTAAACAAATCTCCTTTAATATCGATCGTTCGTCGAAAGGATCGACACCATTAATAATAATTTCTCCTTCGGTTGGTAAAATATGCCCGGCAATCAATTCCATTAATGTCGTTTTACCAGCTCCATTTCGTCCGAGTAAGGCATAAATCTTTGGTTCATCAATTTGTAAAGATATATTGTGTAGCGCTGTTTTTCGCTTATATCTCTTCGTTACATTACGAACTTCAACTTTCACCTTTCTCTCCTCCTTTTACAATCATCTCAACGAGTTGCTCTTCGGAAATCGATAATTTATGAGCCTCTTCTTTTAAAGGAACAATATATTTTTTATAAAATTGTTCTTTCCGCTTCTCCAAAATAATCTTCTTCCCCTCCTCACTGACAAACATACCGACACCACGCCGTTTCGTAACAATGCCTTCTTGAACTAATTCATTTACTCCTTGACGTGCTGTGGCAGGATTAATATTATAAAACTTCGCCAACTCATTCGTCGACGGGATTCTACCTTCCGATTCGATTGTTCCATCAAGAATTGCATCTTCTATCCGTTCTTTTATTTGAATATAAATCGGCTTATGATCATCGAGCTTATGAATTGGTGTCACATCCTTTCCTCAGGTTAGTTACTTATATAACTAACCATACAACTAAATAACATGTTTTGTCAATAGGCTCTTATATTAAGCTTTATTAATCTAGTTTTTTAAACAATCAATAAAAACAAAAACACCCCTTAAGTAAGATTTAACTTACTTAAGGGGTGAACTTTAAAAAGAGTGGTTCACAGTTGAATTTGAATATCGCTTATTTTCTTTTATTGCTTTTCCATTTCGCCTTGTTCTTTAAAGATCAAGTTCGTATCACGGCGTAAAATCTTCATCGTTAAATCATCGAAGAACTGATAAATAATCGGTATAAGTAATAGGGTAAAAATACTTGAGACTGATAAGCCAAAAATAATTGCAATTGCTAATGGTTGCTGCATCTCCGCCCCTTCTCCTAAAGCAAGACCGAGAGGAATCATCCCTAATACAGTCGTTAGAGTCGTCATTAGAATCGGACGTAAACGGCTACGCCCCGCTTCAATAATCGCTTCATAACGCTCCATGCCACGTCGACGTAAAATATTAATATAATCGACGAGAACAATCGAGTTGTTTACGACAATTCCAGCAAGCATAATAACCCCGATAAAGGCTGGTATACTAAAGGACAAGTTCGTAACAAAAAGACCACCAATAATACCGACAACGGTCGCCGGCATCGAGAACATAATAATAAACGGGAATAAAAAGTTCTCAAATTGTACAGCCATCACAGCGTATACTAAGAAGATTGAGAAGATTAATGCCATCGTTAAATCACCGAAAGCCTCTTCCATATCTTCTGCTTGCCCACCGATTGAGAAATAATACCCCTCAGGCCAATCGAGTTGTTCTAAATGGGCAACTATATCGTTCATCACGCTACCTAGGTCTCGGTCAATCAGCTCACTTGTGACACTCATATACGCTTGTTGATTGTATCGTACGAGGGAAACTGGTCCTTGTACTTCTTCAAAAGATGCCACATCGCGAAGAGCAATTTGCGTACCGTCTTCGGTGTGAAGTTTCATATTTTGTAATTGAGCGATTGTCTTTCGTGTTTCTTCTGGATACGTAAGAGTAATATCAATCTCTCTTCCCTCATCACGGAACACTGATATAGGTTGACCGATAAAATTCATTTCAATCTGTCCTTGGATATGTTCGACAGATAGTCCGTAAGCACTTGCTTTATCTTTGTTCACATCAACGTGTAGTTGCGGAACGCCAGCTGTTGCTCCTGATTCTGGGTTAAAGACTCCATCGATTTTTCCAATTTCTTCAGTAACTTGGTCTGCAAGTTCACGGAGAACGTCATGTTCTGGTCCAGTTAATTGGATTTGAATAGGATCAGACCCTAAGGCTCCCATTCCCGCATCGATTTCACTTACCGTAATGTCCGCGCCAACGATTGTTTGTAATTGTTCGTCGAGACGTTTAACAAATTCCTCCGTCGAAATTGAACGATCCGCTACCGGCACTAATTGCATCGTATAATTCGCGACGTTGGTTGATGTACTAAAGGTTGTAAATCCGTCAGAACCAACACTGACAAAATTAATATCGATTATATCTTCATAGTCTTTTAATACTTCATTAATTTCATCGACTACTTTTTCTGTTTCTTCTAAAGTACTACCTTCCTGTGTTTCGGCACGAATTTCGAGTTGTCCTTGATCAGCTGCTGGCATAAATTCAGCACCGATTAACGGAGTTAATGCTAAGCTCCCGGCAATTAATACAATCGTAACGAGTACCGAAGTTTTTCTATATTTTAAAACCGTCCGTAAAGCGTTAGTATAAGCATCTGTTACCCTTTGTAAGAAGCGATCGAACCAGTAGCGTCGACCGTCATCCATCGCTTTTGATAACATCTTCGACGATAACATCGGGACAAGGGTGACAGCGACAACTAAGGATGCAATTAAAGAAAACGATACTGTGAGCGCTAATGGCGTAAATAAATCAGAAGCCAAGCCTTCTACATAGACGATTGGTAAAAAAACTACTAATGTCGTCGTTGTCGATGCGATTACTGCTGGAGCCAGTTCCGATGCTCCCTTCGTCGCCGATTCGAATAGGCTATGACCTTTTTGACGATAGGAATAAATGTTTTCTAAAATAACAATCGAGCTATCGACCATCATCCCAATTCCAAGGGCTAATCCACCGAGCGTTAAAATGTTCAACGTTTCACCAGTGAAATACATAAGGGCAAAAGTAGAGATGATCGCAATTGGAATGGATAGGGCGATTACTAATGTCGCTCGTATACTCTTTAAAAAGAGTAAAAGGATGAAAACAGAGATTGCTCCTCCAATTAAGATGTTCTGAATAATTGAATCGACTGCTTCCTCGATAAATTCTGAAGTATCGATTACAACATTTAAATTAACATCTGCCGGTAAACGTTCCTCCGCTTCTGTCATCACATCGATAATTTGATTTGCTACTTCGACAGTGTTCGCATCGGTCTTCTTTAATACTGATAAGACAACGGACGGTTCTCCATTTATTAAGGTGAGACTGCTTTCTTCTTTAAATGTATCTTTTACTTCGGCTATGTCGGAAAGTTTAACCGTTGCGCCCGATTGAGAACGGAGGGTCGTATTTTCGATATCTTCAATCGTTTCATACTCTCCGGAAATTCGTACTTGTAAGTCTTGTGTCCCTTTTTCAATCGTTCCGACGGAAGCTGCTTGATTCGTACTAGAAATTGCTTGCATTACATCCTGTTCTGATAATTGATATTTCATTAACGCAGCTCGGTCGAGAATAAGTTGAATTTCTCTCGTCTTAGCTCCTTCAACTGAAACGGAGGCAACTCCATGTTGGCGCTCAAAAATCGGAACGACTTCTTTTTCAGCTAATTCCGTTAATACGTCTGCTTCATTCCCCGTAATACCGACCCAAATAACTGGTAATTGATCCGGACTAAAACGCATAATATTCGGTGCACCGGCACGCTCTGGTAAAAAATCACTCACTTGATCAATCCGCTCTCGTACATCAAGCAAGGCCTGGTCTAGGTCGGTACCATTTTTAAACATCATGATAACAAGAGAAGCATTCGCCTGGGATTGAGATTGAATTTCTTCAATACCTTCAACTGAGCTAATGGCATTTTCTATCGGCTTTGAGATTAAATTCTCTACCTCTTCCGGTGCTGCATCATCGTAAGTCGTTGCTACAACAGCAATAGGTAAATCAATCTCTGGGAATAAATCGACCGCTAAATTACGAACGGATACAACACCTAATGCGATAATCGCCAGAACGATCATAATAACCCCTACAGGTCGTCTAACGGATAAAGATACAATTCTCAACGTTATTTACCTTCCTTTATTACTTCTACTTCGCTACCATCAGCTAATAAGAAGTGTCCATTTACGATTACTTCGTCTTTCTCTTTAACATCGGCTTCGATCGCTGTTTCTTCTGATTGGGTTTCTAATATATCGACGGAAACTTTTTTCGCCTTAGAGTCTTCAACGATAAAAATATACGACTCGTCACTATCTGTAATTACTGCCTCCGTTGGAACGATAAGAGCATCTTTTTCCAATGTCTCCTTTAGAAACACTTCAGCAACAGAGCCTAAGGTCACTTTTCCTTTTTCATTATCGATCGTTGCGACGATATCATACTGACCCGCTTCGTTCGGAAGACTTTCGATTTTAGTCACTTTAGCTTTATACGATTTATTATCAATCTCTGTTGTATATTCGCGTTCGAGTTTAAATTGATCTTTCATTTCTGATGTGACGGAAAATTGTACTTTTATCGTTTCTTCATCAAAAACAACTGCAAAAGGTGTCTCACCGTCGTAAAAGTCATCTTTTTCAAAAGCCAGTTGACCGACAGTTCCCGCAATCGGCGCCTTAATGGAGAAGGAACCCATTTGCGTCCTAATCGTACCGAGGCTCTCATCTTTTTTCACCTCGTCACCTGGCTTAACTTTCACTTCTGTTATTTCCCCTGGTTGTTCGATTATGACGGGCATTTGCTTATTCGGTAAAACTTGCCCTAGTACAGACTGTTCTACAGTTAAGTTAGATTTTTTGATTTTTTCTATTTCAACGGGAGTGGTTGTTGCTTCTTCGGTCGTTTCAGTTTCTTCGGCCGTATCCGCACAACCGGTAAATACCGTTATTGTCATGAAAATTGAAAATAAAAAAAGCATTTTGCGCATAGTAGACCTCCTAAAGGGATAAAACTGTTTCTTTTTTCTATCATACACCTTACAACGGTCAATATGAAGTAAAAAAACAAGTTTATATAGAAGAATTTACACAAAATGCTTTTTATATGTTATTTTATTAGAATTACTATAAAGGAAATTTATTTTAAGATTGTTTATTTTTCTGTCTATGTGAATAAAAAAGGAAAAGACGATAGAAGTAAGCGATTACAACACTCATCCGCTTCATTTGTAATTTAAATTGGTTATATGAGATTGGTGATGGGATTGTTTGGCCGTCGTGTAGCACGATAAGAAGCTCGTTATTTCGCTCCATATAATGAGCTACTTTATAATAGTTAATCCAAATACAGTGTTCGTTGCGGTGAGAACTCGTAGGAACAAAAAATAGACCTGTAGCGGGGTTGATTGGTATAGGTAATTTACTATTCCGTCCTAAAATACGTTGAACTAGTTCATTCCAAACAGGTAATTCAGTGCCGTAAAGCTTACAATTTTGTTTGATAATCGATAGCGGTGAGGCAGTGCTGTATAATATATTATTCATTTCATACACTTTCGTCCGATAATAATTCGACTTCATGACGGAAATTGCTTGTGTACGATTCGTAATAATATAATCCACTCTTACCTCCTTTCCGCACTTAACCTGACTATGTATAAGGATTATAGTGCAAATAAATAGTTGGTAAATGAAGTTGAAACATCGTAAATGTTCAATTTAATTATAAGTGGATTGTATTATAGCTCGTCCAAGACTTAAAAAATTCCGTAAGAGGTCTACCAAATACATTTTAACATAATTAGGTTTGTTTTACAACTTTACCCATATATAATTAAACCTCTACTACAAAATTAAAATGTAGTAGAGGTTACTTAACTTACTTTTATTGAATTGCAAACATAATTTCCGCTTCACAAGCTACTTTTCCATCGACCGTAGCGACACCTTTTCCTTTTCCGATTGAACCTCGCATACGTAAGATTTCTACTTCTAACCTTAATTGGTCGCCCGGCTTAACCTGTTGTTTAAAGCGACATTTATCAATTCCAGCTAAAAAACCGATTTTTCCTTTGTTTTCTTCTTGGCCGAGCACTGCGATCGCACCAGCCTGGGCAAGGGCTTCTAGGATTAATACTCCTGGCATAACTGGATAATCGGGAAAGTGCCCTTGGAAAAAAGGTTCATTAACCGTTACGTTTTTAATCCCGACGACACGTTTACCTTCTTCTTGTTCAATAATCCGATCGACAAGTAAAAAAGGATAACGATGCGGAATAATATCTTTTATTTGTTGAACGTCTAACATGTCGAATACTCCTTTTTTAAAAAATTAGAATGTTGAGATGGTAGTTTTTAAGGAAATTATTCTTCTTTTGTTACGATATCGATAATATGTTGCCACGTTTCCTTTTGGAATACATCTGTCGGATTTCCGTCGCCTATTACACCGTAACCAAACATAAGGCCGAAAGCTAAGGCGACTACTGCTAAGACGAGTACGATTATTATTCTTAACCAAATTGGAATAAGTCGGACTCGTTTGTTTTTTGTACGTTTTTTACGAGGAGGTTGTGTTCTTTCGTTCGTTGCATCGTTTTGCTTATTACTTTGGCGTATTTCTTTGCCGTTTGATGGCTTTGCTACCATAATGTATCACCTGATTTGTCCTGCTTCTTCTTGTGCTAATTATTATAAAAAACTGTTACGTATGTAAAAAACGTATCTATACATCTAACTTTTATCGTAACTGATTGACGAGACCTTGCATTTGATCAGCTGTTGTAATCGAGCGGGCATTAAGTTGATACGCTCGCTGGGCATTAATCATCTCTACCATTTCATCTTGTAACTGGACATTAGACATTTCGAGAACGTTATTTTCTATAATTGGTCCGTCACCTTGAGGCGCTTGAACGATTTCACCGAAGGCATAGCCTAATTCTTCTAAGTTCGGTAACCGGAACATATTATCTCCAACTGCTTCTAATAAACGCGGGCGAGTAATCTCTACGACATCTAACTGACCTACGACGATTTCATTCGTTCCATACGTCGCGATTACTTCGCCTCGATTGTTAATTTGCATTTCATCAAAATTTCCAGAAAACTCTATCGGACCATTCACACCATAAACAGTATGTCCATCGCTTGTTACAAGACGGACCTCATCACCATTACCTGTAGGCGTTACATAGAAATTACCGGCCCTTGTATAACGTATTTCATCGACGTTATCAGTTTGTACGTGAATTTGGTAAAAGTAATTCGGATTTAATAACATCGTATCGAGAGGTCGGTCTGTTCGTTGCATCGCTCCAATTGTTAAGTTGTTGTTCGTTGAACCGACACGGGAACCTGTACCAACTCGAATACCATCCGGTGTCTGACGACCGACGGCATTGGCTGGATCATTTAGATTGTTGATATGTTGTTTAAGCAACGATTGGAATTCTACCCGACGGGCTTTATATCCGTGCGTATTACTATTTGCTAGGTTATGTCCGATTGTGTCGAGCTTTTTTTGTAGGGCGGACATCGCTGCATTCGCCTGTCCCATCATGCGAACCGTCATTTTGTTCCCTCCTTAAGCTAGTAAAGGTATTAACGATTTTTAAATGATTTATTTTAATTTATTCTACTAGCGTAGACGTCCGACTTCGTTTACTGTTTTACCCATTGTATTGTCGAACTCTTTTAAAATTCGTTGGTTCATTTCGAAATTTCGGTAAGCTTGAATCATTTCCACCATCGACTGGGCGGAATCAACGTTCGAGCCCTCTAAAAAACCTTGTTTAATGGAAAATAGAGCTCCAGCATCGGCCGGATCTACTCCTTCGATGTTACCTGGTTCAGGATTAAACAAATCGGTCCCCTCTTTTGTTAACTCGTTCGTATTTGCGACATATGTTAAACCGAGTGGAATAAGTGCTCCACCGATTTCAATATTTCCTTCTGGAGTAACGAGAAAGTCTAATCCATCAGTAAAAATTCGATTTCCCGCGTTATCGAGAACGTATAAGCCGTTATTCGTTGTTAAATAACCCTCACCGTCGACTTGGAAATTACCGTTTCTCGTATAACGAATCGCTCCCTCTTCGTTTTGAACGACGAAGAAAACAGAGCCTGCTTCATCGGGATAGTTTTCATCGATTATTGCAAAATCCGTATACATGCCCGTTTCCCGAAGCATACCTTGGTTGAAATTTGGTGTTAATTCTTGCGTGTAAACACCGGTATTTAAAGCGCCGATTGGATTCGTCGTACGACGATTTACACTCTCTTGTACCGGTAGTCGATGGGAACTCATTTCGTGAATCAACAACTCTGGAAAAGAGCGTAACGAAATTTGGTCCGCTTTATAACCGGGAGTATTCGCATTAGCGATATTATTTGTTATCATTTCTTGACGGCGTTGTTGGGAAATCATACCGCTAGCTGCTGTATAAAATCCTCTAAACAAAGTCACCACCTCCAATAGCTTCTAGACTAAATAGTTTGTTCATTTTTGAATGAAGCGAAGGTTTGCGTTTTTTAACTAATTTTTACTTCATCGATTTTATCGATATCTTCTAACATAATTCCTGTTCCACGAGCGACGCAGTTCATCGGTTCATCCGCTATGAAAACTGGAACTTTTAATTCGTTTGCTAGTAGTTCATCGATTCCGTGCATAAGTGCGCCACCACCTGTTAAAATAACGCCACGATCAATTATATCTGCAGACAATTCAGGTGGAGTACGTTCTAAGACGGACTTGGCAGCATGTACAATTAACGATACTGATTCACGTAAAGCTTCTTCAATCTCATCGGATTCAACACTAATCGTACGTGGTAAGCCACTTACCATGTCGCGTCCGCGAATATTGATTGATTCTTTTCGTGAATTTCGGTATACAGTGCCGACGTTAATTTTAATATCTTCAGCTGTACGTTCACCGATTAACAATTTATATTTATCTTTAATAAATTGTAAAATATCGTACGTAAAGGTATCGCCTGCTAATTTTATCGATTCAGCTGTGACAATATCACCCATCGATAGTACAGCGACATCTGTCGTTCCTCCGCCGATATCGATGACCATATTTCCGCTCGGTTGCGATATATCCATTCCTGCACCGATAGCAGCTACCTTTGGTTCTTCTTCTAAGTACACTTTACGACCACCGGATTTAATGGCCGCTTCTTTAATTGCTTTTTGTTCTACTTTTGTAATATTTGTTGGACAGCAAATGAGCATACGTGGTTTCGACATAAAGCCACGCACTTTAATTTTATCAATGAAATGACGTAACATCATTTCCGTCACATCAAAATCAGCAATGACCCCATCCTTCAACGGCCGGATTGCCTCGATATTTCCTGGTGTTCTTCCCACCATTTTGTGGGCCTCTTCCCCGACGGCGAGCACTTTCCCCTGTGCGTGGTCCATCGCTACGACGGCGGGCTCATTTAATACGATTCCTTTTCCCTTTACATGAATCAGCACGTTTGCTGTCCCAAGATCAATCCCAATGTCTCTTGAAAACATGAATCTTTAGTCCTCCTATTTTTCAGTTCTTTTTTTCCTTGGTTGTTGTCTGCATTGTAAACTTCTTCTAAAATAACATTCTACCACAAATCTAGATAATAAACTTCAATTTCACATATATTTTTTCATTTCTTTTTAAAAAGATAAAGCTTTTGTCTTTACACCTAGTAAATCGCTTTCAAAAAGGTGACTATAATCGCCTTTATAAAGGGAAAAGTTACTTTATAACAAAGATATAGTTGCGATTTATTATATGTACTTTTTATTAAAAAATCACATAGTATTCTAATTGAAATGTCAATTTGCATGTTTACTTCGGAAATTTTTCCATTTTTACAAAAAGAGACTTGTCTCGACAAAGAGTAAATTGTCATTTCCCCACAAGACGTATGTGGCCGATAGTCCTGAAAAGCTTCTTCTGTCAACTCGCTACGAGGATTTTCATTTCGTGTAGCTTGCGCAAGACTCTTCGTAGATTTTCAACGTTTACCTTTCATTTACAAATTGATACGGAACCAATAAAGGTAAGCCTTAGTTTTCAAGTTAAAATTAGTTTCTTTTATTAGGACGCTCAATTTTGTTTATGTATTAATGTAGATTTAGAACAGTAGGAAACTTTGAATTTTATAGCCATTGATAAAGCACGACTCTATTTTTAAATAATTGTTGCGTAACTTCATGAGTATGTACTGGATTATTTCCAACGGACTGTTACACTTTGGAGTTTAGCTAAAGGGTTGATGTCAGTTCCCTAACTATATCAATCTCTGAGTAAGTCTATTAATAAAAACTTTTTAACGTTCCTAGCGTGAAGCTTCATTGAGTAAGTTTGCGAAGGGATTTGCCCCAACTTTCTCAGCGCAAGCTCATACGGTGTAAGTTTATGTAAAAATTCATTTTATCTTTCCCAGTGGACGCCCC
>CALGOZ010000135.1 GCA_937960785.1 uncultured Pseudogracilibacillus sp.
TTAATATTCTGTATACAGTACGGTGTTTTACTGTAAACGGAATTATGGATTTTAAAATTTTATATACAGCGCAATACTTTGCTGTAAATGAAAATTTCAATTAACAAATTTTGTATACAGTGGAGTACGTTTATAGTAAAATAATTTTTGAAAAAGATTACCCTATGCACAAAGCAAAAGAAAACTTTTTAAGATAAAAAGTTATAAAAATGTATAAATAAGCGTTTGACAAGCGCTTACATTACGTATAAACTATAGATAAATATGACAAATTGATAACAAATAAAAGTCGAGGTGACGATTTATGATCCAGGCAGTGTTAACTTATGGAGCAATTTTAACTGCTGCGGTATTACTCGTCAGTATTATCTTAGTCAGAACTACACCTAAACACAGTTATATCGCATATTTTCCTGGCTTTATTTTCTTTGGCGCAGGACTAATTTTATTACTCTTTGCGACGTTGTTCGATCGTATTTGGGTTCTGGAAGCAGGATTAGGCGGATGGGGAATTGCCTCACTCTTTGCGGCGACGATTAGTATGATTGTAGCTGCAGTAATCGATGCATACAGACAAGAGGAAGCGTAATATACATAGCTTGTAACAGCTTTTAACTAGGCTGTTACAAGCTTTTTTTTCTTTAAATTATTCTTAAGCAGAAACTTACTCATTTTTAATTAAAAACGTTTTACCATCACGTTGCTCGATCTTTTGCTGGCGCATTAAGCGACCAAGAGCCCGCTTAAAAGCACCTTTACTCATTTTAAAAGTTGCACGAATTTCTTCTGGTGAACTATTATCACTAAAAGGAATCACACCATCATGGGTTTTAATATAATGTAAAATTGTTTCCGCATCTGTCTCAAGACGTTCGTGACGCATCGGCTTTAACGATACGTTCAATGTTCCATCTTCCTTTACTTCAATTATACGCCCTTTAATTTTTTCGCCGAGACGGGGTTCTTCTCCTCGTTCGGTGTGATGAATAAAGCCCCGATAGCCTTCCTCTGATAACATAACTGTCCCTTCTCTTGCAGTGCGAATGACGTGCCCGGAAATTCGATCGTTTAATTCGAGGTGGGATCCATCTTCGATCAAATGGGCAAATTCTCGTTCCTTTGCTGGCACAGCGAATAACATACCTGTTCGCTTTTGTTTTAAAACGACGTACAACCGATCGCCTTCTTGAGGCCATACTGTACGGAAAGCTGGTAAGTCTCGTGAGGAAATTTCAATTAATTCCGTCGTTCCGATATCGACAAGAACCTTATCCGTCTCAGCCTTTTTAACTGTAACCCATTCATATTCGCCTACTTGGAAGTCCGGAAGGTGCATCGTCACGTAATGTTTCAGAATGAAAACTTCAATTAGCTCACCAACTTGTAAAGATCTCGTCGCCTCGCTTTTTGGTAATGGACTTTTTATTATTCCTTTTTCTAAAAGGTAATGACTTGGTTCAACTTCGATTACTTTCATTACTTGAATTGTTCCAATATCCATGAATCTGCCTACTTTCTTTTTGCAAATTTCGTTTTACGTTAAGCGTACCCGTTTTTTTAGAAAAAATCCACTAGCTAAAATTAGTTAACCGCCGAAAGTAGAAAGCCCAATGAGTATTAACAAAGCCGGTGGAATATAGATCATTTTTTTCATAAAAGGAAAATGAGCTAACAAATGTCCAAGAGCAAAACCAGTGTAGACGAACAGCCCACTTGCAAAAGCAATGCAAATAATCGTAACTAGGATAGGAAATCCAAGTAAAGCAGCAGCAATTCCAGCACCAAAAGCATCCAACGCTAAGGCAACACCAAGGACGAACGCTTCGGCAATTGAAATCGTTCCAGAGCGATCAAGGTCGACAATTTCTGGATTTTCAATAAATGATGAGTAGGAATGAGTTGCTTCTTCTTTCTCTGGATGTTTTGCTCGCAAAATCGATACCAACATGTAGATTCCTAGGCTGATAAAAATGATACCACCGATTGCTGCACGAAAGGTCTCTGTCATAAAAGGAGCAATTATATGGCCGATTGTCATAGCACAAAAGACAACGATTCCCGAACAAGCAATAATAATAAGAAATGTAACCGCCGTAAGCGAAATTTTCCGTAAACCGTACGTCATGCCAACGGTAAAGCCATCCAAACTTACCGCAAGGACAATGAATAGTAACTGTGTGAGAAATGTCATCTGTACCAGTCCTTATTTGGTCGTTGCTTTAATATGTTATGTGAAGTGTTACCGTACGGTTATCATTTTTGGAAAAAATAGACGATTGACTATCGTTTTGGAATGGAAACGGTATAAAGAAGCACGAGAGGGAAAGTATTACAGCGGTATAAGAAGAAAAAATGCACAATCTAAAGATGAAAAAATTTAGAATTTTAGTATGTTTAAAAAGGAATAAATTATGAAGGAAATCATTTTAATTGTTAAATTAGTTGGTTTTTTGAAATGAAATTGCGAGGAATAGGCAAGAAGAAATTGTTGCAAAACGATGAACGTTTTTTGACAATTAGCGAAAAAGTTTACGTTATAAGCTTTTATCATGTATCATAGAAGAATGAAAGGTTCACAAGATACGAAGGAGGTAGCGTGAATGGCTTTTGTTATTTTAGAACCTTGTCAGACTGAAAAGTCAGGCGAGTGTGTAACGGTATGCCCCGTTGACTGTATTGAGGAAGGACCGGACCAGTTTTATATAGATCCAGACATTTGTATTGATTGTGGTGCGTGCGTTGCAGTTTGTCCTGTCGATGCAATTGTTGAAGAGTACGATTTACGTCCAGAAGACGAAATCTATTTACAAAAAGCTGAAGAATTTTTTGCTAATCGATAGTTCGCATAAACAAACAAAATGGATTGAACGTTCCTTTGACGCTCAATCCATTTTTTTATGTATTTTTGTCGTCGATTCAAATTAATTTGCCGAAGTGAATCCGTGTTCTTCCTTCACTTCTTCCGCCAGCTTACTTGCAATCCAACGTTTTGCTGTCGCCTTATTAATTTCATACACTTTTCCCGCGCGTAATAATTCACCTTTATACATCGTTTGTACGTTTAATTTAACTTTAATCATCCGTTTCCTCCTTAATTTTCGCTCGATTGATTTTCTATACTTATTTTAGCATAAGTGAAAAATGACGTCGCAAATAAGCTTGATATCTCTAGTTAAAGAAAGTTTTACATAAAGTTATTTTGCCTGGTTAGTAATTTCGTAGCCTCATTCTACGTAAAATATTCAAGTAAACGGTGTGTTAGAATATTCAAAGTGCTCGAACTTCTTACTATTTATAAAGTAAAAAAAGGTTGTACGAAACAAGTTCATACAACCCTTATTTAATTACCAACGATTAGCGCGATTATATTCTAACCACTTTTCAATTTTTTCGTTCACTTCATTAATTCGTGCTTCTTGTATTTGAGTACCGTTACGAATTGTACGGAGCGCATTGTTACGTATGTCGTTAATACCTTCACCAGCAACCAGTACAGATCTTCCGGTTTCAAGAGCGATATGGCGGGTCATTTCGGCGTGTTGGCTTACCTTCGTCGTTTGTTGATACATTTGGTCGGCGAGGACACTCTCTTTTTCAGTAATTTCACTAATCGATTGAATCGACTTATTCACACTATGAATTTGTTCCATTACTTTTTGGATTGCGTCGATTGATTCGTTCGTTTGCGTTAACTGTTCGCTAAATTGTGTTGCAAAACGCTCGATTTCTTCTCCGACTTTGTTAGCATCTTTTTGGACTTCTAACATTTCTGCCGTTATATTTTCGACTGATTCTTTCGTCTGTTCCGCAAGAGTCCGAACTTCATCAGCGACTACCGCAAATCCTGCACCATGTTCACCAGCACGTGCTGCTTCGATGGAGGCATTTAAAGCGAGTAAATTCGTTTCATCGGCAATATTTCGAATAAAAGTGATTACTTCAGAAATATTGTTTACCTTATTCGTAAGTTCAGTAAAAAGTGTTTGAGAATTTTGGAATTTTTTAATCATCGATGCAAAATCAACGAGGGATGTCTCAATAATATCGCGACTATGATTTGCTTCTTCAACCATATTTTCCGTTTGTTCCGAAGCTTGAAGCGCTGTTAAGCTTACTTCATCGACGGAATCATACAATTGCTTACTAGCAATTTCCATATCTTTCGCTTCTTCTGCTGTTGCACTAGCAATATCAACCATATCTCCTAACTTATCTATTTCGGTAATTTGTTCCATTGCATTACTAAGATGATCGACGAGCTGATAATCATTTGCCTCTCGATAAGCTTGTAGGACGAGTATTGTATCGAGAGTAATTATTCTATTTAAAGATAGAAGAACATTTGAAAGTAGTTGAGGATTAGAGGCATATTTCTCTACGACATAGGGAGTTATATATTCGTAAAATCTCATGTATGAGGCGATAAACCAATCATCAGTTAATTCAATTTTGCTATGTATTTCACCAATTTTTCTTAAGTTTTCGATATATTTCTGATCGAAGTTTCCTTTTGCCATATGTTGAACGTACCCGGTAAACAATTTAATCCATCGTTCATGGGTCGTAAATTTATTAAAAATTTGCTTCGTTTCCTGGGTATCCATTATTAGCTTATAATGGCGCTTTGCGATGTTAATTGCTTGTTCTTCTAATATATCTTGGATTAGCTGGATATGTTTGAAATCTTGCTTTGTTAGTTGTACGTGTTCGACAATAGCCTGGAGAAATTGCTCATCTTTAGGGAGTGCTATATCGGTCTTTCTTAGGGGATGTACATCGACTGATTTACGTCGAAATAATATTCTCATCACACCACTTCCTTTCTGTATCTATATACTTTAAGAATAGCAAATTCCAAAATAAAAAGGAAAATTTCAAAATGCAAAACCTAATGCAAAAGTCTTAGGACTCGGCGAAGATTCGAAAATTGTTCACAACTTTCGGCAAAAAGACATAAATTTCACAAAAAAATACTCTTGACAAATAATGGACAATCTATATAAAACGTATTACACTTGACTTTAATTATGTATTTGTAGCGTATCTATTGGAAGAAGAGGGGGGATCCAGATGAAATATATTATTCAAATGAAAGATGTAACGTGGCGTCGAGAAGGAAAGGAAATCTTACATGGAATTGATTGGCAAGTAAAATATGGCGAAAATTGGGCTATATTAGGCTTAAATGGTTCAGGAAAAACGACACTACTAAATATGGTAAACGGTTATATATGGCCGACGACGGGAACAGTTAGCATATTGGGCGAAACCTTTGGAAACACAGATATCCACTTATTACGTCGTCGAATTGGCTGGGTTAGTTCATCGTTAGGAGAACGGATAAATAGTCGCCATTTAACGGAGGAAATCGTCGTAAGTGGTAAGTTTGCTGCGGTTGGCCTAACTTATGCTGAACCAGAAGAAAAGGATTTCACCCGGGCGAAACAACTAATGGAGAGTTTACAAATCGGGCATACATACGGCCAACCCTACGGAAAATGCTCCCACGGTGAAAAACAAAAAGTACTAATCGCTCGAGCATTAATGGCAAATCCTGAACTTTTAATTTTCGATGAGCCGACGAATGGGCTAGACTTTGTTGCGCGAGAACAGCTTTTAGAGGCAATCGAACAAATTGCCAACGATCCCGAAGGTCCGACGATAATATACGTTACTCACCATATCGAGGAAGTGCTACCGATTTTCACCCATACAGCTTTAATTAAGGAAGGGACAATTTACGTTCAAGGTCGACGTGAAGACGTAATTACCGACGAATATCTATCGACCTTATACAGCCGGGATATTCATGTCAAATGGATGAACGAACGGGCATGGATGTCATTAAATGCAAGCAAGGATGTTTAATGTTTTCGTAAAGCAGATGAATACAAATATAAAAATTATGTATATTTGCAAAGTTCCTATAAAAAGCCTTCTAAAAAACTTGTGTTAACGAATGTATAAGAGGATTATTAGTCTTTTACAATGTAAAAAATGAAAAAATCGCTCTTTGCACTTTTTTAAGAAATTCGTTATCGTTAAAAGTACGATGCATCGAATATGTTTAGTGATAGGAGGTGTAGGAGTTCTTTTCTACCGGGACAGAAGATTACACATTTCTTAAATTGGATCAAATCCTCAACATATATCCTCTGTGAACTATTGCGACGTAAACGGACGAAAATCGCCTAAACAAGACATGTCGAATTCGACTATGAAATGTCTTTGATATCAGGATCGCTCTTTAAATTTATGCCAAGAAAAACTGGATTGGACTTAGCCTTTATAGGTAAACCAATCCAGTCTTTTTATTTAAGGTAAAATCCGTATAGAAGATTACATAAAAACTTCTTTAAGTAACGTTGGTAATTCTTGTTGCCAATACTTCCACGTATGGTTTCCATCTTCATTAATTGATACATGATAATGAGATATTTTTCCTTCTAATTGTTCGACGAGTTTTTCGTTTGGCTCGACGAAATCTAATTTACCTAACTTGGTAGTACCGACTTCAGTTTCTTTTAATCCGTACGTATGCCATATTTCAGGCTCGTGGACATGATCGAAGTTTACGACATAGTCAAGCACTTTCTCATCGACATAAGGTGACTGCATAATGACCTTTTGAAATTGTTCAGGGTATTTTAACGCTGTAATTAATGAAACAGTTCCACCGAGGGAATCACCAAGTAGTGTGTATTCTTTTCCTAAAGGATTCAGGGGTAAAAGTTCTTCTAACACCGGAACTAATTCTTCGACGATGAATCGTTGATAAGCATCAAACTGCTCACCGTCTGGATGGTATTTTTTCCAACGGTCGAAACGATCGACATAAGGAATTCCGACGAAAATTGTATTGACAATATCATCATCTTCATGAAATCGGTCGCTTAATGTCGCTACCCGTCCCATTTGGAAATAATCATCCCCATCCTGCATAATACAAACATGATGTTCGTATAATGAATCGTAGTTTTCAGGTTCATAAATTTTAATCGTAATCGATTCATTTAAATGTGTACTATTGATTGTATGATCATACATTGTGCCTTTTCTTGCCATGACAAATCCCTCACTTATCTTTTATTTCTCTGCACTTTTATATAAGTCATAATAGTGTCCCTCTAGTTTAATTAGTTGCTCATGGGTACCCCGCTCGATAATACGACCATGTTCAAGCATAATAATTTGATCTGCTTGTCGAATTGTATTAAGTCGGTGAGCAATGATAAAACTCGTTCGACCTTCCATCAATCGTTTTAAGCTATCTTGAATTAATAATTCAGTGACGGTATCGATGTTGCTTGTTGCCTCGTCTAAAATTAAAATAGCCGGATCAGCAATCATTGCCCGGGAAATAGTAAGCAGTTGCTTTTGCCCTTCACTTAAAATACCACTTGCTTCATCGAGGGTCGTATCATAGCCGTCCGGTAAACGGGAGATAAAGTCATGAGCATTAGCTAATTTCGCTGCTTCAATGACTTCTTCATCCGTTGCATCTAGGCGACCGTAGCGAATGTTTTCGCGAATAGTCGTTTCGAATAAAAAGGACTGCTGTAATACGAAGGCCATATGGGACCGTAGACTTGCCCGTTTAATTTGTTTAAGGGGTGTACCGTCTAAATAAATAGCTCCTTCATTATAGTCATAGAAGCGGGAAATTAAGTTAATCAAGGTCGTTTTCCCTGCACCAGTATGACCGACGAAGGCGACTGTTTCGCCAGGACGAGCTTCGAAATTAATGTTTTGTAATACTAAATTTTTATCGTAACCGAAGTTAACTTTCTCGAAGACGACATGCCCCTTAGGCCGGTCAATCTCAATTGCGTCAGACTCATCCACTTCTTCAACTTCTTCATCTAAAATGGAAAATACTCGCTCCGCACCAGCAACAGCAGATAATAAGATATTAAACTGGTTAGAAAGTTCGTTCAGTGGACGAGTAAATTGTCGAGCGTATTCGGAGAAAATGACGATCACACCAACAGTAATATGCCCCCGAATGGCTAAAATCCCACCGAATAAGGCGATTAATGTAAAACTAATAAAGTTTAACGTGTTCATCACTTTTGGAATAAAACCACCAATCGTCAATGCCCAAAAGCCCGATTGTTGTAAGTTGTAGTTTTTTTCGACGAATTCTTCTTTTATTCGTTCTTCTTGGGCATAGGCTTTAACGATTTGTTGCCCGGAGGTTATTTCTTCAATAAAACCGTTTAATTCTCCTAAATTGCGTTGTTGTAATTTAAAGAGGGGTCCCGTCCGCCGAGTAATCCAACGCATTCCGATAAAAAGAAGCGGAATAATCGTCATCGTAATTACTGTTAGAAGCGGACTTAAATAAAGCATTACTGCAACTGTGCCAACGATCGTAATAACGCTGGCAAATACTTGAATAATCGACTCGTTTAGCGTGTTATTAATATTATCGATATCGTTTGTAACCCGACTCATTAGTTCACCTTGTTGGCGCATGTCATAAAATTGTATCGGCAGGCGGTGAAAATGTTCGAATAATTGCTTTCGTAACGTATAGACGATATGTTGAGCAATTCCAACCATCCAAAAATTTTGTAAAAAAACTGATAATGAATGAAAAATATAGACGACTAGTAGACTACCGAGTAAAGTTAAAAGCCCTGTTGCCTTTTTAGTAACGATAAAGTCATCTACTGCCATCCCAACGAGATAAGGCCCTAGTAAACCGAGGAGGGAGCTTGTAATAACCATTAAAATAACGAGAAAAAGCATCAAACGCTTTTCTTTAAAGTAACTAGCGATTCGTTTAACTGTTTTCCACGTGTTTGTCGCTCGACTTTTTTTATCTTCTTTAATATCATCTAACGGAATTTTTTCATATAAAAAGGGATCTTTTAATGTGTTATAACGCATGGACATCCTCCTCTGATTGGGATGAAACAATTCGTTGATACAGGGTTGATTGTGCCAGTAGTTCTTCATGAGTTCCTAGTCCAACAACCGTACCAGAATCGAGAAGTAAAATTCGGTCGGCTTGTTTAGCGGTTGAAATTTTTTGTGTAATATTTAACATCGTGCACTCGTATCGTTCGATCGCCTTAAGTAAACGGGCTTCCGTCTGTAAGTCTAATGCACTTGTACTATCGTCTAAAATTAAAATGCTCGGTTTTCGAATTAATGCTCTAGCGATTGATAACCGTTGTTGTTGACCGCCGGACAATGTAATGCCACGCTGACCAACGAGGGTGTCGTAACCTTTCGGGAACTCCATAATCGTATCGTGAATTTGTGCATCCTTTGCTGCTTGCACGACTTCCTCTTCCTTTGCCTCTTGCTTACCAAAGGTAATATTGTCACGAATCGTTCCAGTAAATAATAGCGGACTTTGTGGGACGTAGCCAATCCGGTTTCGCAAACTATTTACGGGATATGCTTCGATTGGCTTTCCATCGATTAACACATCACCTTCTGTCGCTTCGTACAATCGAGGTATTAATTGGACGAGCGTCGTTTTTCCTGAACCAGTAGCACCAATTATTGCAAGTTTTTCTACTGGCTTAATGGAGAAGGAGACCTTTTCTAAAGTTGGCCTTTGTGCATTGTCGTATTGGAAAGTTACGTTACGAAATTCAATTTCACCTTTAATGTTTTCTTCTAATTTTTTATCAGTATCTTTCGGTGATAATGCCACTTCATGAGCTGTTGTTTCCTCGTTAAAGATAAGGTCGATACGTTCAATCGACGCTTTTGCCCGGGAGAAGGCAAGGGCGATAAAGGTAAACATCGAAATCGCCATCACCGTTCGTAATGCATAGTTAATAATTGTAACGACATCCCCGACATTTGTCGAACCAGCCATCACTTGACTATGTCCGAACCATAGAATAAAAAGAAGCCCGATATTCATGCCAAAAAGCAACACCGGCATCGACGCTTCGACAAATCTAAAGGCTTTCGCACTATCTTTTGCTAGCGCTTTATTCGCTTTCATAAAACGATTATTTTCAAATTGGCTTCTTACAAAAGAACGAATGGTCCGCATACCAGCGATATTTTCTTGGATCGTCTGATTTACACGATCCACCCGTTGTTGTACCGTTTTAAACATTGCGCTACCTTTTACTAGAACAAAATATAAAAAGAATAAGAGAACCGGTACTGTTATTAAAAAAATTGACGCAATTTTTACATTAACGATTAAGGCCATAATGACGCTACCGATTACCATAAACGGAGCTCTAGCCATTATACGCAAAGCCATAAAGATTGTATTTTGTACTTGTCGGACATCATTTGTAAATCGGGTAACGATAGCTGAGCTTGGGAACTTTGCTAGTTGGGCATAGGTAAAAGTTTGAATATGAGCGAAAAGTTCTTCACGCAGTTGATAGGCAAAACGAACGCTAATATGCGAGGCGTAAAAAGAGTTAGCAATACCGGAAGCAAAGGTAATCGCCGTAATAATTAGCATTAATGTACCCCAGCTGATAATTGCTTCTTCATTTTGTTCCATAATACCTGTATTAATAATAATTCCGAGAAAAAGCGGAAAAAGTAAATCCGCCACAAGTTCAACAAAGGTTAATGCATATGCAATAATGATATGCAGTTTATACGGTTTCAAAAATTTTATAATCGTTTGCACATAAATCCTCCAATATGCTACGTTATTTAATTTCATAAAAATATTACTGCTCTTTAGGAAAAGGATTCGTTTATTCATTATATCTAAATGTTAAAAGCGGATTCAAGAAGGATGTTTATAAATGTAAAATTAACCTTTTTATTTATTTGTATTTTTCAATAGTCGGCTCTTGCAATTAATGAATGTTTTTAACTAAAAAATTAAAAAATGCTGATTCACAAAGCATTTTGTAAAAAATGGTCGACTTTTATACTATAGGGTGGTATAGTATATATAAGAAGGAAGTAAACAATATATCCGGAAAGGGTAGAGTTCTATGGGAGAATTTCTTTATGATGAACCGGTAAAACCTCGTACAGAAGCAGAGAAAAAAGCGGTTATTAACCGGTTGAAACGTATAGAGGGTCAAGTTCGTGGTATTCAAAATATGGTTGAAGAGGACCGTTATTGTATCGATATATTAATACAAATTAGCGCGATTCAAGCAGCGCTTAAAAAGGTAGGTTTATCGATTTCTGAACGTCATTTAAATCATTGTGTTGCTCACGCACTAAAAACTGGAGATGGAGAGCATGCGATAAAAGAATTAGTCGACGTGATGAAACATTATGCAAGGTAAACTTCACTCCAGAAGTTAGTCTCATACAAGTGAGCAGGAATCTGTATGTAAGTAAAGTCAAGTAATAAAATAAAAGTTACCTATATATTAAGGAGGTTATCAGAGTGGCAAAAACAAAAGATGTCACCGTTCATATATCTGGAATGACTTGTTCCGCTTGTTCGAGCCGTGTCGAAAAAGTGTTGAATCGCCAAGACGGCATCGAAGCTAATGTGAACTTAACAACAGAACGAGCGACAGTTCAATACGACCCTGATGTCGTGTCTGTCGAGGATATTACTTCGACAATTGAACGTCTCGGTTATGGTGTTCAAAGTGAACGAGCTGAATTTGATATTAGTGGAATGACTTGTTCCGCATGTTCAAGTCGTGTAGAAAAAGTCCTTAATCGTCAAGAAGGGGTCCATCAAGCAACAGTTAACTTAGCGACAGAATCAGCCGTTGTTGAATATTACCCAGGTATGGTATCTGAAAAAGATATCATTGAAACTGTCGAACGCTTAGGATACAGCGCAACAGCAAAACAAGATCGCGCAGATAAAGAGTCAGCGGAAGATCGAGAAATTCGCAAAATGCGATTAAAACTTATTATTTCTGCGATTTTATCTTTTCCGTTACTTTTAACAATGCTCGATCATTTATTTGGTATTCCGGTACCAGCACTATTGATGAATCCATGGTTTCAGTTTGTCCTTGCGACACCGGTTCAATTTATTATCGGATGGCAGTTTTATGTCGGCGCATACCGTAGCTTACGAAGTAAAAGTGCGAACATGGACGTATTAGTCGCAATGGGTACAAGTGCTGCTTACTTTTACAGCATTTACGAAGGGATTAAAGCAGCAACTATAACTGGCTATGAACCACATTTATACTTTGAGACAAGTGCGATTTTAATTACATTAATTTTATTCGGTAAATATTTAGAAACAAATGCAAAAGGCAGAACGAAACAAGCCCTTTCAGCATTATTAGAATTACAAGCTAGAGAAGCAAGAATTTTAATCAATGGTGAGGAAAAGCTAATTCCAGTCGAGGAAGTAGAAGTCGGCGATCGTCTCTTGATTAAACCAGGAGAAAAAATTCCAGTCGATGGAATCGTCGTAAAAGGAAGTACATCCGTCGATGAATCGATGTTAACAGGAGAATCGATTCCAATCGAAAAAAATATCGACGATGAAGTCATAGGTGCAACGATGAACCGTAACGGTACAATCGAAATGGAAGCGAAGAAAGTTGGCGAAGATACAGCTCTTGCTGCCATCGTCCAAGCGGTTGAAGATGCTCAAGGCTCTAAAGCACCAATTCAAAGAATGGCTGATAAAGTTTCAGCAATTTTCGTACCGATTGTCGTAGGAATCGCGATTATTACGTTTATCGTTTGGTACTTTTTCGTATCGCCAAACGTTTTCGAATCAGCGTTAGTCGCCTCAATTGCGGTCCTTGTGATCGCTTGTCCGTGTGCGTTAGGTCTTGCGACTCCTACATCAATTATGGTTGGAACAGGTAAAGCAGCGGAAAACGGAATTTTATTTAAGGGTGGCGAACATTTAGAACGTACGCACGAATTAGATACGATCGTTTTTGATAAGACAGGAACGATTACGCGAGGTAAACCAGAAGTAACAGACTTCAGTGGTGATGATGAACTATTACAATTAATCGCTAGTGCTGAGCGCGGATCTGAACACCCGTTAGCCGAAGCAATCGTCGCTTATGCAACGGAAAAACAGCTAGACATTTTACCAGTAGATCATTTCGAAGCAGTTCCTGGTAATGGAGTCGAAGCAATTATCGATGGAAAAAAGGTACTCGTCGGTTCACGTCGCTTTATGCGTAACAACAATATAAATATTGATGAACATGAACCGAAGATGTATGAATTAGAAGAGGCTGGTAAGTCTGCCGTCTTAGCAGCTGTCGATGGAAAATGCGAAGGACTTATTGCAGTTGCAGATACAGTAAAAGATACGGCAAAAGAAGCAATTAGTAAGTTAAAGGCAGACGGCTTCGATGTTATTATTTTAACTGGAGATAACGAACGCACTGCCCGAGCTGTCGGACGTGAAGTCGGAATTGACCATGTCATCGCCGAAGTACTTCCAGAAGATAAAGCGAAAAAGGTGGAAGAACTTCAAGCTCAAGGTAAGAAAGTAGCGATGGTTGGGGATGGAATTAACGATGCTCCTGCCCTAGCTACAGCCGATATTGGAATTGCAATTGGAACAGGAACAGAAGTCGCCATCGAAGCAGCGGATGTGACAATTTTAGGTGGAGAATTATTATTAATACCAAAAGCGATTAAAATGAGTAAAGAAACGATTAAAAATATTCGCCAAAACTTATTCTGGGCCTTTGCATACAATAGTGCAGGCATTCCAATTGCGGCAGCTGGTTTCCTAGCCCCTTGGGTCGCAGGAGCTGCGATGGCTTTTAGTTCCGTAAGTGTAGTTACGAACTCTTTAAGACTTAAGCGAGTGAAGTTATAAAAACTTTTCAATAGAAATCCCCCTAAAGAAGCGAGTTAGAGTAAACTTTCTCTAACTCGTTTTTATGCTATTTTTAACTTTAGCGATTGTATTTAGTAACAGTTTATTTCTTTAGGTCTTGTCTAACGGAACGCAACTTTCTCCTAATTTTATCAGATATAAAAATTAGCTAAACTATAATCGTTTTTAACGAACAATAAAATTTTTTCCTATTAAATTCGCTGAAGCTACTTTATTCGTGAGGTTTGCTTCAGAGCCTATCAAAACAGTTGTAAAAATCCATTATTTTCTTAAAAAAATTGTTCTAAAATCTAGCACAAAGAGCCCGTTTTATGATATTCTTTTCAATGGAAAGGATGAAAGAGATGGTTAAAATTATCGCTACAGCTGAGTCCGTCGAACAAGCGGAACAATTACTCGAAGCTGGAGTCGATCAGCTCTATATTGGAAATGATGACTTCGGCTTACGATTACCGAACTCTTTTTCAAATGAAGAAATCGAAACGATCACAAAGTTAGCTCATTCCCAAGATAAAGAAGTAATTATCGCAGTGAATGGTTTAATGCATAATGAACATATCGAATCGATTACACCGTACCTACAATTTCTAGAAAGAATTAATGTCGATGGAATTACGCTCGGAGACCCGGGAGTCGTCCAAGTAATGCGCAATCAAAAAATTGAATTACCATTTATTTATGACGCTCAGACGCTCGTTACAAGTGCAAGACAAGTAAACTTCTGGGCAAAGCGAGGAGCAGTCGGTGCTGTCTTAGCCCGTGAATTGACATGGGAGGAATTACAGCAAATTCGCCGACAAGTAGAAGTACCATTGGAAATTCTCGTCTATGGAGCGACGTGTATTCACCAATCGAAACGTCCTCTCGTAAAAAATTATTTTAGCTTTATTGATGAAAAAGAAGACACTTCGAAAGAGCGCGGACTTTTCTTAGCCGAACCAAAGCGTAAGGATACACATTATTCAATTTACGAAGATAAAAACGGCACACATATTTTCGCAACGGATGATGTCAACTTACTTCCTTTTGTCGATGACTTATTTAATGTAAATTATGACCGCTGGAAATTGGATGGGATTTTTACAAAAGGGGAGCGTTTCGTTGAAATTGTAAAACTCTTCGTTCGTGCGAAACGTGAGCTCGAAGAAGGTACATTTACAACAGACCTCAAGTTAGCGCTAAACGAACAATTAATGAATTTGCATCCTGTCGAACGTAGTTTAAGCGAAGGCTTTTATAGTAAAGATCCAAGTGAAGTTCAATAACGACTACATAGAGATAAACTTTAATGGCAATGGATATTTTAACAGTAAGGAGGAAACGATATGACGACGACAAAAACAAAATTAAAACGTCCGGAAGTGCTGGCTCCTGGTGGCACTTTAGAAAAGTTAAAAACCGCAATCCATTATGGAGCAGATGCAGTATATATTGGCGGAAATGCCTACGGACTACGCCGTCGTGCAGGAAACTTTACCTTTGAGGAAATGGAAGAAGGGGTTGCTTTTGCGAAAAAACATAACGCAAAAGTATACGTCGCAGCGAATATGGTTGCTCATGAAGAAGATGAGCAAGGGGCGGGAGAATTTTTCCGTAAAGTACGTGATGTTGGAATCGATGCGGTAATTGTAGCCGACCCAGCCTTGATTGAAATTTGTGCGATGGATGCTCCAGGTCTACCAATTCACTTATCAACCCAGGCTTCAGCGACAAACTATGAAACATTAAATTTTTGGCACGGAGAGGGATTGGAGCGAGTTGTACTCGGGCGAGAAGTGACGATGGAAGAAATTCGTGAAATTCGTAACAACACTGATGTCGAAATCGAAACCTTTATTCATGGAGCGATGTGTATTTCGTATTCTGGCCGTTGTACACTTTCGAACCATATGTCTCAGCGTGATGCGAACCGTGGCGGTTGCTCGCAGTCCTGTCGTTGGAAGTACGAGTTGTTTGAAACACCAGAATTAACAGAGCGTGTTTCGTTATTAGGTGGCGACCCTGAAGAGGCCTTCTCAATGAGTGCAGTCGATATGGCGATGATCCGTCACATTCCAGATTTAGTCGACGTTGGTGTCGATAGTCTGAAAATAGAAGGACGAATGAAATCAATCCATTACGTCTCAACAGTATCGAATGTGTATAGTCGCGCTGTTGATGCATACTGTAACGATCCCGAAAACTTTGAATTCGACGAAGCATGGGAAGATGAGTTGTGGAAAGTTGCACAACGAGAATTAGCAACAGGATTTTATTACGGTACACCAACGGAAGATCAACAACTTTTTGGAAAACGCCGTAAAATCCCACGTTACACATTTATCGGCCAAGTTCTTGATTATGATGAAGCGACTGGAATCGCTACAATACAGCAACGAAATCATTTTGCAATTGGCGATGAGATTGAATTTTATGGACCGAACTTTACCCATCATACTCACGTCATTGAGGAACTATGGGATGAAGATGGTGAACCGATTGAGCGCGCCCGCCATGCAATGATGACGGTCAAGATGAAAGTAAATAAACCAGTAAAACGCCTCGACATGATGCGTAAATTAACTGGATAAATTAAAAAAACCACCGTCAATCTAATAAAAACGATTGGCTGTGGTTTTTATTTGCTTTTCTATTTATTGGGACGTTTTACAAACAAAATCTTTTTAACTAGGAGTATCCCTTATATAAGTTATAGCG
>CALGOZ010000136.1 GCA_937960785.1 uncultured Pseudogracilibacillus sp.
GACCTCTAACTTACACAGTGCGAGCTTCCAGCGAGTAGGTTTACCTAGAAAAGCCATCTAACTTACACAGTGGAGCATGCCAGTGTGTATGTCTACACACAAATACCCGCCAACTTACATAATGGAGAGCTCCAGCGAGTAAGTCTAAGCAAAAATGACCTCTAACTTACACAGTGCGAGCTTCCAGCGAGTAGGTTTACCTAGAAAAGCCTTCTAACTTACATAGTGGAGAGACTCAACAGATCAGTATACGTTCAAAAACCTTATAACTTACATCATGCGGGGAGTTTAGACAAATTTTCAACGTGAAGAAACTTTGTTAAAGCTACAAGAGAATAAGGATGGAGTGTGTTAATTACTAAACAAAAAGATATTACCATGATAACTAAAAAACTTCCGAATAAAATAGACCAAGATCGACTACCAGTTCCCGTTACCAATCCGTCGGAAGGAAAACTTCCGAAAAAAATAGACCGAGATAAACTTTCATTCTATCCCTTTATTTAGGGCTAGTTTATCTCGATCACTTTACTCTGTTTATTCCTTTTTCGATAAGTTAAATGCTCTACGAAAATCTTTTAATGTTTGTGACGGTCCATACATTAGCACGCCTCCACGATAAATTCGAGCTGCCAATATAGAGAATAAAATTATAGTTACAATTAATAAAACGATTGAAACAGCAATTTCCCAGGTTGGTATCTCTAACATACCGATTCGTAAAAACATAATCATCGGTGTGAAAAACGGGATAAAAGACGTGATCGTAATGAATTTAGCATCTGGCATAGCTAGACCAAACATTGAAATAAAAAAGGCAACCATAACAATTAAAACTAAGGGAAGCGTTAATTGTTGTACATCTTCTACTCGGCTAACAAGCGACCCAAGCATAGCAGCAATTGTCGCATAAAGTAAATATCCGAGTATAAAGAAAATAAATGCATAGACATAAACCGAAACATTATCTAACGTAAAACCGAATTCTTGTAGTATTTGAACTGAAATTTCAGTTTGTTTTGAACGAAAGATTGAAACACTATATAAAAATACGACTGCCATTTGTGTCATACCTAGCAAAGCAATGCCGAAAATTTTTGCAAACATATGCGTTATTGGAGAAGCGCTCGATATTAATATTTCCATTACCCGGGAAGATTTTTCTACCGCCACATCCGCAGCAATCATTTGACCATATATAATTACTGCCATATACAATACAAATAACATTACATATACAATTCCGCGAGCTGCATCGAGTTCTTCATCGGTCTTGGCCGCTTCATCGAGGGATACCTTTTCAAAATGAATCGGCTCATAAATAGCTGCTAACGTTTCTTCATCAACACCTGCTTGTTCAGTTGCGATTGCCTCTTTTAATTGTTGTAATTGTTGCTCGATTAATTGCTCATTGTGAGAGGATACGGCTCGATTTTCATAATAGGTCCCTTTTGGAAACTGTGCATCATCATACTGTAAAATAAGTAATCCATCGTACGCTTCTTCACGCACTGCTTCCTTTCCTTCTTCTTCGGATTGCTCATATAATTCAAACGTAATATCCTCATCTAGTTGCTTCACGTTTTCCTTAAGGAGTGCTAGCAAATGATTTGTTTCATCGATCACAATAATTGTCTCTTTTTCATCATCACTTGAAAAAAATTCAATGATTGACTCTAAGTTTGCAAATATAGTAACAAACAATAAAATAATGACAGTTGAAATAATAAAGGACTTCGACTTGACACGACTTACATACGTATGACTTAAAACGGTAAAAAATTTATTCATAACGCTCCCCCACCTTCTCGATAAATATGTCGTTCAACGTCGGTTCCTCAATTTCAAAACGACGAATTAGTCCTTTACCTACTAATGCTGCATAAATGTCTTCTGCTACGTTTTCTCCTTCAACTTGTAAATGACAACCACCGACGATCGCTTGATAACGAACGACACCTGGAAACGACTCTAAAAAGGTGAAGTCGACATCTCCATAAATATTTACATTTTTCTTACCATAGGAACGCTTTATCTCTGCTAAATTACCTTGTACGACAGCCTTTCCTTCCCGTAAAATACAAATATGCTCACACATCTGCTCAACATGTTCCATTTGATGGGATGAAAATACAATTGAAGTCCCTGCTTTTCTTAAATCGTTCACCGCTTCTTTTAACATTTCCACATTAATCGGATCGAGCCCCGAAAACGGCTCATCTAAAATTAACAATTCTGGTCGGTGTATAACAGCAGAAATAAATTGGATTTTTTGCTGGTTACCTTTCGATAGCTCCTCAACCCGCTTATTCATATAATGCGGAATTTCAAATCGCTCAAGCCAAGTCTCCAGTTCCTTTAAAATCATAGCTCGATTCATTCCTCGTAACCTGCCTAAATAGATGAGCTGCTCTTTCACTTTTAACTTCGGATAAAGACCACGCTCCTCTGGCAAATAACCAATTAAATGGCTTTCATCATACGTAATTGGTTTACCCTTCCACGTGATCTTGCCTTCCGTCGGATCAATTAGTCCTAAAACCATCCGAAAAGTCGTCGTTTTACCTGCACCATTTCCCCCTAAAAATCCAAACAAACCATGCTCAGGTATTTCTAAATTTAACTGATCGACAGCTACATGACTACCGAACTTTTTCGTCACACCATTGATATGTAATACCAATACAATCCCCCCTAACAATACATACATATACCACAAAGACTATATGTAAAACATTAATTTAATTAATATATAATATTGTGATACATAAGAATGCAGTCCCTAATACAATAAAAAGTAGTAAAGATGCAATCTGTAATTGTCGTTCTCCTTTTGTTTCCGCATAAATTCGTAACGATTTATAACTCATAACGGAAGCAAAGCTAAACAGTTGAACGATAAAAATAATCGTAATAACTTTTAAAGCTGATAACGATACACCTAACAACACAATTACTAAGATAATAAAAACTGTTGCAAGCGTGATATACCAAGAAAGAAGAAAGGCTTGATGTTGAATAGATTTATACACTTCATCGTATAAACGTTTCTTTTTTGCCATTCTTTTATAAAAAAACCAATAACCAACACCACTTAAAGTCCCTAATAAGAGACCGATTAATCCACCTATGTTCATTACGAATCCTCCTCATACAAAAAAATATCTTCAATTTTACAATTAAAAACGTGGGCTAATTTAAAGGCTAATTCTAACGACGGATTGTATCTCCCATTTTCAATAGCTACAATCGACTGCCGAGACACTCCGACGCGTTTGGATAACTGTTCTTGGGTTAAACCGTGTGTTTTACGTAATTCTTCTAATCTATTCTTCATCGAACATCCTCTTTTTCCTCACTATTTTCATTAAAATGTAAAGGTCACTTTACATATAACAAAAGTTATTCTATATGTCAAGGTAACTTTACATTTCATTTAATTAGTATCTTTTTTTATAAAAATATGGCATAATAAATTACAAATATGTAAGCGTATTATAATTGTCATAATAATGAGGTGAAAATAATGGCTACCTACGTATTAACTGTGTTTGAGAAGAACGGGAAGTTACTTCTAGATGAATCGTTCGAAGCAAAAGATGACACAGAAGCGAAAGAGCTCGGTATGCAACGTCTTTATGAGGAAGGATACACGGAACATACATACCGTTGTGTAGCGCCGAATGCCCGTTTAGTATTGTTCCAATCTTAATATGTTTCTGAAAGCTACGAGGAATGAAGTTTCATTTTCGTAGCTTTTTTATATTAATAAATTTAAGAAAGTAGGGATTTTATTGAATCAATTTATGTATATCGACGGAAAATTTACCGGCGAAACTTTAAATAAAATTGAAGTAATAAATCCTGCCACTGGACAACTTGTCGGAACTGTACCTTATGGTGGAGAAGAAGAAGCAAGTCAAGCAATCGATGCTGCCATGCGTGCCTTTACTTCCTGGAGTAAACAAAGTGCCTATGAACGTGCCTCCCTTTTACAAAAGCTTCATACTTTAATACTCAAGGAAGAGATGGAATTAGCTAAACTAATGACACAAGAAATGGGTAAACCAATTACTGAAGCAAAAGGTGAAGTTCATTACGCGGCTTCTTTTGTCGAATGGTTCGCTGAAGAAGCAAAACGAATTTACGGCGAGACGATTCCAGCCCATACACCGGATAAACGAATGCAAGTTTGGAAAAAGCCAGTCGGGGTCGTCGGGGCGATTACTCCGTGGAATTTCCCTCTTGCGATGATCACGCGAAAGATTGCACCAGCTCTTGCGGCGGGTTGTACTGTTGTGATCAAACCATCGCGAGAAAGCCCACTTACAGCAATTAAACTGATGGAATTAATCGAAAAAGTAGGCTTTCCGGCTGGAGTTGTCAACCTTGTCACCGGTTCCTCTTCCGAAATTGTCGGTCGCATGATGAGAGATTCCCGGGTTAGAAAAGTAACCTTTACCGGCTCAACAGAAGTAGGGAAAAGGCTAATCGAACAAAGTGCTGAAAATGTAACAAAACTTTCTTTAGAACTCGGCGGACATGCACCTTTTATCGTGCTCGATGATGCTAATATCGATAAGGCCGTCGAGGGCGTAATCGCATCGAAATTCCGTAATGCCGGTCAAACCTGTGTCTGTGCCAACCGCATTTATGTACAACGACCAGTCTATGACTTATTCGTCGAACGTTTTGCAGAAAAAGTTAGCCAAATGAAAGTAGGCGATGGCCTCGATGAAACGACGGAAATTGGACCTTTAATTAACGAAGATGGTGTGCAAAAGGTTGAAAAACAAGTGAAAGATGCCAAAGCAAAAGGTGCTAAAATCGTCACCGGCGGTAAACGAAAAGGAGATTCTAGTCTATTTTTTGAACCGACCGTCCTTCGAGATGTCAATCCCACGATGGAGATTATGCAAGAAGAAACTTTCGGTCCGATTGCACCTGTTCAACCTTTCGATAAAGATGAAGAAGCAGTTGAACTTGCTAACAGTACGCCGTTTGGCCTTGCAGCTTATGTCTTTACCGAAAATATCGCCCGCGGTATGCAAGTAATCGAGGGGCTCGACTTTGGCATTGTCGGATGGAATGACGGCTTACCTTCTGCTGCACAAGCACCTTTTGGCGGAATGAAAGAAAGTGGATACGGACGAGAAGGTGGAAAAGAAGGTATTGAAGCCTTTTTAGAAACTCAATACGTTTCCATCGGATTGACGTAATATTTCTTTTGGTCAAATTTTTACTAAATTTATGATACACTACTAGTACTATGCTTTGATTGAAAGGAAGATTTGTCGTTGATTACGAGAAAAAGTATGCGTGAAATCGAACAAATGCACGAAGCAGGTAAACTGCTCGTGAAAGCTCATAAAGAAATTGCAAAAATGATTAAACCAGGAATTACTACGATGGAAATCGATGAATTCGTCGAACAATTTTTACATGAACATGGAGCAACAGCTGAACAAAAGGGATTCCAAGGATATCCGTATGCAACCTGCGCTTCCATTAACGATGAAATTTGTCATGGATTTCCTCGAAATGAAAGGTTAGAAGATGGCGATATCGTTACGATTGATATGGTCGTCAACTTTAAAGGTGGCCTCGCCGATTCGGCTTGGACCTATGCCGTCGGTAATGTCGATGAAGCGGGTAAACGTTTAATGGAAGTAACGAAAAAAGCATTGTACATCGGAATTGAACAAGCCCAAGTCGGCAATCGGGTCGGCGATATCGGACACGCAATTCAAACCTATGCTGAGGGGGAAGGCTTTTCTGTCGTCCGTGAATTTACTGGTCATGGAATCGGGCCGACGATTCATGAACCACCGCACATTCCTCACTTTGGAGAACCAGGAAAAGGACCGCGTCTACGAGAGGGTATGGTTATTACAATTGAACCAATGTTAAATGAAGGTCATTGGCGCAGTAAAATGGACGATAACAACTGGACTGCTCGAACGATTGACCAAAGTCGTTCCGCCCAATATGAACATACAATTGCAATTTTAAAAGACGGTCCACTTATTTTAACAGACCAAGATCAAGATTTAGACTAACAAAAAGGGCGTCGGTAATATAAAAAATTACCGACGCCTACCTACTATTATAAACTAATTGTAAGTACAAAGCTTATTACAGTAACAAAGGTCGATCGTCTAGCATTAGCATATAATCGATAGTTATAATGATACGATTTATTACGGTAATAAAGGGGCTCGTGCAGATATGGGACAACTACAAAGCAAAAGTGCAATGATTAGACAAGGTTTTCAAGCAAGTTTACCAATTGCTCTCGGCTATATTCCTGTCGCGATAACATTTGGTGTCTTAGCGATGCAAGCAGGAATGTCCTTAGTGGAAGTGACATTAATGAGTGTACTTGTCTATGCCGGGGCGAGTCAATTTATGGGAGCGAATATGATCGCAGCTCAAGCAAGTGCGATTGAAATTATCGTCGCTACCTTCGTTCTTAACTTTCGTCATTTTATTATGAGCTTTTCCTTTGCTAATACAATTCGTGAAACCGTTCCCTTACGAGGACGTTTTTTACTTTCCCTAGGATTAACCGATGAAACTTTTGCGGTCGCTACGTTCGAAAAGGAAAAAGCTTCAGAAAAAAATAGCACTTATTTTTATGGGACAGTTTTTCTTATTGCTTATTCATCCTGGGTAATTGGCTCTTTTCTCGGTGGGTTAGTCGGAGAAATTATCCCAGAGCAATTAAGTCAAAGTATGGGAATTGCGCTATATGCGATGTTTATCGGTTTACTTATTCCCGCAGTAAAAGTAAATGTTCGGCTTGCCTTCATCGCCATTATTGCTATGCTCATCAATTTAATCTTTAGTCAATTTGTGTCTTCCGGATGGGCGATAGTATTCGGTACAGTAATTGGTGGAGCGACGGGAATTTACTTTTTAAAGGAGAAGGAAGTATGATTATTTTATACATTATTATCGGAATGGCAATCGTTACCGCAGTTCCTCGATTTATACCGGCAATCCTTGTCGATCGATTCGTCTTTCGCGATTGGATGAATCGCTGGCTTCAAGCAATTCCTTACGCTGCCCTCGGAGCGCTTATTTTTCCTGGCATTTTATCAGTAAAAGAAGGCGCCCCCCATATCGGAATAATCGGTGGAATTGTCGCCACCCTTTTAGCGTATATCGGTTTAAACATTATATTTGTCGTAATCGGTGCAATTATGACAGTATATATTTTAATGATGTTTTAAAGTGGCTGGGATAGCACTCGCATAATAAGCGAATGGACTGAAGTTCTCTTTTATATAGAGACTCAGTCCACTTTATTTTGTTCGAAAACTTTTTCTATTTACTATACATTTTGTCGATAAATTATTTTAAGTCGAGCGCCATAATCGCAAATCTAGTTTCATTTATAAAAGTTTTAATAAAAACTACTTAACATCTCTTCGGGTTAGTTTTATTGAAAACCTATCTCATAGATCCACGAACCGGATTAGTTTTAAAAGTTTTGTTTATTGACTTACCTAACGGGGGACCTTGCTGGGTAAGTTGGAATGCTTTTTTCTGTGTACTTACTCGGTGGAGCTCTCCACTATGTAAGCTGAAACGATTTTGTTCGGACACTTACTCAATAGAGCTCTCCACTGGGTAAGTTGAAAGCCATTTGTACGTATACTTACTCGGTGGAGC
>CALGOZ010000137.1 GCA_937960785.1 uncultured Pseudogracilibacillus sp.
ATCCAAATGAAGGCAAATCCACAAACCGATAAGCGTGAATATGCTTGGGTTTCAAAAAGCTATATCGATAAGAACAATCGAGTAACCGCTAATGCATTAAATGTTCGCACTCAACCATCAACAGCAAACTCTAAAATACTAGGAACCTTACCGAAAGGAACCAAGGTCGATATTATCGACGAAAAAGGTAATTGGTATGCAATTAAATATTATAGTACTAGTTACAATTGGTTCCATGCTACACGAGAAGATGTTAGATATTATCTTGATCCAAATAATTTCACTAATGATGAGAAGTTACGTTACCAGTTCCTTGATTTAAGTAAACCAAGTGGTGCAACTAGATCACAGTTGAATAAATACTTAAAAGGCAAAGGCGTCTTAGAAAACAAAGGACAAGCCTTTATCGATGCAGCTCGCTTGCATAGAGTTAATGATGTGTATTTAATCTCCCACGCGTTGCTTGAAACAGGAAATGGAACTTCGACTCTTGCAAAAGGAGTACGAGTCGGTCTTAATTCTAAAGGTGAACCGAAAAGGGTAACAAAGGAAAATGAGAAATCCCTTACGAAAATTAAGACCGTATATAACGTCTATGGTATAGGAGCATATGATAAGTGTCCTGTTGATTGTGGGGCAGAAAGAGCCTATTCGGAAGGCTGGGATTCAGTAGAAAAAGCAATTACAGGTGGCGCACAGTTTATAGGTAGTACCTATATTCATAAAGGACAAAACACCCTATACAAAATGCGCTGGAATCCAGCTACAATGGAAGAGTTAGGTTATGCATCTCACCAATATGCTACAGATGTTGGATGGGCTACAAAGCAAGTTAATACTATGTACAACTTATATAAAGAAATTGGAATCAGCAATCTAGTTTTAGACATTCCAGTTTATAAATAGTCTTTAGTAAGAACTTGGGGAATAAATCCTCAAGTTCTTTTTTCTTAAGATATACAACCTAGGTCAATGTTACAAAAGTTTTACACGTGTAAAATAAAATTAATATATTTTTTATGTACTAATAGATTATTTCATAGTATAATATTTAGGTAGTGTTTACGTTGAAATCAATTCGCACTTGATATAAAAGGAGCTTCCGGAAGATGTCTAACAAGAGATTCCCACAATCACGGGTTAAGATGAGAGCCCCAAAACGAAAGATGAAAAAAAGAATAAAATTTTTCCTAGTGACATTGTTAATTGCTTTCATCGCAGTTGCGTCTTATGGTACACACTTATACTTAAAAGCAGATTCAGCAATGACTGGTGCTTATGAAGAAGATGAAAGAGAATCTGGTAAGTCGGAGTTAAGAGATGAAGTTGTCGATCCTAAATTCGATAACGTAACCGTTTTAATAATGGGAATTGACCAGAGTGAAAAGCGTGAAATGCGCTATGGGGATAAAAGTAGAACAGACGCATTAATTTTAGCAACTTTAAATCGTGAGGAGAAAAGCGTTAAACTATTAAGTATACCTCGTGATTCTTATGTATATATACCTGAAGTTGGTCGTTACGATAAGATTAACCATGCCCATGCCTTTGGAAGTACGAAAGCGATAATCGATGCTGTAGAAAACTTACTAGATATCCCAGTAGATTACTATGTTAAACTAAACTTCCACGCCTTTGTTGATGTAATTGATGCGATTGGTGGCGTCGAAGTTGATGTACCGTATGAATTTACTGAATCTGATTCGAATGATAAACGAGATAGCATCCATCTTTACGAAGGTCGTCAAGTGTTAAATGGAGAAGAAGCATTAGCTTTCGCTCGCACAAGAAAGATGGATAACGATATAGAACGAGGAAAAAGACAACTAGAAATTATCGACTCAGTCATAAATAAAGCAACGAGTGTTAGCTCTTTATTTAAATATGATGAAATTATCGAAGCTGTAGGAAATAATATGGCGACGAATATGACGTTTGCAGAGATGAGAAGCTTCTTCCATTACGCAACAGAAGGCTCTAATCTGAATGTAGAACGGTTTACTTTAGAAGGTTCAGATTATCAGCCAGATGGTATTTACTACTATCAATTAGATGAAATAGCATTAGTCGAAACGATTCAAACGTTAAAAGAACATCTAGAACTACCGATAATGGATGATATAGAAGATATGAACTATCTAGAACAAAGACAAACAGCAGATCCTGAATATTAATAAATAAGTCAATTAGAACACCAGTGCTTTTAACATTGGTGTTTATTTATTTTTTACAATAGAAAAGACATCCCAATTTACATTAATGGGATGTCCTTTTTATGTTATATTTGTTACTTACCTTCTTAGATTGAAAGCTTTAGCAATTCCTTCAGCTGTTAATCTAGCAAGTTTTTTCTTAAAGGCATTGTTTTTTAATTTGTTTGCATCAGTTACATTGTCAATAAATAAATATTCTACTAGCATAGCGGACATTTTCGTTTCTCGTAGGACGTGGAAGTTTGCTTTCTTTTTACCTCGATCTCTTACCTT
>CALGOZ010000138.1 GCA_937960785.1 uncultured Pseudogracilibacillus sp.
CGCCCTACCGAGTAAGTCTATAGACAAAAGTACTTCAGCTTACACAATGGAACGCCCTACCGAGTAAGTATATACACAAAAGCATTTCAGCTTACACAGCAGAGCGCTCCACCGAGTAAGTCTACGAACAAAAGCATTTCAACTTACCCAATGAAAGTCCTGATTAGGTAGGTCAATAAACAAAGCTCATAAAACCTACCTAGATGCGGGCAGGGATTAGATAAATTTCCAATAAAACTCCCCTAATATAAAGATGATAAGTTACTTTTCATTTAGACTTTCACAAAAGAAAGATACATGTTCCCTAATCGGCGTAAACTTAGAAGAGCATACCACGAAAATAAATAAAAAATTCCCCAAACAGAATAAAGATGGACTGAGCTTCCACATAGTAAGGAAATTCAGTCCATCGATTCATTTGAGCTAAGCTTCATCCTAGCTTGCTTTGTTATTTTATAATTTATTAATCAAACATCGTCGCCCATTGATGCGCCTTTTGGACAAATTGAGCAACCGTCTGCGCCTTAAGACCAAGAACTTCTAAATGCTCCTCATCAATTCGCCCATCTAAAGATTCTAACATAGTAACTAAATCTAAATAAGGAGTTATTTCCGTCTCCTCGCCTAATAAAGTCGCTGTAATCTTATCAGATAAGGATAGTTCCGGAACAATATATTCTATCTCACTTTGCATAATTAAATCGATTAAGGAAAAAAGACCAGCTAAGAAAAATTCATCCGCATTAGGTTTTCGTTTATGTTGAGCAATTAATTCAATTAATTTCGCTCGAACTAGGGAGCGTTCGATCAATGCTTTCTCACGGCCACGACCTTCGCCGATTCCTAAATCTCGTAAAATTAAGATTCGTAACCAACGCTTCGCCTCGCGCAAACCCATTAACATTATCGCTTGTTGAATGGAAGTTACTTGATGTGGAATTTCAAAAGTTAATGAGTTTATATACCGAAGCAGCTTGTATGATAACGAAACATCCCGCATAAAAAGCTTACTTAATTTATCAATATTAGGTTCTTTCTCATTAAACTCTTTCAATAGTTGGAAATGTAACAAATAGTTCGGTGGAATTTCCTTACCTTTAATTACTTGAGGTCGTGAATAATGATAGCCTTGAAAAAGTAAGTACCCATTTTGTTCCGCTTCCTCATGCTCAACAGCGGACTCTATTTTCTCAGCTAAAAGGGTAATATTACGATACTTTTTTGCGAGGGATTCTATTTGCCTTCGTTCGTGTGCCTCCGTATTTAGAAAATCAACTTTCACAAAATTTACTTTTTCAAACAATTCTGGTATGATTGCCTCTTCGTCAATTCGTCGCAATGAAAAGTCATCTAAGGCTATTTTAAAACCCTTTTTACGTAATTTCCCCAACGTCGCAATCACTTCGTCCGTAAACTCAATATCTTCTAACAACTCGATAATGACAAAGCGGGAATCTAGCTGATCGATAATATCATCCTGTAATGATAATTGAGAAAAATTTATAAACGACTTCGAACGTCCGACTAATCGATCAATCCCTATGGTTAAAAACGTGTTCACTAATAATTCTAAAGTTGCTTTTTCCGGATTAATCCCTTGGGGAAATGCATTATCGGGTCCGTCTCGGTATAAAAGTTCATAACCGAAAATATTCCCCGCCCGATCAAATATAGGTTGCCTTCCGACAAAGACGTTGAGCTCATCCATTTTTTTCACCTACTTAAATGATGCGACGAACATAGTATTTCTTTCGATGTGCTATGCCTATGTTTTGTTTATTATATATTTTTTCGACAAAAATGTGAACTAATGACTTATTATTCTAATACAAAATGAGCAATTTTACTTATAAAGTTATATATATTTGGAAAATTTTCTTCCTGTTTGCAACAAAACAAACAAAAAAACGATTGGATCTCACGCTTTTGAATGTGAGCCAATCGTTTTTTAATGCTTTAGGAAGCTGGGTTCACTTGTAAATCAATTTGAATCTTCACATCATCACCTACGAGAACGCCACCCGTTTCTAACGCTTGGTTCCAAGTTAGGCCAAATTCTTTACGGGAAATTGTCGTGCTCGCCTCAAAACCGACAACCTCAACACCCCAAGGGTTCGTTCCTTCACCTAAATACTCAACGTCGAAAGTTGTTTCTTTCGTTACATCTTTGATCGTTAAGTTCCCGGTTAATTCGTACTGATTGTCACCGACTTTTTTAATATTTGTCGATTCGAAAGTCATGTTCGGATACTTTTCCGCTTCGAAAAAGTCAGCTGAGCGTAAATGATTATCACGGTCTTCATTGTTCGTTGAAATTGAATCGATTCCTACGCGAAAATTAATTTTCGTATTTTCTAACTCGCGTGGGTCCCCTTCAATTGTACCTTCCATATCACTAAAATTTCCACGTACTTTCGATACCATCATATGCTTAATTTCAAAACCTACGTTCGTATGAGTTACATCTACATTCCACTTACTCATGAATACCTCTCCTTTTCATTTGTTTCGAATCCGTTTATCTCGAATTCAATTTATTTATTACTTTAATATGTTTTTCTTCTTACGTCAAATTGTTAGCTCACTGTTTATTTTTGCGCATTTTTTTATAAAAAATTCCTATAAATTTAGTCGAAAATAATTATCCTAAACTATATATAGCAATAACTAGCTTCCTATTACAATTCATAGATTATAGTTAAAAATGCATATTTAAATATATGCATTTAGTAGTTTATTATGTAAAAAAATGCTATAATATGTAGTACTCTAAAGCTACAGTAAAATATCGTATTTTGATAGTTTATTAGGGGGAAAGGGTAGGTACTATGGAAAAGAAAAAGCTTTTTATGTCCGTTACCGCTTCAGCTGTATTTGCTTCGTCTTTAATACAAGCACAACCTGTAGACGCCGCATCATACACAGTACAAAAGGGTGACTCCTTATGGACGATCTCGCAACGATACAACACATCCGTCAATCAACTAAAGTCGTGGAACAATCTAAAAAATGATCTAATTTATCCTAATCAAGTACTAAAAGTAGCAAAAAGCAGTAGTTCATCTACATCTAAATCAAGTTCTAATTCAAGCAAGGCAAGTACATACACAGTTAAAAAAGGTGACAACTTAAGCAAAATTGCCGCTGCTCATGGAATTTCATTAACGAATTTAATGAAATGGAACAATTTATCTACTACATTAATTTTTCCAGGGGATAAATTAAAGGTAACCGCACCGAAAAGCAACTCTAACAGTAACAATAGTAGCAGTTCTAGCTCATCTAACGTTGCTTCAAGTGCTACAACTTATACTGTCAAATCCGGAGATACATTAAGTAAAATTGCTCTTTCTCACGGGGTATCCGTCAGCAATTTAAAAAAGTGGAACAATTTAAGTTCTGATTTAATTTTCCCAGGAGACAAATTAAGAGTTTCTAATAAAGGTTCAAGTTCATCTAGCAATAGTTCTTCCAACTCTTCAAGTTCATCAAGTAGTTCAAAAACCTATACTGTAAAAGCCGGAGATACGTTAAGTAAAATTGCTGCAGCTCATGGCATTTCTTTGAATAACTTGAAAAAGTGGAACAATATTACGTCTCACTTAATTTACCCTGGAGAGCGTTTAATCGTAAATAAAGATGGAGTGTCAAGTAACAATAGTTCAAAAGACGATAGCGAAGCGAACGGAAACAGTGCTATTAATGTTAATAAGTTAATCGATATTGCCAAGTCTGCCCTTGGTACAAAATACAAGTGGGCAGGAAGTAGCTTATCGACTGGCTTTGATTGTAGCGGATTTATTTATTGGGCTTTTAAAGAGGCAGGTCACAATATCGGACGTCATTCGACAGACGGTTATTACAACCGTTCCTATATCGTAAACAAGCCTCAAAGAGGGGATCTTGTATTTTTTGAAAATACGTATCGTAAAGGAATTTCCCATATGGGAATTTACCTCGGTAACGGTGAATTTATCCATGCGGGTAGCTCTTCGGGAGTAACGATTGCCAACGTCAATAGTTCTTATTGGCAAAAGCATTTCCATAGTTACAAACGTTTTTACTAGTATCTTTTGTTAATGTAAAAGCTAAATACCTTCTGAAAGAAACCGGATAAGGTCGTTTAACGACTTTTGTCCGGTTTTTTATTATGGTAAATTTCCTTAAACTTGAAATTTTAGTTTTCGTCGCTCGGCCACTCGTCATAGGATATCTATTTTTTCAAAGCATATAATATGCCTAGGCAAAAAAATATACTTTTACGACATTTTACGTTACATTTAAAGTGCTTTCTATATACATTATGGGGTATTTTTGAGAGGAGTTTTACATTGGCAAAAACGATAGAGGAAATTGCACAATCAGACAAAAAGACAGAGAAACTATATAAAAAGACGTTGATCGTCGTTGTTATAGCTCAAATTTTTGGAGGGGCTGGTTTAGCTGCTGGAATTACAGTTGGGGCTTTAATCGCGAAAGATATGCTAGGTTCAGCTAGTTTTGCTGGCGTACCTGCTGCACTTTTTACCCTTGGTTCAGCTTTATCAGCTTATCTTGTCGGACGCGCTTCTCAACGATTAGGTCGTCGTCTTGGTTTGTCGCTCGGTTTTTTAGCGGGTAGTATCGGGGCAATCGGGGTAATTACTGCGACAATTTTACAAAATATCGTCCTTTTATTTATTTCTTTATTTGTATATGGTGCTGGTACATCGACAAATTTACAAGTCCGTTATGCTGGTGCTGATCTTGCGAAGGAATCTCAACGAGCAACAGCGGTTAGTATCGCGATGGTCGCAACAACCTTTGGAGCAGTAGCTGGGCCGAATATGGTCACTCCGATGGGCAAGGTTGCCGAATTAGTCAATGTGCCTCCTTTAGCGGGTACGTTTATTTTGGCTGCTTTTGCTTACGGTTTAGCTGGTCTTACTTTATTCATTTATATGCGACCGGATCCTTTCCTAGTAGCTAAAAAAATCGACGAGTTGCGAAAGGATAAAGTAAAGACAGAAATTAAAGTAGATGAAGAAACAGCGCAAGAGTCAATTCAACGGGTCGGGGTTATTGTTGGTGCTTTTGTGCTTGTTTTATCTCATATTGTGATGGTTGCAATAATGACGATGACCCCTGTTCATATGGAAGAGCATGAAACTGGGCTTACCGCAATCGGGTTAGTGATTGGCCTTCATATTGCTGCGATGTATTTACCTTCCATTGTCACGGGACGTCTAGTCGATACGATTGGACGTACGAAAATGGTCGTCGCTTCAGCAGTTACTTTAGCCATTTCTGGTGTAATGGCCGCCTATGTTCCTGGTGGTTCTTTATTTTGGATGGCAACAGCCCTTATTTTACTCGGAATTGGCTGGAACTTCGGTTTAATTAGTGGGACTGCAATTATCGTCGATTCAACAACAATGGCCAACCGAGCAAAAACTCAAGGATCCGTTGATGTATGGGTAGCTCTAGGTGGAACAGCTGGCACGTTACTCTCTGGCATTGTCGTCGCAAGCTCTAGTTATGCTTATCTCGGACTTCTTGGCACTTTAATTGCGTTACTTTTACTTCCACTTATTTATTGGCAATGGCTAAAGACAAGAACTACTAACTAAAAAATTTAATTTCTTTAGTTATGAAGCTAAACAGACATGTAGCAAGGTCAATACAAAATCTATTAATCGTAAGTCTGATACCCTAGAGACCCTTCTATTCCGCGCTCGAGGTAAGGAAACATTTATTCCGTTCGTGAATCTGATACAACTAGAGACCCTTCTATTCCACCAATAGAAAATCTATTAAATATAAATAACGGTGTTCAAAATTGAGCACTGGCTTTTATTTTTCGCTTGTTTCAAAAGTATTTTTATATAGAGGATGCTGGTTGGTACAATCCAGTTACTACGTGTCAATTACTGCATTTTAAAAGTCACTTTAAATCTTGTGGCGTATTACCTTTTCAGGTAGGATTTTTTAAAAACTACTCTAACTGTACGAGTGGGAACGCTTACCGACAAAGTTGGTATCGATTTACGCTTAAACTTACACAGTGAGAGCTTCCACCGAGTTAGTTTACCTATAATAGTTGCTCAACTTATACAGTGGAGACCTCCAGTG
>CALGOZ010000139.1 GCA_937960785.1 uncultured Pseudogracilibacillus sp.
ATATTAAAATAATGGCGACGAAGGCTAATGTCGCATTCCAAACGATTTCGGTTACAGTTATAACATCAGAAATATCAACAACACCTACGAGTAAGGCAATTAGTGCACCACCAACGGCTGAAAAACCGATATTTAACTCTTTTGGTTGCCAAATAACGAAAATTAACGTGAGAATAAAAATACATAATGCCAGTAATGATGTAAGCAAAGACAATCCTCCCGAAAAATACACTTTATCACCTTAAATAATTAACTAACTATCTTTATTTTATCTCCTCTTGGATAACTAAGTAATTAGGATTATATTTCTATGTACAGTTTATTATTTGTCACAGCTTTTGTACAATGTTTTTGACTTTTTCCTAAACATATTGAAAGCTGTATTGCGCAAAAATTATCGTTATTTTACAATAAAAAACGAACAGTGATTACAATCTCCTCTCAAGACAGTTTATTTTAGAAAGAAGGTGTTTTCATGACGAATCGACTGTTCTTACTTCTAATCGTATTCCTCTTAATCTTGTTCATTACAATTAAACAACTCGGACTTTTAAGTACGACGCTAACCGCGGTTCTTTTCTTTATCGGATTCATTTGTATTCTAGTAATCGGTATTTATCAATTATTGAAATATTTAAAGTAAAGTTAAGCAGTTAGTTAATCGATTCGATTGTTAATTTCTTCACATTTGTTTTGCCTAAGCCTCTTTCGGTTCAGATAAACTAGGATTTATAAGTACTACCCCTACAATAATCACTAGTAAACCGAATAAATTTATCGTTGTCATAACTTCATTTTACCGTTGCAGTTAATTTTAACATGGTTGAACCAAAAACTTCAGATACGATTGCACTTAATAAATAAACGAAACTCAACAACAGAATTACTCCTTTTCTAGCTCATTACAAAGCGATCATACGAGCTCTTTTATTTCTTTTTTTATATTTGTTTCCTTTCCATATAAAATATGAAACCAAATTCCATCACATATGAGACGTAGTTGTAGTTTTTTCGTTAAATCGCCGTCATCTTCTCTAAATTCTTGCTCCCAACTGGCCAAGGTCGACTCCCAAAGTTGTTTGCTTTGTTCATGTTCTAGAGATGAGATAAATACGGCAGGCAAAAAAATCGAATGAGACTCTTTAAAAAAAGCTAGCGTACTCAAGGCATAGGCTCTTGTATACCTGGCCACTCCGGATAAAGAGCGTTCATAACGTTCCAATAATTGTTCAAACTTCTTAACTGCCATCTTATTCATTTCAAGCAGTAAATTATCCTTTGAGTCAAAATGATATAGGACACCACCCTTTGACAAACTCGATCGTTTAGCCAAATAATCGATCGTCAATTGTTGAATTCCTTCCTCATAGATAATCATTGCAACATTTATCAATAATTCCTCTTTTTTGTTCATTTTTTACACCTCTTAACTATACTGAACGTTCAGTATAGTGTTATACAAAGGAAAATATACATTCACAATCTTTTCGATGCTTTAGCTGAATTTATATAAAAAAAGGCGACTATTCTTATCGAATAATCACCTTAGCCTTCCTTCAGCTTTCTTTATTCATACTCTTTTTCAAACGTAATCGTGCTACGAACTGTATCGATTGGTCGTACCATTTGTTCGATTTGGTCTCGTTTATTTTCTAGAAACGGTGGTAGCGATAATTTTTCCCCTAAAGTTTCATACGGTTCATCCCCCATAAATCCGGGACCGTCGGTTGCAAGTTCGAATAAAATTTGCGGTGCAACACCTGCATATAGGGATTCAAAAAAGAAACGATCCACATGACCAGAGGTACGAAAGCCAAACTTAGATAAACGTTTATCCCAAGCATCGATTGCATCCCGATTTTCTACACGGAAAGCAAGATGGTGCACAGTACCATACCCCTGTTGAGCGGGCGGTAGTTCAGTATTATGTTCCACGATTAAAGACGCGCCATTTCCCCCTTCGCCAACTTCGAACAAATGATAAACTCCCTCTGTTGCCACATGACGGAATTGAAACACCTTTTCTAACATTTCTTTAAAATAATCAAAGCGTTCAATTGTAATAAAAGAAGGACCTAAGCCGGTAATCGCATACTCTAATGGAATCGGTCCCTTTTGCCATGGGATGCCAGAAGCGACTCCTTCATTTTTTTCATCGGAAATAAGCTGATACTGCTGATCATCAAAGTCGACGAAAGGTAACACTTTTTTACCGAACTGCTCCTTAATTCCTTCGTGTTTTACATTTAAGCGGTTGAAACGCCTTTCCCAATACTCTAATGCCTCATCACTTGGTACTCGAAAGGACGTTCGAGAAATTTCATTCGTGCCGTGTTCACCCTTTGGAATTCCCGGAAAATCGAAAAAAGTCATATCCGTACCCGGATTCCCTTCATCATCAGCGAAAAATAAATGATACGTTCGAATATCGTCTTGGTTAACCGTCTTTTTCACAAGACGCATGCCTAATGTATACGTAAAAAACTCATAATTTTTCTCTGCACTGCTCGTAATTGCTGTTACATGGTGAATTCCTTTTAATCCTTGCATAATTGTCTCACCTTTCTAGTTTTAAATAGTGTCATATCTTTGCTTACTCTTCCCTAAGAATTTATGACATAAACAACATTTTCAGATTCACTTATCACTTTACTAATCAATTGAAAGGCGGTCAATAAATTTGCCTCGATCTCGAGATATCTTTTATAGAAAAACTGAATCGATTTGAAACGATTCAGTCTTTAAGTTTATTCCTCTAAAAATAAATGGGTCATAATATCTTTTCTTGAAACAATCCCGATTAATTTATTTTGATTATCTAAGACCGGGAGACGTTTTATTTGTTTACGTACGAGTAGATTCGCTGCTTTTTCAATCGAATCCTCCGGCCTGATTGTTACGACATCTTCGGTCATTACTTCTTCAACTGTTAAACCCATCGACCTTTTTACTTCTTCAAAAAATTTATTCGGATTGTCTAAATAAATAATACCACCGAGAAATTCTAAATAAGCTGGTGTAGGAACTTTTGCTTTACGACGGATTAAATCTCCCTCGGTTATCATTCCTTTAACAAAACCGGCTTCATCTACTACTGGTAAACCACTTAAGTTGTTTTCAGCTAATAATTTGGCGCACGTTTCTACGGTTTCTTCTTCGCGAACTGTAATTACATCTTTCGTCATAATATCTTTAATCTTCATATCGACTACTCCCGTCTTAAATGTCTTTTCCTCTATTTTAACATATGAGTTTTCGTTAATTCTAAACATTTTGTTAACCTTTGGATAATGATTCCTATTATTAGTTTGTGGCGATAAGTAATATTTCAAGCAAACAAAGCTAAAAAGAATATTGTTAGCTTTTTTGACAAAGACAACTTTCACATTTTATAAGGCCAATTGGTCTTGCCTTATACTGAATCACTTCGCACTTAAACATAGACGATAGGTCCGCTATACTTTGTGAATAGTTTTTGTATTTTACAATCATAGTAACAGATTTCCTGTAATAAACTATTTATTAAAAAAGATTAGAATCGTTACTTATTCGATTCTAATCCTTTCATTCTATTCAACTATTATTAAAGTAAAACTGGCTGTAGTTGTTTTCCGTGTAATGTCGCTTCAATTGTTTGTTCAATTAAGGTGAAATCAGCTACTAAGGAGTTCGGTTTCCCTTTCGGATCATCCTGGGTAAACGGTACGAAATAAACATTTTTCATATTTAATAATAGGCCGATATTTTTACCATTTGCACCTAGGCCATCATTCGTTGCAATTGCTAAGACGATAGGCTTTTGATTTCGTAATTGTGCCTTACAAGCCATCGTTACTGGGGTATCGGTAATGGCGTTTGCTAACTTTGCCGTCGTATTTCCCGTACAAGGTGCCACTACGATTAAATCAAAATTTAATTCTGGACCAACTGGCTCTGCATCGACAATCGTATTAATAATTTTATTTCCGGTAAGATCTTCTAACTTTTTATTCCAATCGGCCGATTTACCAAAACGGGTGTCGAAAGAGTTAGCTGCATAAGACATGATTGGAAAAAGCTCTATATCTTCTCGTTTTGCTAACTTCTCAATTTCTTTGAAAACGACATCATAATTGCAAAAAGAACCGGTAATTGCAAAGCCAATTCTTAACTTTTTCACGTTGAAACCTCCAGGTCAATTAATATATTGTAAATTGTTTTTCTTATACAACGGGCAGCTGTTAATGGGGCCACCTTCCCTGGAAGACCTAAGGCTAAATACGTTTCTAAGTTTAGTTGCCTTGCAGCATCTCGATCAATTCCACCTGGTTGTGAGGCTAGATCGATTAATATACAATTTTTATCAACTTTTTGTAATTTTTCATCGGTTAATAAAATTGCCGGAACAGTATTAAAAATAGTATCCATCTTGTGTAAATAGTAATCGAGATCCTCTAAATGGACTGCTTCATATCGATAAGCGGTAGCAACTGCAAGATCACTAAATTTACGGGCAACGACATGGACTTTTGCACCGAGATGATATAATCTGTCTGCTAACACTTTTCCGATTCTACCAAAACCTAATACGAACACGTTTGAACCATGGATTGTAATATCTTGCTTTTCCATCGCTAGTTGCAGTGCCCCTTCAACAGTCGGGATTGCATTTAGCCATTGCAATTCTTCGCGGACAAAATAATCGATGATCCTTAAACCTTTTCTTCTACCTTTATTTAATTGTTGTTTCGGAATATGACCACCGAGTAATATTTGCTTGCTATTCATTTGTTGAAAAAGTTGTGCCAAAGTTATTTCCGTATTTGAGTAAGGGACATTCAAGTTTCCTTTTTTATTTGTAAACGGTAGAGGACCAATTAAAATATCGCTTGCTTCTATTGCTTCTTCTAAAGTTAATACTAATTTAGGTTCTGTTGCTTCTAATTTATCAAAACCATAAAAAGTCACTTGTTTACCATCTTCAGCTAACAATTGTCCTAATAAAAAACTTCGACGATCGCCACCTAATATCGTTACTTTCTCCATTATTCGCTCATCCCTCCGTTGTATAAAACTAATATATACTATGACTATTTACGATTTCGGTGAATCTTATATTATTGATGTGTTATGTTACTATTTAGTTTAGTGCGATTGATAATCATTATCATTTATAGTACAATGAAATTAGCAATACGAATAAGATAAAGGAAGATGTGCGATGAAAATTGATTGGCTAAAAATAAAAGAGATTGTTGTAGAGACGCCAGAAGTGAAATCCTTTTACTTAGAGCGACCGGCTGACTTTTTTTGGGAGGAAGGTTCATTTACTCATATCGGATTAAAAGGCTTTAACGAAGGAGAAAAACCAAATCGTGGTCTCGTACGTCATATGTCGATTAACAATTTACCGAGCGAGTCCACCATTGGATTTACAACACGGATTAAAGAGAATTGTTCTGAGTATAAAGCTCGCTTAAACAAATTGCAAGTAGGCGATGAAGTCGCAATGTTTAAGACTCATATTAACGTTCCTCTCCGTCGAGAGGAAAAACCGATTTACTTTTTATCCGCTGGAGTTGGCTTAGCGACCTTTCGTCCGATTGTTTTACAATACTTTTCTGATACAACGAATGTTCCTAAACTACATTCTTTAAATATTGATTCAACAGAGCAATATTTATTTACAGACGTATTTACAACAAATCAGGCGAAAAATTTTACAGCAGATTTTGTTAGCTCTCGGGAGCAATATTATAAAAACGTAGAAAAACTCACCGAAGATAAAGAAGGTGTTTTTTATATCGTTGGTAGCGATGAGTTTTTGCTACAAAACATTGATCTTTTAAGAAATAGAGGAATTCCAGTTAAAAATATAATGATTGATAAACGTGAAGGAGTACGCGAAGAATTCTTTAAGCAGACGGTAAGTTCATAACTTTATTTTCTAGAAGGGATCACAACATAACGATGTTCAGTTAAACTGAGCATCTTTTTTTATGTTTATATAGCTGATGAATTTATAATTGTTATAACTCTTCATTGGTTTACCTCACTGGATAATATTGTTAAAGGTCCATACTTAGCCTTCCGATTAGATACATTTACAGAGAAAAGAAGCTCAACTTACACAGT
>CALGOZ010000140.1 GCA_937960785.1 uncultured Pseudogracilibacillus sp.
AATATTTTTTGTTCTCATAATACCACGATCAATCCAATGATAAAGCGTTGATGTACAAGGAATCAAATCGGCTGGGAAGAGTTTTTCTTTCGTTGCTCGACCAACAACCATATCCGGTGAGCAACCTTTATTTAACGTCTTGTCATCCGTCCAGCTTGTAAATGAATCGCATTGTAACCACTTTGGACGACGTCCACAACTTTGATGGTTACGAAGATATATTTGAAGGTCAGCTTCGGAAGAATAACTATATTCGTCATATTCATACACTTTGTCGTTATGGACTTGGCGCTGCTTAAAAGTACGAACTGTACCCTGGTTCACAGCATTATTACTCGTTTGTGGTGCTCGGTTTAGAATGCGTGCAATCTTATGATTCGAGCATCCAAGCTCTTTGTACGCTTCAATTTTTACACGTTCTTCGTAGGTTAAGTGTTTTCCTTTATTCGGGTTTATGTCATTATTTACTTGAGTCATGTGAATTCACTCCTATATAGATTGATGGTACTTTCAATATAGCAGAATTCACATGACTTTTGTGTTTTATTTAAAAATATTCTTTAGTGGCTAACTTGATTATACAATCCAGCATCTGTTACACTATTGCAATCTCTTCAAATCTTCGATAATGTTTTCCATTTGTTCAGCTTTTGTACCACTATAATGGTTCTCAATTCGTCCCTCCGGCGAGACTAATGAAAAGTAAGAAGCGTGCTCGACTTGGTCACTACCTTCTTCTGGAGCTGCAACCCATACTTTAAATGTATCGATTGCGTATTGTTCGATTTCTTCAAAGTCGTAACCCGTTAAGAAAGTCCAACGATCTAGGTCGACACCGTTTTCCTCAGCATATTCTTGGAGAACTTCCGGAGTATCGCGTTCCGGATCGACGGAGAAGGAGACAAGCTTGACATCATCGAGCCCTTCTTCTTCTAACATTTCCTGCAATTTTAACATATTAGCTGTCATTGGAATACAAACCGTTTCACAGTTTGTAAAGATAAAGTCAGCAACCCACCAATGACCTTCTAGATCACTAGTATTAAACTCTTCACCATCTTGAGTAACTGCTGTGAATTCGTCGACTTGTTTCGTTTCTCCTTGTTCCGTTGAATCTCCATTATTACAAGCCGATAATAATAATAGAGCAGTAGTTAGGATGATTAATGTACGTAAATATTTCATAGGAACCTCCTTTAAGTTTTGTTTAATAATGTTAAAAGTTATCATATAACAAAATCCTGTTAATTATTAGAATAGCATAAAATTTTACTTAGGAAGAGTAAAATGTGTTGTTTTTTTGACGTTCTCATGACAAATATTCGGATATTATGAAATATAAAAAAATTTATATAAAAAATTAAATAAGTATATGATATATTTTTTTCTTTTCAAGCTAATTTTAATGGACATTTATCGTAATAATCGTTAAGATTAGTAAAGAATATTTAAAAATAAAGGGATGTTATGAATGTTAAAAGCAGTGTTTTTTGATTTGGATGATACGCTCTTATGGGATGCAAAAAGTATTAGTGAAGCTTTTAAAGCAACTTGTAAACGTGTACTCGAAAAATATGACATTGATACAGCACAACTAGAAAAAGAAGTAAGAGATAGTGCAACAAGATTATATCCGACTTATGAGACTTATGAATTTGTAAGTGATATCGGTATTGGAACTTTTGAAGGTATGTGGGGTGAGTTTTTAGACGAGGGGGAGGATTTCGCTAAATTAAGAGAAGTGGTACCTGAGTACAGAAAGCGTGCTTGGTTTGAAGGGTTACAGGCTCTCGATATTGAAGATGAAGCTTTAGCAGAAGAGTTAGCTCAACTATTTCCGGAAGAAAGAAAGAAACATATTTATTTATATGAAGAAACGCTTGAAGTCCTCGACGAATTAAAAGGAAACTATCAGTTGCTCATGCTAACGAATGGCTCCCCACATTTGCAAAAGACGAAACTATCCTTGTCTCCGGAACTAGCCCCTTATTTTGATCATATTGTTATTTCAGGAGATTTTGGGCATGGAAAGCCGAATACGGAGCTTTTTAAGTATGCGTTAAGTTTGTTAGATGGTGTTGAGAAGAATGAAGTGGTTATGGTAGGAGATAACCCGATGACGGACATTTTAGGTGCTTCAAAGTTTGGAATTGATTCGATTTGGATTAATCATGATGGAATTGAACTAGATGATATCGTTCCAACTTTTGAAGTAAGTCGTCTACGTGAAATTATGCCAATTATAAAGTCGTTGTCAAAAGAATAACTTGAACAATTCATTTAAAAGATAAAATCACTTTTGGTTTTATCTTTTTTATTTAGATTCAGCATAAAATAGGAGGATGTTGATGGGTTGGATTTATGTTCTCTTTGCAGCAATAATCGAAATATTTTGGGTATTAGGGTTGAAATATTCATCGAACTTTATAGAATGGGCAGGAACAGTAATAGCGATTATACTTAGTTTTTACTTTATCATTAAAGCAGTTGAAACGTTACCCTCTGGAACGGTATATGCAGTATTTACTGGATCCGGAGCAGCGATGATTGCAATTATCGATTTTCTTTTTTTAGAAACAGAATTTACGTATACAATCGCCTTTTTAATCGGTTTAATTATAGTTGGTGTAGTTGGTTTACAATTAACAACTCCAGAAAAAGATAAAGAAGAAAAGGCAGGCGAACGATAAATGGCTTGGTTTTATTTATTTATTGCAAGTTTCGGTGAAATTTTTGGAATGGCTTCAATCAATTTGTATATTGAAAAGAGAAACTGGCAGAGGCTTTTCCTTGTTGTTATTACCTTCACTTTTGGATTTTTGTTTTTAGCGTTAGCGATGATTGATATTCCTCTTGCAACAGCCTATGCTGTTTGGACTGGCCTTGGTGCAACCGGTGCAGTTTTGGTTGGAGTTATCTTTTTTAAGGAATCGATTAATTTCTTGCGCATCCTCTTTTTAGCCTTAATTATTACTGGGGCAGTAGGTTTAAGAATTGTTGGTTCTTAATCAAGCTATAAATTGAGAAAGGGCTGTGACAAAACCAGCCTTAAATAAAAGGATGGACTGAATTTCTCGATTAGGTAGAAACTCAGTCCGTTTTATTTAGAAAACTTGTTTTTGTATTTGTTTTGGTGGCATATTGTTTAGTAGAAGGGCACGAATGTAAATCTGGTATCGTTTATAGAAATTTTAATTTAAAAATATTTAAAACTTTTTCTCGCTGGGATAGTTTTATTGAAAACCTACCCCACACTTCTTTATGCTAGCTAAGTTTTATTGAAAACTTAGCTAGTACTACCCTACCTTTGGAAAGTTTTTTTAGGTTTATTTATTGACTTACGCGGCAAAAGATTCCGCTGGGTAAGACGACGTATCATCTTTATTTAACTTACGCGATAGACGTATCCGTTGAGTAAGATGCAACACTTTTGTGCGTGTACCTACTCAGTAGAGGTCTCCATTGAGTAAGATGCAACACTTTTGTGCGTGGACCTACTCAGTAGAGGTCTCCATTGAGTAAGATGCAACACTTTTG
>CALGOZ010000141.1 GCA_937960785.1 uncultured Pseudogracilibacillus sp.
TGCCACCACGCATACATATGATGATCGGGTGGCGACTGTAACAGATGTAAAAGAAGTCGGTATCTCCCCATGTTCCGGTGTAATTATCGGAATGAAAGAGACGATGCAAGACGTCATTAATATGGGGCAGGCCCTAAAAGAATTAGATGTCGATTCGGTACCGATTAACTTTTTACATGCGATTGAAGGTACACCTCTAGAAGGAACAGATGAACTAAACCCTTTATATTGTTTAAAAGTGTTAGCTTATTTCCGATTTAAACTACCCACAAAGGAAATCCGCATCTCCGGCGGTAGAGAGAAGAATTTACGAAGCCTACAACCCCTTGGCCTGTACGCTGCCAACTCCATTTTCGTTGGCAACTATTTAACAACTGATGGCCAGGAAGTCCATCGAGATCATCAAATGATTGAAGATTTAGGTTTTGAAATCGAATATTGTAATGCATAAAATAGGCTTTAGTTGCCTTTAATTTTACTAATCTCCTGTACCATCCCCATCTATAGTCTCTATAGGTGGGGACAAACCATTAATCAAGAACAAGATTATCCTAAAGTTTTCCTACTAGTTAACTTGAAGCCCTTTCCTAGAGCCTTTAAGGATAGACTAAGAAGCTTCAATAGAGGTAAGATTTTAACTAGCAAAAAAGCGTAATTACCTTCAATTATCGAAGGAAATAGGTCATAACAAGCTCGTTTTATTAAGTTTTAAAACTCTTTTCCTAAAGATGATTCTTAAGTCGAATTTAGCTAGCCCCCTCACAAGATGGATGAATTTAATTTAAATATAGTTTTTTACATATGCATTGACTTTTCAAAAAAATAGTGTACTATATTTATGACTATTAATTAAAAGCATTTTTACATATTTATATTATTAATTTATTTTTTCGCCATCCTAATGAATTCACATTCATTTTTATGTATATTTATCATGACCTTACAAAATATTTCTTTAATTTCAAAGGATTTCATCAATTTTTAAAAAAATATTAACCACCCACATTCTAGTAAATGATAGATATTATCTTTTCTTATGTTGTAAGCGATAACAATTAATTATCTAATTATATTGGGGTTTGTTATGTTATAGTGCAATAATTCAGATAATTCTTTGTTTGAGTTAAGTTGTGACAAAATTCCGCAAGTTTATGCTATATTTATATATGTTTACTTTAAGATTATTTAACAAAGTAGGTGAAACCGTGCCAAATCGTATTTTAGAGATTAAAAATTTAACTACCTCTTTCCGCATTGGTGACAATTACTATGCGGCAGTAGATGACGTTTCTTTAAATGTAAATAAAAATGAAGTTCTCGCGATTGTCGGTGAATCCGGTAGTGGTAAGAGTGCTTTAGCTTTTTCTATTATGGGTTTACATCGTAACGCAAAAATAGAAGGTGAAATTAATTTTAAAGGAAAAAATCTAATCGAAACTCCTTTACATAAAATGAATAAATTACGGGGAAAACATCTCGGGATGATTTTCCAAGATCCGTTAACAGCTCTTAATCCTTTAATGACAATTGGAAAACAGATCGATGAAGTCCTATATTTACATGATAATTCGTTAAATGCGAAGCAACGCGAACAAAAGGTTTTATCTTTATTAGAGCAAGTTGGTATTCCGTATCCGAAGCGAACTTTTGACCAATTTCCTCATGAATTATCAGGTGGAATGCGACAACGAGTCATTATCGCTATTGCAATTGCTAATAATCCTGAACTTTTGATTGCTGATGAACCAACGACAGCGCTCGATGCGACGATTCAGGCGCAAATTTTACAATTAATTCGCGATTTAAAAGATAATATGAATTCAGGAATCATTTTAATCACTCATGATCTAGGTGTCGTAGCAGAAATGGCGGACCGTGTTGCGGTTATGTATGCTGGTCAAATTGTAGAAATTGCTGATGTGTATACTTTATTTGAAAAACCGCTACATCCGTACACTCGTTCCCTTCTTAATTCGATTCCTTCGAATGTGGAACCTAAGCAGAAGTTGCATGTCATTCAAGGAATCGTTCCGGCTTTACAACATTTACCTCGTGTTGGATGTCGCTTCAAAGACCGAATTCCTTGGATTCCTGAAGAGGCTCATGAAGCAGATCCAGTTTTACACGAAGTAAGTGAAGGGCATTTTGTCCGTTGTACATGCTATAAAGATTTTTACTTAAATGGTGAAAAGGAGGCTGTACAGCATGAGTTATCTTGAAGTGAAAGATTTAAAGGTTCACTTCCCGATTAAGGGCGGAATTTTCGGGCGAATTGTCGACTATGTGAAAGCTGTCGATGGAGTCTCCTTTACCGTTGAAAAAGGAATGACCTATGGATTAATCGGTGAATCCGGTTCAGGAAAAACGACAACAGGCCGAGCAATTATTGGTTTAAACCGCGTTACAGAAGGTCAAATTATATTCAATGGAAAAGATATTACGAACGAACGTGGACGACGTGATGATTTTAGAAAAGAAGTACAGATGATTTTTCAAGACCCTTACTCATCATTAAATCCACGTAAACGGGTTTATGACATTTTGAAAGAGCCGTTGCGCAATTTTGAAAATTTAACTCGAGAAGAAGAAAGGAAAAAAATCGAGGAGCTACTCGAACTCGTCGGACTAAGTCGAGAAAGTATCAATAAATATCCTCATCAATTCTCTGGAGGCCAACGCCAGCGAATCGGGATTGCTCGAGCAGTTGCGACGAATCCTAAGTTAATTATTGCAGATGAGCCAGTTTCTGCCTTAGACGTCTCAGTACAAGCTCAAGTACTAAACTTTATGCAAGAAATTCAAGAAGAATTTGGGCTTACATATATTTTTATCGGCCATGATTTAGGGGTCATTCGCCATTTATGTGACCGAATCGGGATTATGTATAAAGGCCGTTTTGTCGAAGAAGGAAATACGGAAGATATTTTCAATAATCCGCAACATATTTATACAAAAAAATTAATTTCCTCGATACCGGATATTAATCCGCGTAATCGAGAAAAACAATACAATTTACGAGCAGAAGTTGAACGAGAGTATAAAGAGTCTTATAAGGATTATTTCGATGAGGAAGGATTAGCTTATCCTTTACGAGCTATTTCTGACACACATTATGTCGCATTACCGGACAAGGAGGGGGACTAATGTGGAAGTTTACCGTAAGGCGTATTTTAATTATGATTCCACAGCTTATACTCCTAAGTTTACTCGTCTTTATTTTAGCTAAATTTATGCCGGGAGATGCTTTAACCGGACAAATTGATCCGAATATCGACCCGAAAACAATCGAAGAACAGCGAGAAAAGTTAGGTTGGAATGATCCATGGCATGAGCAATATGGGCGATGGGTCGCTGGTGTTGTTAAAGGCGACTTTGGAAAATCGTTCCGTCATAAAATGGATGTAAAAGATTTAATTAGTCAACGTTTAGTAAATACGTTTTGGTTATCTCTTGCTGCCCTTATTATTACATACATTATCGCTATACCTTTAGGAATTATAAGTGGTAGGTATAATGATAGCTGGCTCGATCAGGCGATAACCGGCTATACGTATCTCGGCTTTGCCACACCGATTTTTATCTTTGCTCTTGTAATGGTTTGGGTATTTGGTTTCCAACTCGACATATTTCCAACCGGTGGAAGCGTAAAACCAGGTCTAACTCCTGGAACGTTTGAATATGTCTTAAGTAAAATATATTATTTATTGTTACCTGCGTTTTCAATGGCTCTTATTACAACCGTAAGTACAGTCCAATATTTGCGAAATGAGATTGTCGATTTAAAGCATCGAGATTTTATTTTAACAGCTCGAGCAAAAGGTGCATCAGAGCGACGTATTTATAACCGGCATATTTTCCGTAACGCTTTGTTACCGATCGCTGCTTTTTTCGGTTATGAACTAGCAGGCCTTATCGGAGGATCGATTTTCATCGAAGCGATCTTCAGTTACCCAGGTATGGGGCAACTTTTCTTAGATTCAATTAACTTGCGAGACTACTCCGTCGTTACTGCGTGTGTTCTTATTTTTGGTGCAGCGACGATAATCGGCTCTTTAATTTCGGACATTCTTTTAAGTATTATCGATCCAAGAATCCGTATTAAATAACATTGAAAACGCAAGGTGAGGTGAAATTCGTGGATATAAAAGAACAAGTCGAAGAAGTTGCAGAAAGCCCTATAGGGTTTAAAGTAATTTGGCGAGAAATTGTGCGCGATAAATTAGCGCTAATTTCTTTAATATTTTTCTTATTCGTTACTATCTCGGTGTTCGGGATTTCAATTATATTAGATCAAGACCAAATTGTTCGAGTCGATCTATTTGCAATATATGAACCACCATCGAGCGAACATTGGCTCGGTACCGATTACGGTGGACGGGATGTCTTCGGACAACTAATTATCGGTGCGAAGAACTCCCTTGCGATAGGATTCCTCGTAACGTTATTTTCTGGTATAATTGGAATTACTGTGGGAATTGTCGCTGGATATTTCGGTGGCACGGTTGACAATATTTTAATGAGAATCGTTGACTTCTTTATGGTTTTACCTTTTTTAATGATTGTTATCGTGTTCGTTGCAATCGTTCCGAAATATTCCGTCGTAAGTTTCTCACTAATTATGACATCGTTTTTATGGATGGGAATTGCCCGATTAATTCGATCTAGAGCGTTACAAGAAGGCGAACTTGACTATATACAAGCATCAAAAACCCTCGGCTCTTCCCATTTGAAAATTATGTTTACACAGTTGTTACCGAACTTAAGTACATTGATCGTCGTTACAATGACGTTAAATTTAGCTGCAAACATCGGTATTGAATCTGGTTTATCTTTCTTAGGTTTTGGGTTCCCAGAATCAACGCCGAGCTTAGGGACCTTGCTAAGCTATGCACGAAATCCCCAAGTACTAGAGCATCGTTGGTGGATTTGGATTCCACCTGCCCTACTCATCTTATTATTAATGCTCGCTGTACGTAACGTTGGTGAAGCGATTAAGCGTGCGACAGATGCAAGACAACGTCGAGGATAATTTATATAATATCATCCCGAACGGCTAATCCGCCGTTCCACATATAGGCGGAAAGCGGGATAGCCCGTTTTCCACCAAACGATGTGTATTTTTTAAAGGGGGGTGAAGAAAGCGTCTACAAAAGGTTTGATTAAATAAAATTATTCTAGGTGGTATTCAGTTTATTATTTTAAAAGAAAGGGAGATTTACAAAAAAATGAAGAAAACTAGTATGCGTTTCTTGTTGCTTGGTTTACTTCTGACTCTCGTCTTTGCCCTTGCTGCTTGCGGTGGTGGTGGTGATGATGCAGAAACACCAGAAGTTGATGAGTCAGCATTAGAAAAGCCACAACCAAATGAGGATGGCACATTTAATATTGAGGACTTCCCTCAGCGTATGCCAGAAGGTGAAGTTCAAGAAGGTGGAACATTAAACTTCGGTTTAGTTTCTGACACAGCCTTTGAAGGAACATTAAACTTTAACTTCTATGGTGGAGCTCCAGATCGTGAGATTCTCGACTGGTTTGATGAGTCATTACTTGCAATTGATGAAAACTATCAATATACCCAAGATGGGGCAGCAACGTTTGAATATTCAGATGATTACAAAGTTTGGACTTTTACAATTCGTGACGAAGTAAAATGGCACGATGGCGAGCCGGTAACCGCTGAAGACTGGGCTTTCTCCTATGAAATTATCGGACACCCTGACTATGAAGGGGTTCGTTATGGCTCAGATTTTACAATCATTGAAGGAATGGAAGAGTATAAGGCAGGAGAAGCTGATTCGATCTCCGGTATAGAAGTAATCGATGAGAAGACATTACAGATTACGTATAAAGATCCAACACCTTCTCTCTTAGCTGGTGGAATTTGGCCTTATGCTACACCTAAGCATGTCTTTGAAGGAATTGAAGTAAAGGATATGCCAGACTCTGATCCAGTGCGTAAAAACCCAATTGGAATGGGACCTTTCAAGGTCGAAAGCATTACACCGGGTGAGTCTGTCGTCTTCAAGAAGTTCGAAGACTACTGGCAAGGTGAACCTAAGTTAGATGAAGTTGTCTTACGTGTCGTTGACCCAAGCGTTGTTGCAAAAGAGTTAGAATCTGGTAAATTAGACATGGTCGATAGCTTTAACACTGACCAATACGTCGATAACCAGGATATGGAAGGCGTCGTCTTCTTAGGTGAAGTCGATAATGCATACACGTACATCGGATTCAAATTAGGAACATGGGATAAAGAAAATAATCGTGTAAACTACAATCCAGAAGAATCTGTAGTTGGAGACGTTGAATTGCGTCGCGCTATGTGGTATGCAGTTGATAACGATGCTGTTGGTAAGCGTTTCTACGATGGATTCCGCTGGGCTGGAACAACGTTAATCGCACCATCCCACGCTGATTTCCACGACGATTCAATCGAAGTACCAACATACGACCCAGATAAAGCTAACGAAATTTTAGACGAAGCTGGATACATCGATGTTGACGGAGATGGCTTCCGTGAAGACCCAGAAGGAAACGAGTTAGTCATTAATTTCGCTTCTATGTCTGGTGGAGATATTGCTGAGCCATTGGCTAACTACTATATCCAAGCCTGGAATGAAGTTGGCTTAAACGTTCAGTTACTCGATGGTCGTTTACAAGAGTTCAACACCTTCTATGACCGTGTAGGAGACGGTGGAAACGACGACCCAGAAGTACATGTCTATATGGGTGCCTGGAGTGTAGGTTCTGACGTAGACCCAGCTGGATTATACGGTCCAGATGCAATGTTCAACTTCCCACGCTACGAGAGCGAAGAGAACTCCCGCTTACTCGAAGAGGGTGTCTCTGAAAAAGCATTCGATCTAGACTACCGTATCGAAGTGTACAAAGAATGGCAAGAATTAATGGTTGAAGAAATTCCTGTCTTCCCTACACTTTACCGTGCAAAGTTAGTTCCGGTTAATGAAAACATCCGTAACTACTCTGCAGTTCATACCGACTTACCGCACCGTCACTTAACTGGATTTGTCGAAGGTGCTGACACATCCGATTCAAGTGAGGAAGCAGACGAGGAAGATAATACGGACGAAGAAGATAATGCAAACGAAGAAGATGAGGAATAATTAAATAGACTACGAAAATACTAGTCTTATAATGACAAACCGGATTGGATCTTTTCGATTCAATTCGGTTTTATTTTCAAATTTAATATAGTGAGTTTTATTGTATATAGATTTTGTTAAATAGTTATATTTAGATATCATAATACATGCTACTGTATACAAAATTTCAAATCTCGTAGTTCTGTTTACAATAAAGTATGCTACTGTATATAGAATTTCGAATTCTCAAATTCTGTTTACAGTAAGGCACAATGCTGTATACAGAATTTCAAAACGCCAAATTACGTTTACAGTAAAGCACGCTGCTGTATACAGGATTTTAAAACCCGCGTTTCTGTTTACAGTAAAACACGCTACTGTATACAAAATTTTTAATCACGCAATTCCGTTTACAGTAAAACCCGCT
>CALGOZ010000142.1 GCA_937960785.1 uncultured Pseudogracilibacillus sp.
CGCGCTCTACTGTGTAGGTTGAAATACGTTTATGTGTAAACTTGTCCAATTAAAGTATTTTTTAAAAAACTTTCCCGGTTAGGAAATCCGACTAAAGATATAAAGCGATTTGTTAAATGGGTCAGTTAAATGAAAAAGCGACTTTTCAAATTTGTTTAAGTTTTGTCGGAATTACTTTTTATTTTAAGTTAAATACATTGTCGTAATACATGTTGGTCTATCGTCGAAAGTTATGATTGTTTCTTTGGCAACTTTACGTTTTTGTTTAATCGTTACGTGGAACGTCTCATTACGGGGTAGCCATAAGTCGATAAAACCATTCGCTTCAGTTCTCAATTGATCTTGAACAATAATATTTCCCTCTGAATCTTCAATATATATCTCAAACTCTTCCTCAAATAACTCTCCTTGGCAACCGGTTAAGCTATGATTCGTACATGGATGAGTCCGTTCTTTGTACGGAGCAATCGATACGAAAAAATTATCTTCAGGCATTGGATAAACTGTTTCTTCTTCATTTTCATCTGTAATAATTAAATGAGTAGCTGTAACGGAAGCAGATTCTGTCGTTTCCCGATTGCCATTATAGCTATCAATTAATTCTAAAATCTCTTCATCTACCTCATTACTAGTCGCTTCATTTATTGATTCTACAGGATTTTAACAACTAGCAAGGATGAAGATGAGTAGAAATAATGGTATAATTAGTCGTCGTTTCATTTTCTATGACTTCCTTTTTTACTTTTTAATTATAACTTGATTTATTAGAAAAAGATAGTTGAAAAGAGCTGCAATTTACGAAGTTAGGAGAGTTGTCATAAATGTTAAAGAAAGATGTCGATCAATTTCGTAAACAATTGAAATTAGATAATCCGTTACTTACAATTCATGAATTGTTAAATGTATATGTCGTTAAAGAATCGAAGGAAGTTTATTTTCATAAACGGACATCCTTTGAAATGTTAAGTAAAGATGAACAGGAGCTTTTTATTCAAAATTTCCGAAAAACGTTAATGGGTCGGATTGACCAAAAGTTATTTACGTTTCGTTTTCAAGATGAAGGAACAATTACATCTCAGCGTGAATTGTACGATAGTTTGTCTTTGGAAAGTGATGAGTGGACTGAACAGATGATTAAGTTGGTTCAAAAGCGAATCGAACTAAAACCGTATGAAACCGATATGGTATACACTTTTATTCGTGGGGAATATATTACTGCCCAAAAAGAGGCTAACACTTATGAAGAAGTTGAAGAGTCTTTCGTTAATCCATTTATTTTATGTACAATTAATGAAACGAAAAGTCCGGACAATGAACTTCTTTTCGATTATGTTGAGAAAGAATTTACCTATCATATTGAAGTAAATCCGGTTATAAATTTACAATCTCCTATTCATGGCTTTTTATTTCCGAGTTTTACAAACGGTGTAGCGAATGTGAATGAGCTTCTATTTACGACGAAAAAGGCCTACGTTCTCGATTCCTTCTTAATCGACGAGGTGCTTCAAGTCGAAGAAGGACCGACAGCAGAAGATGAAAAGTTAATTTTTTCAGAAGTTGTAAAACAAGTCGCAGGGGATCAATTAAATCGTCAAACGTTACAGACGATGTACGAAGTCGTTCATCATAAAATAGTCGACCATGAAGAAAATGAAGAAGCGGAAGAACCGCTCACCCTTGATTATCGGGATCTCGGCGATTTACTCGTACAAAGTGGTGTACAAAATGTTGAACAAGAAGCAGTAAAAGAGGCTTTTCAATCGGTAGCTCAAGATGCAAACTATGAATTGAAAGCTGAAAATGCGGTACCTAGATATACGACTAAATCGTTAAAAATAAAAACGAAAATTGCAAATTTCTCCTTACGTCCAAAAGATTTAGAGCATGTCCGTCAAGTGCAGTTTAATGGAAAACCGTATGTTATGATTGAACTTGATGAAAGCTCTGAAGTCGATGGTTTTGAACTTATACCGGAAGCTAGTCTAACAGAAGATAAATAAAATAGTAAAACTTAGAAAGCCGTTTCCTCGTTATATATGCATAAAGGAGACGGCTTTTTGCATATATTGAAGTAACTTAGTATGTAATGAACATTCAAACTGAACGGAGAGAATAGGATGAAAATTGTCGACACTCATTGTGATTTACTTTATAAGCTACAAAAAGCAAAGCGAAAAAATCGTCCATTAGATGTGCTAATAAGTAACGAACTAGATACGAATGTAACCCGTTTACATAGGGGGGGAGTGTATGTACAATTTTTTGCAATTTTTGTTCCCCCTTCAGTTTCGGCAAAAGAAAAGTGGCAATATGCGAAGGAACAAGTCGAGTTGTTTCACGAAGTTGTTTGTCAAAGTCCAAATGTCAGATGGATTCAGAGATGGGAAGATATTTTTTCGCTAAGGGACGATGAGATTGGTGCTGTTTTAGCTTTGGAAGGTGTCGAAGCAATTCAACAGGATTTAGATAGGCTATATTATCTATACGAACGAGGATTACGATCTGTCGGGCTAACTTGGAATGAAGCAAATGCTGCAGCAAGTGGCGTGCAAGCAAAGAAGGATCATGGTCTTACCACTTTCGGTGAAGCCATTATTGATTTCAATAATCGTAATCAAGTATTAACAGACTTATCCCATTTAGGTGAGCGAAGCTTTTGGGATGTTATTGAAAAGGCTAAGTATGTCTTTAGTAGTCACTCGAATGTGCGAGCCGTTTGTAATCATCCAAGAAACTTAAGCGACTTCCAGCTCCAAGCACTTTTTGCAAAAGGTGGGCTTGTGTCGTTAAATTTTTATCCTCCTTTTTTACAAAGAGAAAAGAAGAATACATCTCTTGAAACAATTGTCGCGCATATCGATTATATCGTTCAGCTTGGAGGAGTTTCTTATATTAGTTTTGGTTCTGATTTTGACGGAATCGACAAGTATGTGCTAGAACTTCGGCATGCCGGTTGTTACCAAACGCTGATCGATTATCTATTCCTTCATTATGATGAAGAAGTAGTACGACTGTTCAGTTATAAAAATTTTGAACGATTTATTTTACAGATTGTAGGTGAGTAGATGAAACCAATTATTGGAATTACACCGATAATTGATAAGGAGGAGCAGGTCTTTTCATTAAATCGTGCTCATGTCAATGCAGTTGTAAAATCTGGTGGTATTCCGGTGATCTTACCTTATACGAATCGTGTGAATACAGAAAGAATTGCTCAACAATTAGACGGTCTTTATTTAACTGGTGGCTACGATATCGACCCGCATTTATTTAAAGAGGAACCCCATCCTCGACTTGGTAGAATTGAACCGTTACGGGATCGTTTTGAGCTCACTTTACTTCACCGTTTTATTAAAGAAAATAAACCTGTTTTCGGAGTATGTCGGGGTGCTCAAGTAATTAACGTTGCTCTAGGTGGTACGATGTATCAAGATTTATCCTCCCAAAAGAAAGCCCCCTTAATTCAACATCGTCAAACTCGTCCATTAAAATATCCTTCCCATTACGTATACGTTAAAGAAGATAGTTTAATTTATCAAATTGTAAAAGAGCGACGGATTCTCGTAAATAGTAACCATCATCAAGCAAATTGGACCTTAGGTAAAAATGTCGTCGCTAGTGCTCGAAGTGAAGATGGCGTCATTGAAGCGATTGAAGTCAAGGAACATCCATTTATCATAGGGGTACAGTGGCACCCTGAACGGTTATTGATTGAAAAGGATAAAGTTTCTAAACGTTTATATTCCTATTTTATAAAAAAGGCTATAGAAAGAAGGAGTTAAATTGTTATCACGCTATCCCTTGATTTGCCAGATGATAGATTAAATGAGCAATTTCCCGAGGTGTTTGGTCGCGATTGTTTTGCAACCAAGTTTTTACGACTTCGATACTTCCACTTATTAAAAAGGCACTTATATAATCGAAATATCGTTCCTCGATTAGGGATGCTTCTTTCCAATCGGATAGTAAAGATTGATGGACGATATTTCGAATTTTCTTTTCGAATGAAATGTTACTATTTGGGCTAAGTAATACTTCGCATGTACTAGGCTTACTACCGATAAATTCGATTAAGTTTTCTATTATAAGGAGTGCATTGTTACCTTGAACACTCATATAAGAATGAAGGGCTCTTTTTAATTCACTTATAATATCGTTTTCCATTTCATTTAATAGGTCATATAAATGTTCGTAATGAGCGTAAAAGGTCGAACGATTGACATCGGCTAACTCACACAGTTCTTTTACTGTAATTTCAGAAATATGCTTTTTTTCTAAAAGGGAAATAAGGGCTTCTTTGAGGAATGATTTTGACATTTTGACTCGGCGATCTAATTTCTTTTTACGCATTTTAAAAGCTCCTTTAATTTACTTTTTCGGAAACGTTAACGGCTGCCTCAATCCTCGTTCCGATTATTGTTATTATTCTTATTTTTTCTTCTAGCTCTTGGGCAGAACCTCTTTTTTTCTTAGCTGCCATTGGTGTTTCCGTCCTTATAAATTTAGGAACGAACATTTTTTTAGGCGAAATTTCATTCGTTACTCAAGCGGTGGCGCCAATTTTACAATTAGTGGTGTCCCTTGATTATGCGATTTTTTTATTACATAGTTTCGAACATTATCGTAAAGAAAACGACGATGTAGAAAAAGCGATTATCGCAAGTGCATCGACGACGTTTTTCGGTTTTATGGCTCTTTCCTTTATGAAGTTTGAGATTGGTGCTGATTTAGGCTTGAACTTAGTAAAAGGGATTGCTCTTAGCTTTATTACGGAACACTTTTTCCAAATGGAGATGCAAAAGCCGGCTATATAATCAATGTATTTGAAGTTGAAATGGCTGGAGAAGGAGGTACGGATACGCTGGAACATTCACTTAATCAATTTGTTAGTTCGTATCAACAGTTTCATACTGGTATTGTTGAATATACTGAAGGAGTCGATCAATTAACGACGATTTATGATGATGTTCATCGAGGAATAAAGGATCTTCATAATGGAACTACCGAAATAAAAGATGGATCGGAAGAGTTACAAGAAGGAACCTCGACCTTATATCAGGAAACAAGAGGTTTGCCAAAGCAGATGGAAGCGGGAATTGATGAGTTTTTAAATAGTTATAAAGGAGAAGATTTCGTCGCAACCTCTTTTATGTCCGAAAAAAATAAAAAGATAGAAACGGTACAATTCATTTTACAAACCGAAGGAATTAATCATCCTGAGATAGAAGTAAAAGAAGAAGAAAAAAAAGAAAAAGCGAGGATTTTGGAATCGTTTGAAGCAACTTTTTATTGGCAATAAATAATAGTATAACTAATGAATAAAACCTTTCTAAAAGCCCGTCCTAATTCGTTTCAAGTAGATTTATTTATAATAGGGTGATACGATAGTAGATAAAACGAAAAAAGGGATGGATATCTTGTTCATTGTTATTGTCATTGCTTTAGTGATTGGATATTTAGCGGCTTTTATCGGTAGTTTAGTAGGTTTAGGTGGAGGAATTGTCCTTGTTCCATCTATGTTATTTTTAAGTGAATATGTACCAGCTCTTGATTGGGCGACACCGCAAACGATTGTCGGTATATCCTTAGTAACGATGGTATTTACAGGTTTATCTTCCTCGATTGCATATATGCGTCTGAGACGAGTAGATGTACAAATGGGAGTTTTATTTTTAATTGGTAGTATTCCCGGTAGTATTCTCGGTTCTTGGTTAAACTCAAAATTCGACGTAAGTAAATTTTCGTTATACTTCGGAATTTTAATGATTGTTATTTTTTTATTTATGTTGATTGATCGGGAAAAATTAGCCCGTAATCGACAGCCAAAAATAACGAAAAAAACGCGTACCTTTGAATTAGATGGTAAGACGTATCAATATAACGTTCCGATTATACCGGCTTTAATTTTAGCTGTAGCTGTTGGAATGTTATCAGGATTATTTGGCATCGGTGGTGGTACAATAAGTGTACCGGCGATGATTTTACTCTTTGGTATTCCGGTTCAAGTCGCAATTGGTACTTCGATGTTTATCATTTTATTTATTAGTATCGTTAGTTCGTCAACCCATATCTTTTTAGGAAATATCGAATGGGCTTATGTTGCTTTTTTCGTCGTCGGTTCTTATTTAGGAGGTACTTCTGGTGCTAGAGTGAGCACCTTGTTCAAAGGGAAGACTCTTGAATGGTTTTTACGTATCGTTATTTTAATCGCAGCGGTTCGTTTAATGATCGATGGTCTTTCTTAATAAGTTTGCTATCTTAAGGGAGTTGGCTTATGTTAGAAACATTTCATTTCTTATATACGAATGATTTACATAGCTACTTTGATCATTGGTCTCGGGTAGCGACTTTTCTAAAATTAAAGCGTCTTGAATATGAGGAGCGCAAACAATCGTATTGGGTCGTCGATATTGGAGATCATATCGACCGAGTTTCGCCGATTACAGAAGCAACGATGGGAAAAGCGAATGTCGGTTTGTTAAATGATTTAGAGTATGATTACATTACAATTGGTAACAATGAAGGCTTGACCCTCGCTCATAATGATTTATACCATCTATATGATGATGCGACCTTTGAAGTAATCGTTTCTAATTTACAATGCACTGAAAAAGAAGCGCCTAATTGGCTTTCATCCTATCAAATTATAACATCAACTGGTGGTGCCCGTATTGGTCTAATCGGACTTACGGCACCTTTTAATCCGTATTATCATTTGCTAGGTTGGCATGTTGAACCAATTTTCCCCACTCTTGAAAATCTCCTTGAAAAATTACGGGGAAAAACGGACGTTATCTTATTGTTATCTCATTTAGGAATTTATGAAGATGAGCGAATTGCGAAACACTTTCCAGAAATTGATGTCATTATCGGTGGACATACGCATCATTTATTACGTTCGGGGGAAACCGTCGGTGAAACCTTACTTACTGCAGCAGGAAAACATTGTGCTCACGTGGGTGAGGTGTCGATTACCTTTGATCATTCTAAAAAGAAAGTGGTTAACAAGCAAGCAGTAACAACAGAAATCGAGCCGTTACATCGAGATTTACGAACGGAAGAAAGGATTTGGGAGCTAGAAGAACAAGCGGAGGTTATTTTATCGAAACGTATAATCGAAGTGGATGAA
>CALGOZ010000143.1 GCA_937960785.1 uncultured Pseudogracilibacillus sp.
CACCCGAAATTATGCTTTTCCTCGTTTTCAGGTGCGCGGTGTGTTCCATCGCCCTAGAAAAAGCACTTTTCACTGATTGCGTGTGCGCTGGGAGCTCCAGCACCCCCGAAAACATAATCTTTCATCATTCCAGTTAGGTTGGATAGGTAGCTCGATAGGTCGTTATAAAAAACTCCGTAAAATAAAAGGGATTGAGCTTTTCAATAATCGAAAAACTCAATCCTTATGCTATATTTTCCTATTTGTATACGTAAATTGTGTGCTCTCTTTTTTCTACAACTTGTCCAATAATATGGGCTTCGATTGTTGTATGTTTTTGTAGTTGTTCGATGTATGCTTCAGCTTCTTCGCGAGATAGGCTTATAAGCAGTCCGCCGGAAGTAATCGCATCACAAAGTAATGCTTGTTCATAGGTAGCTAAAGACTCGTCGTAAGTAACTTTTGAACTGAGCCATTTATGGTTCGACCAAGAGCCTCCAGGGAAGACGTTTTCCTTCGCTAATTCGATTGTTCGTGGTAAAAAGGGAACGTCAGCGTAAGTGATTTCAAAAGTTACATCACTTCCCGAAGCCATTTCATAAGCATGACCGAGTAGGCCAAAGCCTGTAATATCCGTAACTGCGTTTGGGTGAAAGTTTTCTAGTGTCTCAGTTGCTACTTTATTTAAACTTGCCATTACTTTTGAAATTGCTTCGATTTCTTTTTCATTCAGTAGGTCTCGCTTTAAAGCAGTCGTTAAAACTCCTATGCCGAGTGGCTTAGTTAGAACGAGCACATCCTTAGGTTTAGCACCGATATTTTTATAAAATTTTTTCGGATGGACTACCCCTGTGACAGAAAGGCCAAACTTCGGTTCATTATCCTCGACAGAATGGCCACCGAGAATTTGGACTCCGGCTTCTTTTGCTTTATCGCTAGCTCCTTGCAAAATTTGCCCTAATATTTCAGGACCGAGCGTTTGAATTGGAAAGGCTACGATATTAAGAGCTGTTTTTGGAGTGCCCCCCATTGCGTATATATCACTTAAGGAGTTTGCTGCTGCAATTTGTCCGAACATATAAGGATCATCGACGACAGGGGTGAAAAAGTCGACCGACTGGATGATTGCCAGGTCTTCGGTTAATTGATAGATACTCGCATCATCACTATGTTCAATGCCGACTAATACGTTAGAATCTTGCTTCGGTTGCTCTACATAACGCAAAACTTGCGCTAGGTCACTTGGACCAATTTTACAACCTCATCCAGCCTTTGAAGAAAGGACGGTTAGTCGCTTCTCGTCTTGTGTCATCAAGGCTCACCCCTTTTCATAAAAAAATAGTTGTGCGATAATTAAAGTATAATTTGTAACGGTAAAAAAAGCGAACGAACTGTCTGAAAAATGAAAAAAGGTGATGTTATGAGTCAATTATTTCGTTATATACCTGCGATTCATTCTTTGCAAAAACGAGAGGAATTTCGAACGATACAAGAAAGGTACTCCCTTGATTCTCCTCTACTTACGTCCTGGCTACAGCAAATAGTAGAAGACCTACGCACAGCGATAAAAACGAATTCAATGACAATCGATTTAAAAAATGAAGCAAGCACATATGAGTACGTTTTTTCCCGTTTAGAAAATATCGCTTTAAATTTTGTCGAAAAAAACCGACTTCAACCGGTTATTAATGCGACGGGGGTTGTGATCCATACGAATCTAGGTCGTTCCCGATTAAGTGAGTCAGCGCTTAACCAATTGGTACAAGCTGCTCGGTCCTATTCAACATTGGAATATAATATTGAAAAAGGTGTGCGAGGTTCACGCCACGACCTTGTTGAAACGTATCTCACTGAGTTAACGGGAGCTGAGGCAGCACTAGTTGTCAATAATAATGCTGCTGCCGTTTACTTTGTACTTAACGCTTTTGCGAAAGGTAAAGAAGTGATCGTGTCCCGGGGTGAGCTCGTTGAAATTGGCGGTTCGTTTCGCATTAATGAGATTATGAACTTAAGTGAAGCGAAGATTAAGGAAGTTGGAACGACGAACCGTACGAAACTAAGTGATTATGAAAAGGCGCTTTCTGAAGAGACAGGTATGTTATTAAAAGTACATAAAAGTAACTTCGCCCTAGTTGGGTTTACTGAAGAAGTACCGGCTGCACAGTTAGCTAATCTCGCTAAGCAACATAAGGTACTTCTCTATGAAGATTTGGGAAGCGGAACGTTGTTTAATTTTTCGAAAGAGGGGACCGGTTCGGAACCTACCGTGCAAGAACAGGTGGAAAAGGGAATCGATTTAATTTCGTTTAGTGGTGACAAGTTACTTGGAGGTCCTCAAGCAGGAATAATCGTTGGGAAAAAACGTTATATCGACAAATTAAAAGCTCATCAACTAGCGAGAGTACTACGGGTCGATAAATTTACGTTAGCTAGTTTAGAAGCGACGTTAAAAAGCTATCTAAAAAACCAGGCGCCCCTAGAAGTGCCGACTGTTCGTGATATTTTAAAGTCGAAGGAAGAAGTATTGCAACAGGCGAAAAAATTTGTTGAACAAATAAGTAATCGTGAAGCATTTCACTGTTCGATTAGTGAAGGTGTATCGAAAGTTGGAGGAGGCACGATGCCGGATGTAGATATACCGACGTATATTGTAGAAGTAAGTCATCGAGCATTATCGAGTGAAGAAGTCGCAACACAACTTCGTTTACAAAAAACACCAATTATCGTACGGGTAAAAGATGAAAAGGTCGTGCTTGATTTTAGGACGGTAACAGAAGAGGAGTTACGTCTAGTAATTGAAGGTTTTATGAAGTTAACTGAAAAGAAGAGATGAAATTTGGCGGGATCGTGTGGGAATCGAACCCACCGAAGACGACACGCGTCTCCCAATTGGTTTTGAAGACCAAGAAGGACACCAGTTCCTTATCCGATCCCAAGCTTCATCTTTAATTATACATGCCCGTAAGATAATTCTAAAGAATTGCGCTTAGAACTTTTAAAAATTTAAAAAATAATGAAGGTGAATGTGAGTGCAAAAGTTTTTTACAATTGGAATGGCTGGTCATATCGACCACGGTAAAACGACGCTGACAAAAGCTTTAACCGGTATAGATACTGATCGTTTAAAAGAAGAAAAAGAGCGACAAATTTCCATTGAACCGGGTTTTGCTCTTTTGGTGGAAGAGGAAGATATAAAACTTTCGATTATCGACGTCCCAGGCCATGAACGATTTATCCGACAAATGATAGCAGGGGTAGCAGGTGTCGATATTGTCGTATTAGTCGTTGCGGCGGATGAAGGGGTAATGCCTCAGACGGAGGAACATTTACATATTTTATCTTTACTCGGAATGGATAATGGGGTTATTGCGCTTACGAAGGCTGACCTAGTCGAGGAGGAATTGATCGATGTTGTAAAGGAGGATATTTCTGAGACGGTAGAAGGCACGTTTTTAGAAAATGCGCCGTTTTATGTCGTCGATAGTAAATCAAAACGAGGTATTGATTCCTTTAGAAAGGCCTTAATTGAAAGAGCTATAAAGCTAGAGAAAAAAGTTACACTTCCTTCCTTTCGTTTGCCAATCGATCACGTATTTACTGTCCAAGGACAGGGGACGGTTATAAGAGGAACAGTCTTTGACGGGGAAGTGAGAGTCGGTGAGGAAGTGCTAGTTCTTCCTCAAGAGAAAAAGGCTCGTGTTCGGCAAATTCAAAGTCATCATCAATTGAAAAAAATTGTCTATGCCGGAGAGCGGGCTGCTCTTAATCTTGGTGGAATTTCCTATGAGGATATACGTCGAGGGGATGTTGTTGTTAAGGATGCATTTTTCGAGATGACAAAAAGACTCGACGTTGCATTAACGCCGGTTCCAATGTTTCAACACCGAATCAAACAACGGCAAATTGTCAAAGTATACGTCGGAACTGCTGAAGTGATGGGAAGGATCATTTTTTATGATCGAAATGAACTTGATACGACGGATAGGGAGGAAATCCTTTGTCAAATTGAACTAGAAGAACCGGTCGTCGTTACAAGGGGGGACCGTTTTATCGTTCGCCGTGCTTCACCAATGGAGACAATTGGTGGAGGCTGGATTATACAATCACAAGGTGAAAGACGTCGCTTCGGTGAAGATTCAATTACTTTATTACAACGGATTAAAGAAGGTACACCGAAAGAGCGTATCGATCATGTATTATCTACAATATATGTTGCTACAAAAGATGAACTACTGCGCCAAGCTTCGGTAAGTGAAGCAGAATGGAAGGAAATTCAGAATTATTACGTAGCTATCGATCATTACCTTGTAACGAAAGGATCCGTTCTTGATGAGGTAGAAAAGGCAATCGTAAGTTCATTAGCTAATTACCATAAAAAATACCCGTTACGTTTAGGCAGGGATAAAGCAGAGTTAACTTCATCTTTAGAAAACCGATATCCAAAAGAATTGCTTGAATATACACTTAAACTGGCCGAAGGAAATTTGACGGTAAAACTACATGATCAGTATGTATCTTTGTACGAGTTTTCCCCTGAAGTTCCTCAACGATATAAAGAAAACTTAGAAGAAGTATTTAGAAAGTGGGAAGCGGATGGTGCAGAGGTTGAAGTTTTCTACAACTATTTAGAAGCTGCCCAAATCGATCAAGCGATATGGAAGGACGTATATTTCTTTTTATTACAGACAAATCGAGCTTATGAATTCGATGAAGGACGAATTATTAATCGAAACGTTGTAGAAAAGCTTTCTGAACAACTGTATGAAAAAACCGATGGGAATAATTTTACTCTTCAAATTGCCCGGGAAATTTTTAGATTATCAAGGAAAAATTTAATTCCTCTTCTCGAGTTGTTCGACTCGCTACAATATACAAAACGGGTAGATAATGAGCGGGTCTGGCTTTTGAAAAAGAAATTAGATTAAAAACCACCTATAAGATTTACATTTGCTGTATAAACATACAAGTTCGTTATTGTTTTTTTAAAATAGTACCGGATTTTTAATTAATTTTATAAATATTTAACTTTTCCCTTGTATTTTTATACAAGTAACATGTATAATAATAATCATCGTTTTCGTGTAGGGGAGATAAGTATGGAGAGAAAAAATGTCATTATTATCGGTGCAGCAGGAAGAGATTTTCATAATTTTAATGTATATTATCGTGACAATGAACAATATAATGTCGTTGCTTTTACGGCGGCGCAAATACCTGATATAGATGGTCGGAAATATCCAGCTGAATTAGCTGGCGATTTATATCCAGAAGGTATTCCGATTTATGCAGAAGAGCAGTTAGCAGCGTTAATAAAAAAGTACAACGTCGATGAGTGTGTCTTTGCCTATAGTGATGTGCACTATGAAACGGTTATGGCAAAAAGTGCAATCGTAAATTCCGCGGGAGCAAACTTCGTATTACTAGGTTCAAAGGATACGATGCTCAAAAGCAAGAAACCGGTTATTTCAGTGACATCGGTACGAACAGGTACTGGAAAAAGTCAAACATCCCGGAAAATCATTGAAACGTTACTAGAGCACGGAATTAAAGTCGTTGCGATCCGTCACCCAATGCCTTACGGCGATTTAGTAAAGCAAAAAGTACAACGTTTTGCAACAGTCGAAGATTTGAAAAAACATGAATGTACAATTGAAGAGATGGAAGAGTATGAACCCCATGTCGAGCGAGGCAATATTATCTATGCTGGTGTGGATTATGAGGCGATTTTAGAAGCTGCAGAAAACGATCCCGACGGTTGTGATGTAATTTTATGGGATGGTGGAAATAATGACTTTTCTTTCTATGAGCCAGATTTAGCAATTACAGTACTTGACCCTCATCGGGCGGGGCATGAATTAAAATATTATCCTGGCGAGGTAACGTTACGAACGGCGGATGTCGCAATTATAAATAAAATCGATAGCGCAAAGAAAGAAGCGATAGAAATTGTCGAAAACAATATTCGTAATGTCGTACCAGATTGTGAAATTATAAAAGCCGAGTCGACAATAGTCGAAAATGTGTTCATGAAAGTTCGAAAAACGAATCTCCGCTCTTTAAAAGCCG
>CALGOZ010000144.1 GCA_937960785.1 uncultured Pseudogracilibacillus sp.
ATTGTGTATGTTAGCTCGTTTTTATGCTAGAAGTTACTCATTGGAGTGCTCCAGTGTGTAAGTTGGAACAGTTTTGTGCTTGAAGTTACTCGCTGGAGCGTCCCATTGTGTAAGCTAGTTTAATTTTGTGCTTAAACATACTTATTGGGAGTCTCCAGTGGGACAGTTAGTGCAGTTATATGCCTAGACTTACCCAGTAGAAGCGATTACTAGCAGTTTTAAAAAGGAATATATTTTCATGAAGTCATAAATGCGTCTAATCGCAATGATTTGGTGGCTTTGTAAATTGTTAGAGGTCCAATAATGTAAAAGGTCATTTTAAATACGCTTGTTATAAAGCACCAAATAAAGAAGCGGTGTTCAGTTAAGCTGAACACCGCCATTTTATTTACTAGATTTTATCACCCTTTTACTTAGGAAGCCCTTTTCCATGAAGTTTGTCGCTTATACATTTTTAATAAATTTGGCTGGATCATTAGGAGCAAGACAATTACAATCGAACAGCCGATAAAGTTGGACAGCATTGTAATTCCGTTTGTGACAAAGGAAAAGAAAATAGCTGTTTGTCCTGCTTCTTCAGCGTAGTGAGAGAAGAATACGACCCCGGCGATAAAATGCCAGAAATACCGTGCTAAACTCCCGATGAAAGTTCCAATAATGATATATAGAGACATCTTGAACTTTTGATTACTTTCGGCTGCATTTTGAACAAAACGGGCGAGTAAACCAGCAAAGCCAATGAAAGCAAAGGCAATGAAGTATTCAATAAAGGCTTGTAATGGAGTCAAAATCCATGCATCCCCCGTAATAATCTGCAAAATCCCCCATATCAATCCAGAGATAAAGCTAGCCTTGAATCCCCAACGGAAGGCTACTATAAAAATTGGTACCATCGTCAAGGAGATAGAAATCGATGGAATTGGTGATATTTTCGGTAACAAATCAAGCAACATAGCAAAGCCTGCAAAAATAGCTACCTCCAACATCGCTTGTAAAGGTAATCTTTTACGCATAAAAAAACCCCCCTATGATTTTTGAACGTATCCATAGAGGAAGTAGCATGGTTATTTAAGCCATGCCTTTTATCATTCACATCCCTACGCTAGAATTAACTAGACAGGTTCAAAGGGTCAGGACAATTCGTCCACTCTCAGCCTATAGCTCCCCCTGTGATACGTTTATTTAATTAACTTTACTATAATAAACTTTCTTTAAAATAGCAAATATAAACGTACAAGATTAGGGAACTTTATCTTAATGATCTAGGTTCAGGGGGGTATTCGATTAAAGCAGATGGAATTGTTTATTATATCCGGCTAATTAAAGCAATTTCTTAATTTGTTGCCTTCTTTATATTGAAAGGATTGTGAATTTGTTTTGGAGTTTTGTGAGTTCATTTTTGCAAAATCTTATTCGGTAAACGCTTCTACTGGGAAACCATAGCCATAGTAGCCTGCCAATTTACTCAGTACATACATCTACTGGGAAGGTTTTCAATCAACCTTACCAAGGGTCACGCATCGTAGTTGTTTAGTAATTATTTAGCGAGAAAGTATGTATATTTATATAGAAATTAACCCAAATGGATATATTTACTAGAAAAATTTCGCTTGGATATTAATAAAAAAATGACTTTGTACGGGTCTTTATTGAGAATTTTTTAAGGTGCTAAATGCTATTTATAATTTAGTATATTGGAATATTAAATGTACTATATACTATGCCGTCAGAGATTTGTGAAAAAAAAGAGGCTGGGAGTAACCCAGCCACTCTATTTTATTCAATTTCTACTTCGAATACAGCTGCACCGTCAAAGGACATAAGTGGTGCGAAATGAATTTCAATCGTACCTGTTGCTTCTACTTCGTGGTGTTCAACAGCTTGAACCTTTTTGCCTGGTGCGACTGAACCCATATCGCTATCTAATGGGTAAGTGTCCATTTTATTTCCATCGGCATCGTAAACAGTTATATCAACACCGTATGGGTAATCGTCATCGCCAATATTTTCCAATTCATACTCGATTTTAATGACGACGTTCGGGTCAGTGTCAGCAAACTCATTTCGCTCGTCGGTAGTTGTGACGTCTTTTAAAGTGAATATAACATCATCAAACTCTGCAGTGTCACCAATTCCGAGGCTACCTTCTCCAGTCTCCCCAGCTTCCTCTTCTTCGTCGTTAGCTTCTTCACCATTGTCTACTTCTGCTCCATTAGTATCTGGCTCAGAGGAATCGACTGTTTCGTCTGAATCACCACATGCAATAAGAGCAAAAGATAAAATAAAAGCGAACATCAACAATATAAATCTTTTCATTCGTAATCCTCCTACTGTTTAAATAATAATATAATGAAAAAATCACTATATACAAGATTAATAGAGATTAAAAAAACCCCACTTCTACAAAATTGGTTGCGAGTCATGGAGTTAATTTTCCTCTATGAAACTTTTAATATGCTTTTTTAATGCTTCTAGTTTTTCTTGTCTTTCCCCTTGTTGATTTTGGTACCATACTTCTATGTCATTCATTAATTCTTTTATTTCTTTCTTGAAACATTTAGATTCTGTATCCGTAAAGTTTATGTAAGTGATGTTATGATCTAAAATATAATCGATTGAAACATTATGGAACTTTGCGAGTGTTTTTAATGTATCGTAGTCTGGTTGGGTTGTTGAGGTTTCATATCGCGCATAAGTAGATCGATTTAGGTTAAGCTTTTTTGTTAATTCTTTTTGAGACATACCTTTTCTTTTTCTAAGTATTTTTAATTTCTCTCCATAAGTCATAGGAAACCATCCCCGTATTTTATATTATAATTTAAAAACAACCACATTCAATTAAATTTACTAAAAGTGCACAAATTACACAAAATTTAGATATTTGCCTTAAAACAGGAAATGGAGTGGTTATTTTCCTTTTTATAACTGTTTATCGTATTAAATACGTTGTTTACTAACACTTTGTAGAATAAAAGAAAAAAGGTATTCACCTAGATAGATGAATACCGTCAATTGTAGAAATATATCCTTATTTTGAAATTACGGCTAAAATTCCAAAGATTATCGATTTCTCTTCGATAAAATATCTTGACCACCGGTTACTTCGATAATTGAGCCGGTAATGTATTCAGACTTCTCTTCACAGAGGAAGGCGATTGTGCGGGCGATATCTTCACCGGTTCCTTTTCGTCCAATTGGTTCGTCGGTAGCTATTGTATCGACGTCTTCGATACTCATCTCTTTATATTCACCAACGATATCCCCTGGACAAACCATGTTAACGGTTATGCCATTTTCAGCTTCTTCAAGGGCAAGTGTTCTTGTTAAAGAAGCGACACCGGTTTTTGCAGCGGCATAGGCTGAACGATATTTCCAAGCTGGAGCTGCGCCTACTTGGTCGAAGCCGAGCATGATGATTCGACCCCAGCGTTTCTTTTGCATAATTGGTAAGATGTCCGTTAATAAATAAAAACAACTATTTAAATTTCCATTAATCATGGCCTTCCATTCGTCTAAAGTGTATTCACTAAATTTTTTCTGTTCTTTTATATACGGGCCGGCATTATGGACGAGGATGTCGATTGTTCCCATCTTTTTGATTGTTTGTTGAATTAAGTTGGCGACTTCGCTTTGTTTTGATATATCGGCTTTAAGAGCGATCGCCTTAACATTCAATTGTTCTTCGATATAGGTAGCTGTTTCGACTGCAGCTTGTTTACTTCGAACGTAATTCAGCACGATGTTATGGCCTTGTTTTGCTAGTTCGATAGCGGTTCGTTTGCCTAAGCCAGTCGCACTTCCTGTAACAATGGCAACCTTTCTACTCAATAGTTTTCTCACCCTTTTTATCTACTTAATTAGTGATAAAAATTCTGCTCTTGAGTCGTGTCGATCAGCAAAAGCTCCGCGTACAGAGGAGGTGACGGTACTTGATTTTTCCTTCTTTATGCCACGTCCACACATACACATATGCTTCGCTTCGATGACAACCATCGTACCTTTAGGTTCTAGAATTTCTTCCATCGCTTCTGCAATTTGTGTCGTTAATCGTTCTTGTACTTGAAAACGTTTTGCATATCCTTCGACCATACGGGCAATTTTAGATAAGCCGGTAATTTTTTTATTTGGGATATAACCGACATGAGCTACACCGAAAAAGGGTGCAAAATGATGCTCACACGTTGAGTAAAATTCGATATCCTTAACTAATACTAATTCACGGTGTGTTACATCGAAAGTTTTCTTTAAATGTTCTTTCGGGTCTTCCCGGTATCCTTCGGTATATTCTAAAAACGCCTTTAACACGCGATACGGCGTCTCTTCTAGACCGTCACGCTCTGGGTCATCGCCACATAGTTCGATTAGTTCTTTTAAGCCGTTCATTACACGGTGGGATTGTTCGAGTTTTTCAGTTAAGGCGTTAGGATTGTCAATCGTTTCAGCAAATGTATTTAATAACAATTGTTTATCTCGTTTATCATTTGTTGTAAGCAACTTGTCACACACTCCTATTTCTCTGTAAATACTATATCTATTGTACTTCATCAAGAAGACATAATCTAATATAAAAGCTTGATCTAAGTTTATAATCCTTTGTTTAATATGTTTTTTAAACGTTTTAATTAATTTAAGTCGAATTTATTTTAAATTAAGGGCGTTAATGTAAATTCATTTGTTCCTTTGCTTTTTTGGGGATATTTTCTTCGTCGATTATTTTTGCATTTCCGGTATAGCTTTCTACTTCTGCTGCTACTTTAACGAACGTTCCCTCATCTAAAGGTGTTTCGACACGAAAGGTAATTCGACGTTCTTCACCCTCTGCATTATATCCATCTAAAATATAAATGTAGTGTTCATCTTGCTTCTTGTCGTACGTATCGTAGACGTAAATGTAATAATTAATTTTTGGACTAGAACAGCTAGCGATTACTAATGTACTAAAAAAGGCAAAGCTAAAAAGAATTGATAGTTTCCTCATTTTGCTTCCTCCTTGACTACTTTTAGCATATACGTTTTTTCAAAAAATAAAATTATGTTTACGACCTGTATTTCTCACCGTATAAAATAAAAAACTCCTCTGCCTATCCTTCTCGGCAAAGGAGTTACTTTGAAGGGATTGGTATTTAATCGATTTCTGCTTTTTCATTCCAGTAGCAGCTATCAGGATACATTCGTTCTCCGAACACAGATGTTCCAATACGTACCATTGTCGAACCTTCTTCAACAGCGATTTCAAAATCATCAGACATTCCCATCGATAAAATATCCATCTCAACGCCGGGAATTTCCTTCTCTATCACTTCTTGTTGGATCTCTTTTAATAAGCGGAAACATTGTCGTGCTTCATCAGGATCCGAAGAGAGCTTCCCGATCGTCATAAGGCCCTTAATTTGTAATGTATCGAGTTTGCTTACTTCTTCGATCAATTCGATTGCATCTTCCGGCTTAACACCGAATTTACTTTCTTCATAGGAAGTGTTTACTTGAATTAAAATGTCGATTTTTCGGTTTAAATTTGTCAGTCGACGGTGAAGTCGGTTAGCCAGTCGCATGCGGTCGACAGAATGAATAAACGAAGTATAGCGTAATACTTGGTTCACTTTATTCGTCTGTAAATGTCCGATAAAGTGAAGTTCTGCATCTTTATAGTCAATTTTATCATATTTTTCAGCAAGTTCTTGAGCACGGCTTTCACCGATTAAGGTAGCACCAGAGTGGATTGCTCGGTTAATTCGCTCTGGACTTACCGTTTTTGTTGCAAGGAGAAGTTGGACTTCATCAGGATTTCTTCCTACCCGCTCACAGGCTCTTTTGATTCGCTCTTGAATAAGTTCAATATTTCGTTCCTCATCAATTGAATCAGTCACTTAAAAAACCTCATTTTTTATGTAATGTTACTTTATTATGTTAGTGTGAAAAACGACTATATAATGAGTATACAATAGCATATACGCCGTATATTTTAAATAAAAAGTTATCAAATTTAAGATGAACAGTTCAAAAAGTTTATAAAAGGAATTAACAGTGAAACAAGGACTAAATGATAAGTATTTAGTGTAAATGCTGTTCTTTTTTTGTAGGATGCGTAAAATAGGAAGGAGCTTGTTCGATTTAATGGGAAAGTTGTAGTAATCTCTACTTAAACTATTCTATTTTTAAAAGCAATTTAACAATAAATAAACGAGATAGTTTATTTTGACATAAAGGAGCGATCTATTTGTTTCTTATCGAAGCACGACGTATAGCTATCGTCATCGTGGGTTCTTTTTTACTAGCGATATCATTAAATTTCTTTTTAATTAATGCGAATGTATATGCTAGTGGTTTCAGTGGTCTTGCGCAATTATTATCGAGTATTTTGAACGATTTTTTCTCGATTCAATTATCGACGGGAATTATTTTATTTTTATTAAATGTGCCGGTTTTGATTCTTGGTTGGTTTAAAATTGGGCGGGGCTTTACAATTTATAGTATTGTTTCAGTTGTGTTTGCAACGCTTTTTCTCGAGATTTTGCCAATTATATCGTTGTCGGAAGATATTATGTTAAATGCGGTTGCTGGTGGAGTAATCGCTGGAGTAGCGGTAGGGATATCTCTAAAGTGGGGTGCATCAACTGGTGGAATGGATATCGTCGCGATGCTTTTATCCCGCTTACAAGATAAACCGATTGGTGTTTATTTTTTAATTTTAAATGGATTCATTATTTTCGTGGCAGGTATTTTATACGAACCGGAAAATGCGCTCTATACATTACTTGCTTTATACGTCACGACAGTAGTTATTGATGCGATTCATACCCGTCATGAAAAGGTTACTGTACTTATTGTTACAGACAGAACAGAAGCATTACAAGAGACGATTCATAAACAAATGGTACGAGGTATTACAATTATTCCAGCAAAGGGTGCATATACTCAGGAAGAGAAAAGTTTACTCTATTTAGTAATTACCCGTTATGAACTTTATGATTTAGAAAAAATTATTTATGAGATTGATCCAAACGCCTTTACGAACATTATTCAAACAGCAGGGATTTTCGGTTTTTTCCGAAAAGAAGGCGAATCAATTAACGATTTACAAGATACACAATAATTTTAATACAAAATTTCAAACGAATTCACCCCTAAAGAGATTTTCTTTAGGGGTATTTATTTTTTTAGCTGTAAATTCATTTAGGGCTTCTCGAATAGTCATGAATGTGTAATGTTTATGCTAAAAATTTATCAAAACCTTATTGATGGCTTGCTTTTAGGGGAAGGTTGGGGTGGAAATTTCTTCTGTTTTTAGCGCAGTGGTGTTTTATCGGTAAGGTTTGTGTGAAAACCTTGCT
>CALGOZ010000145.1 GCA_937960785.1 uncultured Pseudogracilibacillus sp.
TAGCGCCAATCTTTAAAAAGCTACTCACTAGGTGCTTCCCCTGTGTAAGTTGTAGGGCCAATCCATAAAAAGCTACTCACTAGAGCCTTCCCCTGTGTATGTTATAGGGTTAAACCCGAAAAAACTTCACGCTGGTTGGTCGCGCTGTATAACTCACAGCCTAATTTTACTAAATTTACCTACTAAGTCCTTTTCGACAAGCTGGATTTATCACAGCTTGTTTTCGATAAACTAAATTAAATAAAAGATTTTCAACTATACATTGTTATATCTAGATAGAACTACAAATCCATTAATTTTCATAAAAAATCCCTTTTATTTGCATATTACTTACTTTACCGTTACTGCCAACCGCTTATCACTGTTCATGAACTGATTTAGAGTCTCGTACTGCAGACAGTCTTATCACCGACTATCATTCTTCACCCTCATCTAACTTTTCTACGTACAATTTTTGAGTTGGGATAGCAATTTGAGCATTTTCCTCTTCTAAAATATCCAAAATCTTTAAATTAACATCTTCACGAATATCTAAATGTTCGCCCCAATCTGTCGTCTTTGTAAAAAAGTAAAGCATCACATCGACGCCATTATCTTGAAACTCATTCACTTTTACAAAAATCGTCTCTTGATGTACTCCAGGGTGAGAACGAAGTAAGTCTTCAATTTTTCGAGCGACTCGTTCGATTTTTTCTCGAGAAGTTGAATAGGAAAGCCGTAAATCGAAAGAAATCCGTCGTTTACCCATCTTGCTCCAGTTCGTAATCGCCTCGTTCGCTAACGTAGCATTCGGTACGACGACAAGCGCCTGGTCGAAAGTACGTACCTTCGTACTCCGGAAGGAAATATCCTCAACCGTACCTTCCACACTAGGCGTTTTAATCCAATCATTTAGGGAAAAAGGTTTCTCGGTTACGATGACGACCCCGCCGAATAAATTAGCTAGCGCATCTTTAGCAGCAAGCGAGACAGCTAAACCACCAATCCCTAAACCTGTAATCAACCCACCGATATGATAACCAAACTGTTGAAGTACAATACTAAAAGCAATGACAATAATGACAAACTGAATCGCTCGGGACAAAAACGGAATTAAAATTTCATCGATTTTCACATTTGACTTTTCATTAATAAATAAAAATAAATTTGATGAATTACTCGTCAAGTTCACAAGTCCCCAACTAAACAGAATAACGAAAATAGACTTCACCCATTTTAAAATAAGAGGTGTCGTTTGATCGATATAAGGATAATACGAAATTGCCACGTACAAACCAAGAAAAATAAAAAACCATTGTAACGGTCGATCAAAAGCGTTGACTAGATTCGGTAAAAACTCACTATCAATACGTCGCCCTAAACGAACGATAAATTTCATAATATATTTCGCAAAAATCCGGCGAAAAATTAAAAAAGCAAAAAAGATTAACAATGAAGTTAATAGCAAAATTAAATGTTCTCGTGAAAGAAAAATCTCCCAAGTCATCTATAACACCCTAATTTTTTTTAATATAAGTATATCATAAGGTGGGTAGGTACAACAGTAACCGAAAGAAGAATCCATTGAAAAAAGTAACATATAAAAGATGTTAAAATTTTAAGAAAAATATGTGATTATCTTTTTCAATCGTCTGAAATATATTAAACTTATTGTAGTATATCTATACGTAAAAATTTTAGGAGATGATTAAATGATCGACGAACTTATATCGGTCCTCGATCGAAAACGAGTATCGACTAATGAAACAATATTACAACAACATAGTAAAGATGAATCGTATCATCAAAGTGCGCTACCGACGGTTGTCGTTTATCCAAAAACTGCAGAAGAAGTAAGTGAAATTGTCACAATCGGTAAAAAATATGAACAACCTATTATAGCCTTCGGTGTCGGTTCTAGTCTAGAAGGTCACGTTATCCCATATGAAGGAGGCATTACCGTAAATTTCACCTTAATGAATAAAATTGTTGAAGTGCGTCCGGAAGACTTTTTAGTACGGGTGCAGCCAGGAGTGACAAGAGACCAACTAAATGAAGCATTAAAACAGTACGGACTTTTCTTCTCAGTTGACCCGGGAGCGAATGCAACCCTCGGTGGAATGGCAGCGACGAATGCAAGTGGTACGACATCCGTTCGCTATGGAATTATGCGAGATCAAGTACGAAATTTAGAAGTAGTACTACCGGATAGCTCGATTATTAAAACGGGAAATGATGCAGCTAAATCGGCTTCTGGTTACCATTTAAATGGTCTGTTCGTCGGCTCGGAAGGAACGCTCGGTTTAATTACAGAATTAACGTTAAAAGTCCACGGCATACCAGAACAAGTTATTGCAGCCCGCGCCACTTTTCCGACGATTGACGATGCTGTCCAAGCTGTGACACTACTCTTACAAAGTGGTATTGAAGTAGCCCGCGTCGAACTTGTCGATGAGCAGTCAATCGTACAAGTGAATAAAGCCCGTGAAACCAATTATACCGTCGCTCCGACACTGTTTTTAGAATTGCACGGAAATGAAGCAGGATTAAATGAATCCGTCGAATTTATGAAATCACTTTTAGAAGAGAAAAATGTAACCACCATTGAATACGACGAAGATACTGAAGCTCGGAATCGGCTTTGGGAAGCTCGTCATTACGTCGCCTATGCCTATACGAGTGCCTATCCCGGGAAAAAATTAATGGTAACAGATGTATGCGTACCGTTTAGCAAACTGGCTAATGCCGTAATCGATGCTCGAAACGAACTCGAGAGGCTCGGTCTTGATGGTGGTATCGTCGGTCATGTCGGAGATGGTAATTACCATGTCTTATTGATGATTGATGTTGGTGATCCGGATGAAGTAAATAAGGCGAACGACTTTAACGAAAAAATCGTCCAATACGCCCTTGAATGCGGGGGGACTTGTACAGGAGAGCACGGCGTCGGCATAGGTAAATTAAAATACCAAGAACGAGAACATGGAGAAGCGTATCAATTAATGCGAGCGATTAAACATGCCCTCGACCCTGATAACTTATTTAATCCGGGGAAAATGATTGATGCATAAATTGAAATAAACATAACTAGCAAAAGTAAATAAAATATTAACGTACAAATAAAAGTAGCGTTCATAAAGAGGACGCTACTTTTTCCATACCGTATATTGTAAAAGAGAAGGACTAAGTTTTATTTCATGAGCACAGATTTCTACCTCGAAATATAAAAGGTGAAAATTTTGCAAGTAATTATTGGTTATTAATGAACGTGAACTTCAACTTCCAACGTCTCCATCTGAGCCATATATAAGTCGTCGTACTTATTTTCTGTTAAATAATTAATCTCTTCTTCAGATGCATCAGGATTTTCATCGATTACTTCTTGTTCTAAATCTTGCGCAATACGATCCCGGAGCAATACTTGTCGAATGTATTCATCAATTTTTTGCTTGTAAGTATCTTCGCCAAACTCTTCAATTAAAGATGTAGCCTCTTTACTTTTCAAAAAAATGAAACCTAACTAACTAGCAAACAATTCACTCCAAATCTTAATTGAACTTGCTAAAATTAAAAGGATCAAGATCCATTCCAACGCTTTTGTATTCATACGCTTACTTGTTGCTACCCCTAAAGGTGCACCAATTATACTTGCAATAATCATCACGATTGCCGGAAGGAACAAGACTTGTCCAGTGGCGACTTTACCGACTGCTGTACCGATTGAACTAATAAAGGTAATCGCAAGGGAAGAAGCAATCGTTATTCGGGTTGGAATCTTTAAGACTACGAGCATAATCGGCACTAAAATAAACGCCCCTCCAGCACCGACGATTCCTGCAGCAATACCAACGCTTAAGGCTAGACTAATCGCAAGTGTCTTCGAAAAGGTAACTTCAGTAGCCTTGACAGGCGACCCTTTCGTTGGATTAGGTATAATCATTAATACAACTGCAATCGTCGCAAGGCCTGCATAGACGATATTAATTATTTGTTCTGGCAAAAAGTTAGACGTAAAACTACCGACCAAACCACCGATTAAGACACTTGTACCCATATAGATAATTAGTTCTTTATGCAAATATTTATCCTTTCTATAGGCCCAGACCCCACTAAGAGAAGCAAATAACACTTGTACCGCATTAAGCCCCGATACTTCATGCGCTGTAAGAGCTGTTAGACCGAGTAGAGGAGGAATATATAATAACATAGGATATTTAATAATCGACCCACCAATTCCAACCATCCCCGAGACAAAGGAGCCGATAAATCCAATTAAAAAAAGCGTAACGAAAAATAGTAATTCTATACTCATGCTGCCCCAACCTTCCTATGCAAGCCCTATGATGAAACAATATATAACTCCATTGTAAACGAAAATACTTATAAACCCTATTTATTTATATAAAAAAAGTAGCCGTCGATTTAGACAGCTACTTCTTAAACGTATTATTTACGACAACGAGTCAAGCACACGACTCCAATTTTCCGAATGAATTAATTCCGGTACCTCAATCGTCGTTCCATCACCTAAATAAACCGTTTGCCCCTCGATTCCGACGACCATCACTTGAAGTAAAGGTTCTGAATCGTTCTTTTGATAAATATCACCGATTTTCGGAAGGGGAGGTTGCGCTGCATTGACATCTTTTTGCTTCTCTTCGTCATCGCGCAGTGAAGGATCTTGCCAGTCAATTTTTCTAGCACCTTCAGAAAACTCCGGTACCATCGTCCAATATTCATTATGCTTGATTCCGTTCATCTTATTACTAATAACTCCACCATTTTCAACGGTTGTGACAATTTCAATCGCATGTAAGTAATGACGATCGAGTGAATCCGGCCGAGGATTAATAACTAAAATATAATCCCCAACTTTCGCCCGTACATTTTTGTCTAACGTATAACGCTGACCATTATAAATAAAACTGTCCAAATGTTTCGGTCGGTATAACGTAATATCCCGCGCTGTAACCATTTCTTGATGTAGATCAGAAAGTCGAATTAAATGAATCGACTGTTTGAAAAATGGTTTCACCGCATACACTTTGTGCAATTTGTTGTTGTAGTAAACGAACTGACCTTTACGCACATTCATTAAACGCATCATAGGAATCACCCCATCACTTAATTTCGAACTCGCTTCGAACGAGACCGATTCATGAGTCGATATTCTTGTTCAAGCGCTCGATGAATCGATACCATCATAAGCGACAAAATAATTGCGAAAGGAAATGCCGATACAATCGAAGCTGTCTGTAATGCATTTAAACCACCGGACCAGAGAAGAACCGTCGCTGCTCCCGCCTGGATGAACCCCCATGTTAATTTTACACGAAGTGGAGGATTTAACCTACCGTTTGTAGTTTGCATACCGACAACGAACGTCGCCGAGTCCGCTGACGTAATAAAGAAGGTACTAATTAACACAATCGAAAGCACAATCGCAATCGTACTAAGTGGCAACTCATTCAACGTCGCAAATAATGCAATTTCCGTATTGGCACCTTCATCCATCGCTTGCCAAATACCAACATCTTTAAACATTTCAAAAAAGATCCCCGCACCACCGAAGACGGAAAACCACACAGCCGAAAACGCCGTCGGCACCGCAAGTACTCCGATAATAAACTGACGAATCGTTCGTCCACGAGAAATCCGGGCAATAAACGTCCCGACAAACGGTGACCAAGCAATCCACCAAGCCCAATAGAAAATAGTCCAACCTTGAATCCAAGCCTCGTTATCCTCATTGAACGGTGACATACGGAAGCTCATCTGTGGTAAAAACTCTAAATAATTACCAACTGTCGTCGTAAATAAATTTAATAAAAATGTCGTCGGACCTGTAAAAAGGACGAACAACATGAGTAAAATCGCTACAAGAACGTTCGCATTACTTAACCATTTAATACCGCGTCCAATTCCAGATAATGCCGATAACGTAAATAAAATCGTAACTCCCGCAATAATCATTAATTGCGTGCTAAAGGTGTTCGGAATATTCTCATTTAAATATGATAAACCACCATTAATTTGAATTGCTCCAAGACCGAGCGATGTCGCCACACCGAACACCGTCGCAAACACAGCGATAATATCGATTGTCTTGCCAATCGGGCCGTAAATCCTCTCTCCAATCAAAGGCTCAAAAGTCGAACTAATAAGCCCACGGGAACCTTTACGGAATTGGAAAAAGGCCAACGACAACGCAATTAAAGCATAGATACCCCACGGGTGTAATCCCCAGTGGAAAAAGGTAAACCGCATTGCCTGCATCGCAGCTTCTGTAGTTTCCCCCTCACCAGTCGGGGGTACAAAGTAATGAGAAACCGGCTCAGCAACACCCCAAAAAACGAGCCCAATTCCCATACCAGCACTAAAGAGCATCGCAATCCAACTAATCGTATGGTACTCCGGCTCATCATCATCTTGCCCTAATTTAATATGGCCAAATTTCGAAAAAGCTAAATAAATCACGAATATTAAAATTGCACTTGCAGAAATTAAATAAAACCAACCAAATTTCTCTTGTAAAAACCCTTGTATATTAGAGGATACAGATTCTAGATTATCTGGAGTTACCGCACCCCAAATAATAAAAATTGTAATTAACGCTAACGAAATTAAAAATACAGGTGTTAATTTTTGAAAGGAAAATAGTGATTTTAATTTCTTCATTATTATAAATACCTCTCCTAATGTTACAAAACGAGTTGATTTAATAGGTAATCAACTTGATTCATTTATAAAATACATTATATTTTTTCCGTTTTTCTCCACTTTATTCATCGACTTACAGTAGCATATCGTGATTTTGTCAATATATAACGTATAAATTTCCCCCTAACGTTACTTTATTGTTAGTAAATTCTAGTTGTATACGTCATTTGAAATTAAAACAATCAAAGAAACATTGTAAAGAAGTGCAATAGAAGAGTCAAGGAAAGGGCGTTTGTGCTAGATTTGTAGAAACGTTTAAGTCTATAAGTTAGTGCAAGGAGAGGTTCCAATGATCTTCCTTTTTGTAAGCAGTTGCTATATATACATAATTATCAATCTCAAATGTCGTATCATGAACCTCGATGATACCATCAGATTTCACTTCACACATAACACGATAATGTGTATCAATCATTGCATCGAAATAATATAAACGCTTCGCTTCATCATGACTGACAAAAGTGATTTGGGAGTAATCTAATTCCTTAAGCAAAGACTTTAACTCATTGATAAACATATCCTTTTCACCTGAAAGCTTTATTTTAAATGATCATAAAGAAGATAATTCATTTTGTCTAATAAATCAACATTATTTTACAATTACTATGAAAAGTAGATTGTATTTGTTATATTGTGAATTAATAGAATTATGATGAAATAAGCGAGGTTTAAGTATATGGAACAACATTTTTATAGTTTTCTAGAGCCTGTATCAAAAGAACTGTCTAAACTTTTAGCCGAACTTGAGCGAGCAATTTATAAAAGTCCACGTTTTATGATTACTCATAGTCGCACTGCGATCGAAGCAATTATGGAAAAAGTAATGATTCACGAAAATATGGAAAATGCATCGTATCTTACGATTCATGAACGAATTCAGATGTTACAACAAAAAGACCTTTTAACGGAAGAAGTACTCGATGCATTGCACAAAATACGAAAAGCTGGTAATATTGCCGCTCATGATGTTAGAGAATTTCGTTTTTCCGAATCATTACTTACCTGGGAACGAATTTACGTTGTAGTAAAGTGGTTTGTTGAAGTTTATGAAGCTACAGAGATTGAAGTCCCTGCATATGAAGATCCAATAATGCAAAACTACTCCTATGGTTTAGAAGAGTTACGGATTCGTATGGAACGTTTTGAAGAATTATTAAAGAAGTCAATTAAATTAGATTCGGAAAACACTGAAGAAATGGTAGTAAGAGAAAGAGTTGACACCTATGAATCTAAAGAAATTGAAAAAGAATTGGAAGAGATCAACTATGAACCTGGTTTAACTCCTGTACGAACAATTTTCTATAAAGATGAAAAATTAAAAATTCCTCATTTTTTAAGGGATGCATTTTTATTACCACAACGTTTTCCTAATTCAGTTCGTTATGTTAGACGTTTAAACCAGGAACAAGAAGCGCGAATAATAAGTGAGTTACCAGAACGTTTAGATCATTTCCATGATAAGATCACTCACTATGACGACAGCCATACAGAAATATTTTTCGAAGAATTAAAGGAATTTATTAATGAAGAAATAAGAAGGAAGAAATTGAGCGAGAGTCGTCCTGGCGAATTGTTCCTATTTTATAAAGGTGAAGAAATCGTTGTCACTGAAACCTTTGGCAAAATAGAGATAAGAGCTGATCGTTTTCAAGGAGCTCCGGGAATGATTCGTCAATTACGTGAGGACGGGATAACCAAGGTAGAGCAATTACCGAAAGAATTCGTCATTATTGAAAAATATAAAGGTGTCGGAGAATACAGAGTGCAAAAATTCTTTGAACAATTAAAAGAGCTCCAACAAAAGATGATTGAGGTGGAAGTGGGGTAACTCTGTATCGTATAACTAAAAAGTGATCTAGTAATTGTAGTACATTGTAGTATAATGATTTAAAAAAGTTAAGCTTGAAAAATTTTCATTAGGTTATCAGAGCATTATTCTGATGTGAGTAAGGTAGGAAAACGAATAAATTCCATAGCACCGTTATATAGCCATATTACACATGAAAAGAGTTTAATTGACTTTTCATGTGCTTTTTATTTAATCGGTTTTATAAAGCCTTTGCTTATCTTATTAATATATAGCTAAAATAGAACCTGAAGTTTAAATTATGTAGAGAAGAGGGCTATTTATGACTCAAGGAAATCAAGTAAAGGAATCGACAATTATTCCGGGGCTCTTATTTGTTTTAGTAATCGCAATCATCGCTTATATTATCGGACTTATGTTCCCAGTTCTAGGTGGGGCAATTAGTGGGATTATTCTTGGAATACTTATTCAGCATTTCATCGGTACGAAAGAATATCATCAAGCTGGGATTGATTTTACTTTAAAAAAGTTACTCAAAGTAGCGATTGTGTTACTTGGTTTTTCTTTTTCTTTGACGGAATTATTTGCCGTAGGGAAGTATTCGCTTCTTATTGTCATTGTATCCGTAATTGCGGGTCTTACCTTTACATATTACATTGGGCGCTTATTTGGTTTACACGGAAATACATCCCTTCTCATTGGAGCGGGAACAGCTATTTGTGGAGCGACAGCGATTGTGACATTATCTCCTGT
>CALGOZ010000146.1 GCA_937960785.1 uncultured Pseudogracilibacillus sp.
AAGTAAGGGTATCGCTGATGGTAAAAATAAAACTTTAATTTCGGAAGTTGAATTTAGTGGAAATATATTACCTGATGATATGCAGTTTGCTGTGAACACATTTGTTTCAGACCAGTGTAAAAATAATCCCGATGATTGTTTACCGGGAGAAGGGAATCTATTTTTACATGGGGGCGTTGGAATTAAAGGTGATATAAACGTTGAAAGAAATTTAATTACATCAAATAGAAGCCGAGACAGATACGGTTTATTTGAATATTGGATACATTCATATTTTCCTAGTGTATTACCTCAAGAGAATAATGAGAAATCAAAAATAATAGTTGGTCAAGATGTATATACTGTTACTTGGCCACAATCAAAAAAAGGGATTATCGAAACTAAATTTAATTATAATAAACATATAAATACCATAGATGATTTTCCGGTAACAGCTCCATACGCGAAGAAGTCACAAATAGATGGGGAGGTATTTAGAGGAGCCTATACTCCTATTATAAGTGATCGAACAGATCATCCTGGTAAGAATAAGTTAGAGATATCTAAAGAACTTGAAGAACAAAGACCGTTATATGAGTATAGTCGAGACGAGGCAACTTTAATTAATGCAAATATTTGGAACGAAGGTGGTCTTGTAATTGGTGAAGTAAGAAACACGGGAGATAAGTATAAAGATACAAAAGGTTTTTTATATCGCGAGAGATTAATAGGTGGACCTCAGTTTGAGCGGAGATTCTATCTCACATTAAACAACACCTTCAAACAGTTGGCTACAGATGGGGATTTACAAATAGGTCGACTAGATCGTGCAAGACCGACGAAGGTGAAGTTCATCGATGGATTGTATGTGAAAGGTGATCTAACCATTAGGAAAAATAGTACTGTCACCGGCCCGATTTATGTAGGGGGAGACTTGACGATTAACGGATCAAATGTCGAATTAAATGGACCTATCTATGTCAATGGAAAAGTAAATATCAAAGCTTCCGGGAAGTTAACCTTTAATAATGTTTTCTACACGAATAAGTCCTTTAAGATCCAACATGCCAAATTACCAACAGATGAAAATACAGATGGAGACAGTACGCCGGAAGAGGACTACAACGACGAAAGTGAGAATGAAATTGCTGGTGACTTTATCGTTTATGCCAACGATGCCATAACAGTGAGACGGGTTAATCGCTTTAACGACAAGCCTAATGTGATCCGGGCTTATTTATACTCCAATACCTCTATTGAAATGGATGGAAACGAATCGAACCTCCATATAAAAGGTGGAGTATCAGCACCTAGGGTGGTTGTAAATTCCATTCAAGGAAAAAGCTCTATGCTTCCCTGGAGAACGGATGGACCAGGTCGTCAAATGACTTGGGGCTCGATTTTAAGATATTATGATGGCACCGAGGCGCAATCGAATCGACCACCAAGATTACAAATTCATTACGATGATTCAATTTTTAAGAAATATTCTAATCTTTTATTAGAACAACGAATTACTGAAACCTTACCTCCCAAAATAGTTAATATGGAATAAGGTTAAGGTTGAGTTCTTAAGCTTGAACCTATTTATTCGAGACAGTCAAGCTACTAAGCGATTATTAAAATTTTCGCTTTTAAACTTAAGCGATCAATGCCGACTTGCTTTTACGTTTGTGAATAAAGGACCCTTCGATTAGTTAAATAAATGGGTTTTATGACGAAGGTTTGGGGGGGAAAAGCCATGGATTGTAAGCATGAAAAAGGCTATACATTAATTTTAACCTTAGGTATTGTAACAATTTTTGCAGTGATATCTGTTCTTTTATTAAGTGTGACCTTTTCCGGCGCCCAACGTAGTGAAGCTAGGGAAGAGCGCACACAAGTCGCTGAACTTGCGGAAAAAGGTATGCAACATATGAAAAATAAGTTGCATCATGAACTTGTGGCAAAGTTAGGAGCTGATGGCCTTGAGTACGATGAATATATCAAACAATTCGAAGCCCTTCTTAAAATGTATCTATGTGAAACAGGTGAATCGATAAAGTCGGGGGACCTAGAGACTGGTAGTTATGAAGTTTGTATCTTAGAATATGAAAATGCAACACATGCTGAAGATGATTACGATCCTCGAAAAAAAGTAACTTTAAGAAGCATTGGAAAAACTGAAGATCAAACTAAAGAAGTAATCTACGCAATAGAAGTTGGTACGAATACAGTACCGGATGCCTTGAAGTATGCAATTTCAACTGTTAATCCAAAAGGGACTAAACGTAATAGCGATGGCAACGTTTACGTGTAGAAGTCTATGGTGATATGAATGTTGGGAACAATCTTTTTACTCATTCCTACGGACCGGGGCTTCGGGGTCAATTTGCTAATTGGCGAAAAACAACATTACCTGTCCTCTATCCTGCTAATTCTCGAGCACATCAGTCAAAAATCGAACTAGGAGGTAAATTATACCAATTCGACCCAAACTTAAGAGAGTTCACTCCATATATAGGTGGTGAAAACAGGACAAATCAATCTAGTACTTTAAACATTTTCACAAAGATTTAAAAAAGCTAAAAAATACGTATGTATTTTTTCAAAAATGTTATATAACATGTGTAAACAGTATGGTTATTATTGCTATCATATGAAAGTAAATACAGTAAAGTTTAGAAAAAGAATAAACTTTGTAATCTATCTTTAATAGGATAATAAGGATGAAAATTAAAAAGCGAGGTATGCCGATGAAGATTTTCCAGCGAGAAGATGGTTATTCACTATTTTTAACATTGCTTATTGTCGTTTTGTTTGCGGTTATGGCTGTTTTGTTAACGACGACGGTTATTTCTGGGGCTAAGAGCAGTGACAGTAGAGAGAAAGTAATACAAGCTGGTGAATTATCGGAAAAGGGAATCGAACATATTGTAAATCTCATTAATAAAGAATTAGAAGATGCAATCGGTGATACCGGTATAAAAAGGGATAATTTTGAAACTGTCATGCTAGATATTCTAAGTAAATATTTGTGTGAAAGACAAGCAATAGATTCCTCAAACACCGAAACTGGTAGTTACGAAGTGTGTATCGACAATATTGAAGACCTCGATGATAACGAATTAAAAAAACTAGTAACCTTTATTAGCACCGGATATGCTGATGGAAAAAGGAAAGAAACAATTGCAACATATGAAATTGGTTCAGGGGCTGTGCCGGAAGTTTTAAAATATGCTGTAGGAACAAACGTAAATTCATCAAATCCTAGAAATGGAGAGGGGAATTTGCTTCTTCATGGAGGAGTAGATATTTACGGCGATATGAAGGTAGACCGTCATTTAGTAACTTATGATAAAGGTACAGGAGCTTATCGTTGGATTGATAGTATTCAACCACGAATTCATGGAGCAAACGAGCGGATAAAGCCCCGACTAGTGATTGGGGGACAAATGTATAAAATAACGAGGAATCCTTATAGCCGAGGTAATGAAGTGAATCACAATAATTATTTAGCAAATAATAACTTTCCACAGAGTTACCATCGAATAACTAATGATCCGAAAGATTTGTTCGATGAAGGATATGCCCCACAAATTGTAAAACGTGATGCAAATATTGGCGAAATAAATATAAGAGAACAAAGGAACCGTTATTATTTTAATCAAAATAACCCTAGTGTAACTAAAGTAAGATTGAACAATAAAAAATTTTCAAACTACAGCGCTAAAGAGGACAAAATTGTACCTTATTCAAAAGCTTTATTAGGTAATAATTACAATATTAATACCACATTGATTAATAACAATACATTTAAACATCTAGCGTTATTAGGTGGAGGAAAAATTCGTAAAGGAAATCACGAATTTACGAAAGGTTTATACGTAAATCGATCCTTAGAAATCGGCAACATGAAACAAACTGATGAACCAGATGAAAGAGATAATATTACCCTCGATGGCACGATATATGTCGATGGAAATGTAAAAATCCAAGGAGCCAATTTAACGAGCAACGTAATGATGTACGTCGATGGGGATGTAGATATACGCTTCTCCTCTATTAGTGGGAAAAAGTTAAATAATAACGATACAGGAACATTAATTATCTTTGCTACTGGTAATATTTATCTTGCAAACAACTCTGTTCAACAAGATAACCCAACTCATATTAAAGGATATTTTTATTCTGAAAAAAGTATGGAAATATATGGGGTTGGTTCGAATATCCATATCGATGGAGGTGTGTCGGCTAATCGTGTCGTATTAAATGCCCTTCGAGGAAGAGTATCTAAAGAAAATCCCTATTATAATTTAAATGTTCCTGAAATAGGAGTCGTTGAACCGGTCAACGTTCAACGCAACAAACCTTCTCGTTTAACGATAAAATATGATTCCGAATTGATTGAGAATTATTTAAAATTAAATCCACCAGAAGCAGTCATCTACGACGTAGTAAATCCCGAGATATTAGATCGTAGGTAGAATAGTTATAAAATCCTAAAGCAATCTAATAAAACATGGAACTGGGTATCTAAGGCATTTAATGATAGATATCCAGCTTCCCTTCTATATAAATAACAATTCTAAAATAATTTTATCATAAGCAATGGAATAAAAAACCTCTTCATAAAATAAACGAAACTTCTAGCGTGATTACATTATATTATTGGCAGTGTACAATAAAAAGTTTTAAGTAAGGTTTACAAGAAGTAGTTTAAATATTTTTACGTATGTAGATTGTACGATTCCCATAAATTTAAACATTATCACCACGTTTGTGAATATCTATATAAAAAGCCGAAATATCGAAGCTCACTTTATGCTATAGGGCCAATAAAATTCTAGTCATCGAAGCAGTGATGGTACTATTTTAGAAGACGACATCCAACTTAAAAAATCTCGATGCTGTAAAAGAAATTGATTAAAAATTATTCGACCTTTTGTTGTACTTGATTTTAAATCAATACATACAATGATACAGACAAGTATAACAGGGGGTCTTTTTTATGCGTCTATATACAGCCTTTCGTTTAGCGTTTGCAACATTTTTACTTTATGTCGCATGGCCGTTTATTCCGAATGCAGAGTCGTCAATAAGTAAATTATTTTGGGCTAGTTGGTTATTGTTTTTCCTTCTTGTCGTCGGGGGTAATTTGGCGACATTTTTACGTTTGACAGAGCCACCGGT
>CALGOZ010000147.1 GCA_937960785.1 uncultured Pseudogracilibacillus sp.
AAAAATAATTGTCTAACGATAGTAAATCTTGTAAACTTAAAAAGAACAAAGTAAATTTACATAAAGGTTTGGTGATTGAAAATCCATACTCAAACACGTAAAAAAGGGTTTCTTATTACGGCAATTGTGTTTCTCGTTCTTTTTTTCCTCGTCACGTTAATTACATCAGGTAATACCGGATTTTTGATCGATGAAGCAGTTATTTTTTGGGCAGAGTCTATTACTTCCGATGTTTTATTAACGTTTATGCGATTCGTGTCGGTGCTTGGCTCGAGTGAACTAATTTTATTAGTTACCGTTGCGATTGGTCTTGTTTTACTTATTAAACGACAGTGGCGCAACTTCTTTTTCTTTTTTACTGTTTCAGTCGGAGGTGTAATTGTAAACTTTGCACTAAAAGTCTTAATTAAACGTGAACGGCCTGGTGATGAAGTAAGTTATATTGAAGCCTTTAATGTCCAATTAGAAGTGCAGTCGTATAGTTTTCCAAGTGGTCATACGATGCGGGCAACGATTTTATTATTGTTTTTAATGTATTTGACGTATTTATTTGTTTCAAATCAACTTGTAAAAGTAGGTAGTTATGTCGTATATACTGTTCTTTTACTCTTAATCGCTCTTAGTCGGGTTATTTTAGAGGCTCATTTTATTACCGATGTCGTCGGAGCGTTATTTGTTGCGACGGGATGGTTTTTCTTAATTTTATACTTATTTCATAAAGAAGAAAGAGCTATGTTTTCCTTTCAATCGCGAAGGTTTCGCTTCTAGAAAGGGCAACTAGCTCTTTTTCTATCGTGTAAATTTTTATTGTTCGGCGACTAAATCGGCAAACGCTTTTGCATACACAGGCATATCGTCTGGACGGCGGCTTGAGACGATATTTCCATCTACGACGCATTCTTCATTAACCCAATCGGCGCCGGCATTTCGCATATCGTCTTTAATTGCTGGGGTGCTTGTCACTTTTTTACCTTTTAAGATGTTAGCGGAAACGAGTACCCAACCAGCGTGACAAATTTGGCCGATTGGTTTTTTTGCGTCGTTCATTTTGCGAACAAATTCAAGCAACTCAGGATAGCGACGTAAACGATCTGGCGCCCATCCACCTGGGATTAATATACCATCGTAATCTTTTGCATCTATGTCTGAAAATGCGACATCGGTTTGTGCAGGGATGCCACTTTGTCCGTTATATGTTTTATTTGCTTCCGGTCCTGCGATGATTACTTCGGCACCTTCTTCACGCATGCGATAGACCGGGTACCAATGTTCTAAATCGTTGTATAAGTCTTCAACGACTGCAACAATTTTCTTTCCTTTTAAACGCATCTGAATCGCTCCTTTTAACCTTATTTAACTTAAGTGTAACAAAAATAAAGAGAATCGTTAAGTAAGTAATTTAGAGCTGCTTTTGGGATGAATGAATCGACAGCTTTTAGGGAGGTGTTCTCTATAATCTCCGTGATTGTACAAAACTAAATCAAATGGAAGACATCGATATTTAAAAACATTTACAAATAGTTATGTAAAGGATAGAATGATAAGTAGTTGATTTTCGAAAAGGATAAACAGCTCAAATAAGAATTATTTCACAATTGTATATTGTTAACGAGGAATAGGTCTCTTAAACTTGCTAAGAGGTAAAAGGGAAACCGGTGAAATTCCGGTACGGTCCCGCCACTGTAAATGGGGAGACATCTTATATGAGCCACTGTTTAGTAAAACGGGAAGGCGAAGATGTTCGATGAACCTATAGTCAGGAAACCTGCCTATTCCTATAGCCAGTAAAAGTCTTTCGAGGAAAGGACTAGGCTCGGATATCGTATATTTTACTTGATGTATGAACGAACAGCTTCTCACCACTTGTTGGGAAGGAAGTGGACTGCTTAGTTGATTCGTAAGTGAATCGAAACTTTAGTTTAGATATCGTCGAGCTTATTTCCTTAAGGAAGTAAGCTCTTTTATTTTTTTGTAAATTAAGCAAGCACATAAAGGAGATGAGAGTATGTTACGACGTTATTTATTCACACTATTAACTGTAATGGTACTACTCTTTGTTACAGCCTGTGGAGGTGGGACTCCAACGGATACTGACAATGACCAGAATGCCAATGAAGATGTAACAGAAGAAAGTGCTGATGGAGGGGCAGGTCCAGACGAGACTGAATACCCGCTAACTGTTGTTGATGTTACTGGAACTGAGATTACGATTGAGAAGGAGCCTGAGAGAATCGTCTCTACTTCTACTTCTGATACGGAGATTTTATTTGCTTTAGGTTTAGGTGATAAAATTTATGGTGTGTCAGACTTCGATAACTATCCGGAAGAGGCTAAGGATAAGCCGAAAATGGGTGGAGTAGTCGAGCCTAATGTGGAGGCTATTTTAGAGCAGGAACCTGACTTAGTTGTCACTGGTAATTCAATAAGTGAAGAGGCTGCCCAGAACATCCGTGATCTAGGCATTACACTTTATCAGACAGATCCGAAAAACATGGAAGAAGTTTTCGATGTCATTCGTGAAACTGGCTTGATTACAAACCGTCAGAAAGAAGCGGAAGATGTCATTGAAGAGATGCAGTCAGTCATTGACCATGTCAAAGAAACGGTAGCAGAAGTTGCTGAAGAAGATAAGAAGAAAGTTTATATTGAATATAATCCAGGTTGGACGGTCGGTAAGGGCGAGTTTATGCATGAGTTAATTGAACTAGCCGGCGGTATTAATGTTGCTGGAGATACTGAAGGCTGGATTGAAGTAAATGAAGAAAAAATTATTGAAGAAAATCCAGATGTAATTATTTATGCTGCCGATTTAGTAGATGAAGAAACTGGTAAACAGTTAGGAGAACTGATTAAAGAGCGAGATGGTTGGGAAGAAATTACAGCCATTGAAGAAGATCAAATGGTTCCAATCGACGAAGATATTATGAGCCGAAATGGCCCTAGAATTGTAGAAGCCTTACAGCAAATCGCCGAGGGAATTTATCCTGAGCTGTTTGACTAATGAGTGTAAAGGCGAAGGTAAGATTTTGGGGAGGAGTTGGATTAATCCTCCTCCTCTTTTCTATTATCGTTAGTTTATCGATTGGAACAGCCAAGCTTCCTCTTTCTCATGTTTGGGGAATTTTATTTCAGCAACTACCGTTTGTCGGAAAGTATATAACGCCCGAATGGGCAACGTCGACCGAACAGATTATTCTAAAAGTCCGTCTACCTAGAGTCGTATTAGCGATTTTAGTCGGTGCGTCTCTATCTCTTGCAGGGGCAGGATTTCAAGGCGTCTTACGAAATCCATTAGCTGATCCTTATATTTTAGGAGTATCGTCGGGAGCAGCAGTAGGAGCTGCTTTTATTATTTTATTCAACTTGCAGTCGGTTCTTTTTGGCTTATGGACGATACCAATCGTCGCCTTTATAACTGCGCTCTTAAGTTTGTTAGTTGTTTTACGCTTGGCCAATGTGCAGGGCCAATATCAATTGGAGACGATTATACTAGCAGGGGTTGTAGTATCAGCCTTTTTAAGTTCCTTCGTATCCTTGATGGTATCGCTTTCAGACAAGGTGGTAAACCAGATTGTCTTCTGGTTAATGGGTAGTTTAGCTATGCAGGGATGGTCCTTTATCATCGTTCTAATTCCATATGTCGTCGTAGGCTTTGTCGTCCTTTTAGCTTATAGTCAACATTTAAATTTGTTTGCCCTTGGAGAACGCCAAGCCGCCCATTTAGGAATTAATGTTAAGCGTACTCGCCTTACTATTTTAATTGTTTCGACATTGATTACAGCAGCTGCGGTGTCTATTGTTGGAACAATTGGGTTTGTGGGCTTAGTAGTACCGCACTTGGTCCGATTAATTGTCGGCCCAGATTATCGGGTAATTATTCCAATTACCGCGATTGCAGGGGCCATTTATGTGCTTTGGGCTGATACATTAGCCCGCACCTTGTTAAGTCCCACTGAGATTCCTTTAGGCGTAGTCACGGCCTTTTTAGGAGCACCTTTTTTTGGTTATTTGTTGCGTCGTAGTAAGCATGTGAACGGTAGGGGTTGATTTGAAAAATGCTACGAGTGGAGTCCATCTATAAACAATACGGAGACGAAGAGATATTAAAGGACTTATCCTTTTCGATTAAAAAAGGAGAGATTTTTGGCATTATAGGGCCGAATGGAAGCGGTAAGTCTACCATAATCAAGCAATTGTCTGGAATTGAAAAGCCATCGAAGGGAAAGATTTTGCTTGCGGGAAGAGAAATCGAGTCCTATTCCCGTAAGGAAATTGCCCGACTTGTAGCTGTTTTACAGCAGGAAGCCTTACCTACGATTGGTTTTACCGTCAGAGAAGTAGTGGAGATGGGGCGCTTTCCCTTTCAAAATTGGTTTGGGGAAGATCTAATCGTCGTCGACCATTTCATCGATTCTATTCTGGAGAAGTTAAACCTAAGCTCTATGTCTGAAAGTAAGCTAGAACACTTAAGTGGAGGAGAAAGACAACGAGTAGCCTTAGCCAAGATGATGGCCCAATCCCCTACACTTCTCATGCTCGATGAACCGACAACTTTTTTAGACATTGGCTACCAAATCCATTTGATGAATCATATTTATCAATGGCGTCAAGAGGAAAATGTAACTGTCATTGCTGTTTTACATGATTTAAACTTGGCTTCCATCTATTGTGACCGTCTCCTTTTGCTTCATGAAGGAGAGATCTTGGCCCTAGGGTCACCCCACGAGATTATTCAAGCGGACTTAATTGAATCGGTCTATAAGGTTAGGCCGATTGTTATTTCACATCCAAAATATGAAGTGCCACAAATTATTTTAGAAGGGGAACTTGATCAAGCGTCTTTAACAGCAAGTCAAGAAACACTACAATTAACATAAGGAGGAGTGCGCTATGACTAAACCAGATCATAAGCGTGGATTAACTCTCGTATATACAGGAGATGGTAAGGGAAAAACTACAGCAGCCCTAGGCCTAGCAGTAAGAGCCTACGGACGGAATAAAAAGGTGCTCGTCATCCAATTTATTAAGTCACCTAAACGACGTTACGGGGAGAAGCTTGTTTTCGATCAGTTAGGAATTGAAATGATTCAGACAGGTATCGGCTTTACCTGGACGAAAACTCCTGAGGAACATCGAGAAGCTTTGAAAAAGGCTTGGCAATTAACAAAGGAACGAGTGATGGCAGGGGAACACGAACTTGTCATTCTAGATGAAATCAATAATGCCCTAGCAATCGATCGGTTCCCGATTGATGACGTCCTGCCTCTTGAGGAGGTAGTCGACCTTATTAAGCATCGCCCAGAAGGAATGCATCTTGTCTTGACAGGACGCGATGCGAAGCAGGAAATTATCGATGTGGCCGACTTAGTTTCGGAGGTAGTTTCCCATAAACATTATTATGATGAAGGGATTCCAGCTGTAGCAGGAATTGAGGTTTAGCAGTAAGATGTTTAACTTTAGTAGAAATAATCCCCTTTCTAATTGGAAGATAGAGCGAGGAGAAAGAGGGAAGGATTAAATGATAAGTAGAAAAATTTTGGTAGCAGGAGCGGGGAGCAATGTAGGGAAGACCACCGTTGCACTTGGTTTATTAACTGCCTATCGAGACCTAGGTTATCAGGTTCAAGGGCTTCAAATGTGGACCAGATTTTATCGATCCAACTTATCAAACAGTCTTAAGCGGAAGGACGGCTAGGAACTTGGATAGTTGGATGTGTGACGAAGCAAGGCTAAAAGAGATTTTATCCCGGGCTTCTTTCGGGGCAGATATTTCAATTATTGAAGGTGTAATGGGATTATATGATGGGAAAAGTCCTCTATCGAATCGGGGTAGCTCCTATGAAATTGCAGAGATAACGGATACGCCAGTTCTTTTAGTAATCGATGCCTCAGGGATGGCGCGAAGTGCAGCAGCCTTAGTTAAAGGTTTTCAAGCCTTATCGCTGGGGGTAAATATTTGTGGTGTTTTTGCCAATAAGGTAGGAAGTGTGGGGCATTTTAACTTAGTTAAGCAGGCGGTAGAAGCTGAATGTGGAATTCCTGTCCTGGGCTATTTAAAGCGGGATGAACAAATTAGTTTGCCAGAGCGATATGCTGGCTTAGATCCCTTATTAGCCAATGCATATGAGGAGAAGTTCTCTTACTTAAGCAAGATAGTTCAAGAAAGCGTAGATTTATCCAAATTATATAAGTTAATGGGAAGGCAGAAGAGCCATCTAGTTCGAGAGGAAGTATATGGCTTTTCCCCAGCAAAATCTTCTATCAAAATAGGTGTAGCAAGGGATGCTGCCTTTCATTTTTATTATGAGGAGAACTTGGAAATTCTACAGCAACTAGGGGCTGAAATTATTTATTTTTCTCCCATAAAGGATCAGGAGCTCCCAGAAGTGGATGGTCTATATATTGGAGGAGGCTTTCCAGAACGCTATGCCAAAGAATTATCAGCCAATGAATCGATGAAATATTCGATTAAAAAGGCAATTAAAGCAGGAATGCCTAGCTTTGCTGAGGGTGGGGGATTTATGTATTTAACTGAGAGAATTCTCGACCGTGAAGGGCAGGCTTATCCGATGGTAGGAGTGATTCCTGGAGAAGCTCAGATGCACGATCGCTTTCAAGGTTTGGGCTATCGGACAGTCCAGGCCCTAACAGAGGATGGTCTACTAGATCCAAAGGAGAAGGCTAGGGGTCATGTGTTCCATTATTCGTCTTTTACTCCTTATGAAGCTCTAGAGCCCGCCTTTCAATTAAGTGGACGTTTAGGAGACTATCTAGATGGTGTCGCTATCGAGCAGCTAAGTGCAAGTTATGTCCATCTTCATTTCACTTCTTGTCCCGGATTCCTCCACAGGTGGATAGAAGCTTGTCATTAGTTTAGCTAGGGTTCCTGATAAGGAGGGCAGACCTAGCTCTTTTTTTGGAAAATTCTAAGAAAATACTGAGGGAGGCAAAAATATGACAGGCCTGATGATTCAAGGAACTGCCTCAGATGTAGGAAAAAGTTTAATTCAAACTGTTCTATGTCGCCTTCTTGCGAGGGACGGCTATAAAGTGGCTCCTTTTAAATCCCAAAATATGACTCGTAGACTCTATTCATTACCGAATGGAAAAGTGATTTCCCTTTCCCAAGCTCATCAGGCAAGGGCGGCAAAGGTAGAGCCGGAGGAATGGATGAATCCAATTGTGTTAAAGCCAGAGCTATCCTCCCACTCCTCCATTTATTTATTAGGGGAGTACTGGGACCAGATGAGCGGGTCTAGTTATCGGGAGCACTTTTATGAAAAAGGGTTGCAAGCTATTCGCCAGTCCTTAACCCGACTCCAGGAGCAATATGAAGTACTCGTCTTAGAGGGGGCGGGTAGCCCGGTAGAAATAAACTTAAAGGATCGTGAGCTAGTGAATATGAAAATCGCCCAGTTAGCTGACGTGCCTGTTATCTTAGTGGCAGATATCGACCGGGGTGGAGTGTTTGCTAGCCTTATGGGAACTCTCGCCCTCTTAAGTAAGAAGGAGAGGGAGCGAGTTCAAGGAATTATTATTAATAAATTCCGTGGTGAACGTTCCTTGTTCGCTACCGGGGAGCAGTGGATTGAAGAAAATCTAGGACTTCCGGTTTTAGGGGTGATTCCTTATCTCGAGGAGCAAACAATTTTGGATAAGGGAATAGAAGAAGGAAAAAGAGGAAGTGAGCAAGCCGATCCCTATGATTACTTAGTCGATTGCATTAAAGGCCATTTAGATTATGAACAAGTGAAGAAGATCATTGCCCAATGGAAAAACTAACTGCTCCCTGGGCGTTGTTTCTCCATCTGTTAACAGTAATCATCATTTAAACAAAAAATGTTATCTTTTTATCGTATAAATAATTGCATGAAGAGAAAAAATTACCTATGATTATCCTCGGAACATATATTTGTTGTCTTAGCATCCTTGCGACAGCAAACTTTTTATAAAGTAAGGAGAAGTAAAATGAATAATTTTTTCAAGTTGCAGCAAGCTGGTACCAATGTTCGAACTGAAGTACTAGCTGGCTTTACAACTTTTTTAACGATGGCGTACATCGTCGTAGTAAACCCAGCAGTTTTATCTGCAGCGGGGGTACCGTTTGAACAAGTATTTATGGCAACAGTCATTACTGCAGTGATCGGTACGCTTATTATGGCGCTTTGGGCAAACTATCCAATCGCGATTGCACCCGGAATGGGGATTAATGCATATTTTGTTAGTGTCGTTGCAACCGAAGGCGTAAGTTATCAAGTCGTATTTGGAACTGTTTTTTTAGCCGGGATACTTTTTCTACTTATTACATTTACTCCCTTTCGTGAATTATTAATTAGTGCAATTCCTGATGCATTGAAATATGGAATTTCAGCAGGAATAGGTTTGTTTATTGCGTTTTTAGGCTTAAGTAACTCGGGGTTAATCGTATCGAATCCTGATACGTTAGTGATGTTCGGTGATGTGCACAATCCGGTAACATTACTTACAATTGTCGGTTTATTTATTACGTTAATTTTACTTGCTCGGAAGATTAAAGGCGCGATTTTTATCGGAATGATTATTATGGCGGTAATCGGTTATTTTACGGGTATGCTAGAAATCGGTGGAGTCGTCTCTACCCCACCAGCACCAGTCTTTTTTGACTTGGATATTGGCGGTGTTTTTACACATGGTTTATATGCAGTTGTATTGTCATTTTTACTTGTGACGATATTTGATACGACAGGGACAATAATCGGTGTTTCCGAACAGGCAGGCTTTTTGAAAGACGGTAAGTTACCCCGAGCACGTCAAGCATTCACGGCGGATGCGGTTGCGACGACGGTTGGGGCAACTTTTGGTACGACACCAGCAACAGCTTATATTGAATCGACATCGGGAGTTAGTGTAGGTGGTCGAACCGGGCTTACGAGCCTCGTCGTTGCAGGACTTTTTATTGTAACGTTACTTTTTTCACCGTTAGTTGAGGCAATTTCGAGCTTATCTGCGATTACAGCGCCGGCCTTAATTATCGTTGGGAGCTTTATGTTAAGTGGCCTTGCAAAAATTAATTGGAAAAAATTCGACGAAGCCTTCCCGACCTTCGCAATTGTGCTAATGATGCCTCTTACAGCTAGTATTGCAACGGGAATAGCGGTCGGCTTTATTACGTATCCGTTAATTAAACTTTTCAGCGGAAAAGGAAAAGAAGTACATCCACTCGTATACATTTTCGGGGTGATTTTTGTTTTACAAATGGTTTTCTTCCCATAAAAATAAGTGCAATTTAAAAGATGGATTAAGTTTTACACTTAGTAAACTTAATTCATCTTTTTTATTTGAAATTTTTATGGATTGTCATTCTAGTATTTGTGAAATTCCTTACAGTTTAAAATTCATGTGTGCAGGAGTTCGCCACGCACCTGAAACCGGTCCAAAGTGTGTTTTCGTGTGCGCTGGCTGTTC
>CALGOZ010000148.1 GCA_937960785.1 uncultured Pseudogracilibacillus sp.
CCTTGCTTTTCTGCGTAGACTTACTCAGTAGAAGCGTCCATTGTGTACGTTGCCTAGTTTTTCCGCGCAGACATACTCAGTAGAAGCGTCCATTGTGTACGTTGTTTCACTTCTTTGCATAAACCTACTCAATAAAGGTATTCTTACGATTAGCTTGATCAATTATCTCTGCTAACTTCCTTAGCACCAGCAATAAGATCGGCTAGTATTGTAAGGGAAGGTATAAAACTTTTTGAATACAACGGTTTTATAAAAAAGTTATTTCCTATTTTTGTCCTAGCCTCACTTTATTTATCAGTGATTAGATATTAGAACATAGATGTTGAATGGCGAGGTTGAATTCGTGCTTTTGGATCGATATACTGCATTGCGTTATTAACAGCAGTTGGGGCGTCCCCAAATCCTGTAGCAATTAGTTTTACTTTTCCGTCGAAGGTGTTAATGTCTCCTACAGCGTAAATTCCTTCGATATTTGTTTCCATCTTTTGATTGACGACGATACTGTTTCGATCGATTTCTAATCCCCAATTGGCGATAGGCCCTAATTTAGAAATAAATCCATAATTACATATAACGGAGTCGACATCGAGCTTAATAATTTTATCGCCTCGAGTTTCTTGTAGGACAATTGTTTCGATTCGATCCTTACCTTCAAGGTCCGTAGGGACAAAAGGTGTCATAATATCAACGGAGGATTTTTGTAATTGTGTAATGGAATGTTCATGGGCTCTAAATTGGTCCCGACGATGGATAAGGGTCACCTTCTTTGCAATTGGCTCTAGCATTAACGCCCAATCAACAGCTGAATCTCCACCGCCTAAGATTGCCACATGTTCATTTTCAAATTGTTTCATATTCGTAACGTAGTAATGTAAATTTGTATCCTCATATTTTTCGCTACCTTCGATATTTAATTTTCTTGGTTCGAAGGCACCGTTTCCTGCAGTAATAATGATGACTCTTGAATAATGTACATCTTTTGTAGTCGTTAGTTTGAATGTGCCGTCTTCAAGCTTTTCTACTGTCTCAACAGTTTCATTTAAAGCGATAGTTGTCGTATCTTTAAACAACTTTAATTGTTCTTCTAAATTATCGACTAGCTCTTGGGCACGAATTTTTGGAAAACCTGCAACATCATAAATATATTTTTCTGGATAGAGAGCGGTTAATTGTCCTCCAGTATGAGGTAAACTTTCAATTAACTTGACTTTCGCTTGTCTCATCCCGCCGTAAAAAGCAGTAAATAAACCTGCTGGACCTGCTCCAATAACCGTAATATCATATAGTTCGTTCGTCATTGTTTTCCCTCCACATAAAATCATTTTACCGCATTTTAGGGAATTGATAAACTTAAATGTATCATACTTTTTAATTTATTTCATTATTGAGTATAATTTTTACTATATCGTGAAGATGGGTGTTACTCTTTGCTTTTTAAAGCAACTATATATAAAATTAGATAGGAAATAGGAACTTACGTTTATTTGTCAGTGAGTGAGAGGGGAATCGTATTGAATTTAATTCAATTTTTCGTATCGATTATATTATATTTCGTTATTTTTTTTGGAATTTCATTTATTTTAAATATGTTATTACGTCGGACGTGGTTAATGACGTTTTTATATCCGATTGTAATTGTACTAATTATTTCAGGTAATGGTATTAGCGATTATTTCATTCGACCGGGAGAAGCTTTTTCTGTTATAAAAGAGACAGTTGTTTCTATTACCCTCGATGATTATATTATTCTAGGTGGAGGATTACTCGGGACAATCGTATCTGGAATTGTAATTAAAATGTTACGAAAAAGTGGGTATCAAATGTTTTAGCCAAAAAAATGAATATATTTGTAGCATTGTGGACATGATGACATCGTAAAGGGGTGTTATGATGTCCATTTCTACATTTATGAGGAAAATAATTTTTGGGACTTTGTTTTTCCTTGCAATGTATGTGACGATTTCATCGATTATGAACATTACGTTTGCCGATGTTGTTCACGGCTTTCACGCAAAGGAAGAAATGTATACTCATATTAATCATACCGAACGAGAAATTACACTACAAAAACGAACATTAAAAGCGCGGACGACTCCCGCAACATATGTATCTAGTAATCAAATTGAAATCCCAAGAACCTTAGAGGAAACGATCGATTTTTCCAAATACCCTCGTAAAAAAGTTGTAGCAACAGGCTATACAGCAGGGGTGGAATCGACGGGTAAATCTGAGGGGCATCCTCAATATGGGATTACCTATTCCGGGGTACAAGTTACCCGTGATTTGTATTCTACAATCGCAGCAGATTTATCAGTTTTTCCTTTAGGAACTATTTTATATATCCCGGATTACGGTTATGGTGTAGTAACTGATATTGGCGGAGCGATTAAAGGGAATAAAATCGATCTTTACTTTGAAACAGTTGAAGATGTTTATAATGAATGGGGAAAACGGGAAATAGAAGTCTTTGTCATTGAAGAAGGAAAAGGTTCTATAACAGAAGAAGAGTTAGTTGCTTTAAACGAAACGGAGTCATTACAAGTGTTTCGGGATCAATTTCGTAATCGGAACAAAGAATAATAAAAAAGAGGATTCCCCAACGTTAAACGGTGAGGAATCCTTTCTTATTACTTAAAAATAAAATAGATAGACGATCAACGCAATTGCAATTCCAGTAAAGGCACCGGCGAGGACTTCAATTGGTTTATGTCCGAGTAACGTCCGAAGCTCCCTAATTCGTTCGTATTCTTTCATTTTGAGCCAATTAGGTGCTGTTTCAAAAAAGGTTTGAAAGTCAGTAACGAGACGGTTCAAAATAACTGCATGTTCCCCAGCTTCACGTCGAATACCTAAAGCGTCGAACATCGTAATTAAACAGAAAACAAAGGCAATTGCAAAATAGGTGGAGTTGATACCTTCGCTCAATCCAACAGCCGTTGCTAAAGCCGTTACTGCAGCGGAATGACTGCTCGGCATACTTCCGGTACTAAATACAAGGCCCGGAGTGAATTCCCGCACAACTATTAAACGGATTGGTATTTTTATAACTTGCGCGAAAATAATTGCAACAACGGATGCAACTAGCGGAAAATTACTGAATAATTGAGCCAACATAATTATCCACCTTACCTTTATTTTCAAGAGTTATTTCGTAAATTTCACAGCTGTATCTAATGCGATTTCCATCATCGTATGGAAGGAGCGCTCACGCTCTTTAGCACTTGTCTGTTCACCGGTCATTACGTGGTCTGAAACGGTTAAAACTGACAAGGCCTTACGTCTATATTTTGCAGCTAGGGTGTAAAGGGCACTTGTTTCCATTTCGACGGCTAATACGTTGTAACGGGCCAATAAATCATTTACCCTTCCCCCATCATCACGGTAAAATGTATCGCTTGTAAAAACATTCCCAACATGTGTTGTCACATCATGCTTTTGAGCTGCTTTTGTCGCTTCCTGTAATAGGTCGAAGTTAGCGATTGGTGCGTAATCGATCCCGCCGAAGGTCATTCGATTTACTTGAGAGTCCGTCGTTGCGCCTTGAGCTAAAACGATATCGCGAATGTTTACGTTATCGACGATCCCACCACAAGTCCCAACTCGAATAAAATTCTGTACATCATATTCATTAATAAGTTCATTTACATAAATAGAAATAGAAGGGACTCCCATTCCAGAACCTTGAACTGAAATTCGTTTCCCTCGGTAGATTCCAGTAAAACCGTACATTCCTCGGACCTCATTGTATTGGACAACATCGCTTAGATAAGTTTCTGCGATATATTTAGCACGAAGCGGATCTCCCGGCATTAAAATTGTTTCCGCAATTTCACCTTTTTTAGCACCGATATGGATGCTCATATGATCCCCACCTTTATTCATAAATTTTTTCGTAATAATGAGTCTCTAAACTTTCTAATCGTTCTAAGGAAAGGTTGTTAAAAGGAGTATCTTCGCTTTTTAATTCTTGCTTCATTTCCTCAACCGCTCGCTTTAATGAAGCAGCATATGGTTCAACTTCACCATTATAAGGAATGGTATCTCGTTTTCGAGCGTTTGTTTTTTCGCGGAAGGCTAATGCTTTTCTTTCAGGAAATGCAATCCCTTCAACTTGACCTGGATTATGTAAATCGCCTTGTGTAGGATGGGTTACAACAGCCAAAATTTCCACTAACCAAAAGTTACGCTTATCATCAATTATTTTTCCGATATATTCACCGGAGTTATATCGAGTTTTAACAATGTCGCCAATTTGTAAACTATCCATTTTGTAACAATCACTCCTTCTATGTAATCTAATCGTTTCTTTCATTATAACAAGCAAAGAATACGATGCAATTTTTAATGACATCGTCTATAATGGACATAACAAATGAACCTTTTAGTTATAAAACTCTCTTGCTAATTACTGAACTTTCGATTAAAGAAAGGGAAGGTGTTCAGACAATGTTTATGGAGTTTCTTTACTTTCCGCAAGATAAATCCGAATATATCCCTGCTTTAATTACTTTGGCAATCTTTATACTCGGTGCAATCGTTACGCTATATTTATTTTATCGTAAATCAAAAAAGGATGAAGCATACTTCGCTGAAAAGTATGAAATAAAAGAACAGAAAGAGAAACACAAACCTTAGGATGTTTAAACCGAGAAAAATATTTGCCGTGATTGACCAAATCACGGCAAATGTTTTTTATACTTCTTTTATTGCATTGACAATTCTGTCGATTGCTTCTTTTAAAGTTTCACGGTGGCAGGCGATATTTATTCGCATAAATTGCTCTCCATCTTTTCCATAACTAGAACCAGCATTTAGGCCAACCTTCGCTTTATCGATTAAAAACCTTTGTAATTGTTGATCTTCAAAGCCTAATTTAGAAAAATCAATCCATAATAAATACGTTCCTTCTGCATCGTAGACACGTACTTTACCGTTTGTTTCTTCTTGTAGGCGGCCAAGAACGTATTGTTTGTTTTTTTCGACAATGTGTAGTAGCTCTTCTAACCAACGATGGCCGTGGCGATAGGCTGCATCTAAAGCGACAATTCCCATTGTATTTAAAGAACGGAAACCTTGGATTGCTAAGGCATTTGCTAACTTACGACGTTTATGCTTGCAAGTTGTAATCGCATAAGAAATTTGTAAGCCGGCCAAGTTAAAAGTTTTTGTCGGCGACATAAGTGTAATTGTTTGGTCACTAATTTTTTCAGATAGGGAAGCGATAGGAATATGTTTATGCGGGGCAAAAACTAAATCCGCATGAATTTCATCCGATAAGATTAGTACGTTATATTGAAGGGCTAGGTTAGCAATTTTCGTTAATTCTTCACGAGTCCAAACTCGTCCTACAGGATTATGAGGTGAGCATAATACGAAAGCTTTGACCCCGTCTTGCATCTTTTTTTCTAAGTCATCGAAATCAATTTCATAAGACGTGCCATTATCATAAAGTGGATTTGTAACAATTTCTCGTCCGGCTTCTTCTATCACATTGAAAAAAGGTGTGTAAACCGGTGTTTGAATTAAAATACGATCGCCTTTATTAGTGAAAGTTGTAATCGCATTATATAAACTCGTAATAACGCTTGGACTAAAAATGAAAGCATTCGGTTGAACGTCCCAATCGTGGCGTTCCAATAACCAATTGATTACTTGTTGCTTTGTTGAATCCGGGATATATGTATAGCCATAAATACCGTGCTTTGCTCTTTTAATGAGGGCTTCATTTACTTCTTTCGGTGCTGGAAAATCCATATCAGCGATCCATAACGGTAAGAGTTCTTCACTGTCTGTCTGGAATATTTCTTTTCTCTGGTCCCATTTAATACAATTAGTATTTAATCGGTCGACTACTTTCGTGAATTCTTCCATGTGATGTCCCCCTATACGATATATATATTTATAATGTACTTCTATCATAACAGTTTCGGAAACTTTTGTATAAAAAAAAGAGCAAAGCATGGGTATGCTTTGCTTACAGGGGGAATACGAGAAAGTCTTACAGTATTATTATACCCTTTCTATTTAATTTTAAACAGAAAAAAGCTTAAAAGTAACAAATTTTTTAAAATTATTCGTATTTATACGTCTTTGCGCAATAGACGCATCATATTTTGCTTATATGTTTCAACACCAGGTTGATCAAAAGGATTCACTTTGAGCAAATAACTACTCATTGCGCAAGCTTTTTGGAAAAAGTAAACTAAATATCCGAAAGTAAACGCATTTACTCTAGGTAAAGTAAGGACAATATTCGGTACATCTCCTGAAGTATGGGCAAGTAAAGCTCCTTCAAAGGCATAGCGATTTAAATCATGTAATGTATATGTATGTAATTCGTTTAATTGATCATAATTTTCCTCGTCATAGGGAATAGTTAAGTCACGATCTATTTTTTCGGTAAATAAGAATGTTTGAAATAAATGTCGTTCTCCATCTTGAATATATTGGCCAAGGGAATGTAAGTCCGTTGTGAAAACAGAAGCAGCGGGATAGACACCTTTTCTTTCTTTGCCTTCACTTTCGCCAAAAAGTTGTTTCCACCATTCTTGAAAGTAGCGCCAACGTGGTTCGAACGTATTAAATATTTCAATTTTTTTCCCGTTGTTATACAAAATTTGTCGTAAAACAGCATAATAATAACTGTTGTTTTTCTCTAGTTGCTCCTCCATTGTTTCATTGCGAGCACATTTTGCACCTTCTATAACTTCATCAATCTGAATACCATTTACTGCCATTGGTAGTAAACCAACCGGTGTTAAAACCGAATATCTTCCACCAATATTATCCGGAATTGTAAAGGTCGTATACGATTGTTCTTTAGCAATTTGCCTTAAAGGTCCATTAACGGCATCGGTCGTAACAAAAATTCGCTCTTTCATTTCGGCCGATGTATAACGTGTTGCCATATAATTTCGTAAAATTCGAAAAGCGATTGCTGTTTCTAAAGTTGAGCCACTTTTGGAAATTACGTTAATTGAAAAATCGTATCCATCCAACAATTCGAGTAAATCTTTCATATAGGTGCCACTTAAATGATGACCGGCATAGACAACTTTCGGAAATTTATTTTCCTCTATTCGTAGTTCGTTAACATATGTATGGGTCAGGAGCTCGATTGCTGCCCGAGCCCCTAAATAAGAACCGCCGACACCGACGACGACAAAGATATCGCTATGTTTTTTTATTTTTTCAGCAACTTGTTTTATGCGAGCAAATTCTTGTTTATTATAGGTTTCAGGATAATCGAGCCATCCAAGAAATTCATGCCCAAGACCAGTTTGTGTATGCAGTTGTTCATGGGCACGATGTACTTCCTTTTGAAGTTCGTCAATTTCATTTTGGGTTATAAATGGTTTTATATATTGATCATCAATCGTTATATAGGGCACGTCTTAACTCCTCCAATTGTGAAAAACAAACTATTTAGAGTGATAATAGCACTTTCTTCATATCTTCATAAACGTAGTTCCACATTTCCTCATCGGAGCGGAATGTAGAGCTAACTTTTTGAATAAATTGTTGAAATGCTTCTTCAAATTGTGCTGATTCACGATCTGGTAAATCGGCCTTTAGCTTTTCTGTAAATTCATTTACTTCAGGAGCCCACGGACCCCATGTTCCTACTTCTTTTCCAGCCTCGTCTATAAAAATAAACATCGGAATATAACGCTTGCCGTTGGTTAAATATTGATCCATTAATTCTAAATGATCATCCCGAATTAAAAAGCGAGTGTCGATATTCGCTACTTTTGCGATGTGTAAAAAGATTGGTATATCCATCATACAGTGACCACACCATTCCGCTGCTAAGACGACTGCGCGGAGACTTTTAGTTTCCTTTAATTTAATTTTATCTTCTTCAGGTACTGAAAATGTATTGTAAATATGGTGGAAAGCATCTTTATGTTTATCTAAACGCTCCATATATGCTTCTTTCGTCAAGCCTTTATCAAACCAAATATTTAATGACATAAATAAAAACTCCTTTCTATTTACTTTATATATTTTAATTAGACTTCGGGTAGCACAATTGATTAGTCATTTTGAATCAAATATTTGTTATTTGCATTCTATTGTACATGAAACGTAAGAAAAAGGTAAAGCGGTTCAATTAATAACGCACAAAGGGTAGGGAAATGTTGCCTAAAAAATTAACAGAAAAGGTAGGTTCAACTTTATAGTTATTTCACTTTTAATATTTACGATTGTCCACACTTACAAACTTAATACTCATACAAAGTTGTACACAGTTTCACACTTTAACAAGCCATAAAGTAGATTATACAGGATAAAAGGGTAGCTATTTATTGTAATTAAAACGGGAAGATCGTGAAGTTTTTTAAAGGTGAAAAAAGAAAGGATGAAAAAGTATGATTGTAATCGATCGACGCTCGATTGCGATAGGTGGACAAAGTAAACGTTCCCTTAGTCAAATTAAAAACATCGCCATTCATTATAGTGCAACAAAAATAGGAAATAGTGCTGTTTTTGAGCAGTATTGGTCGCAAAGTCGTGGGTGGAAAACCGGTGGCTATCACGAAGTTATTCTCCTAAATGGCGATGTTGAATTAAATTATAATCCGACAGTTATAACAAATGGAGTGAAAAACTATAATATATCAACCTATCATATTTGTTATGTCGGGGATGGTAAACCGAACGGATTACAAATGGTTTCTTTACGAAAACGGATAAAACGAGCCAAACAGTTGTTTCATATAAAAAGAGAACATATTAAAGGTCATCGGGAATTTAGAGGTGCGAAGACAGCCTGTCCTGCTTTAAATGTAAAAAAGGAAATTATAGCAAAGTTAAATAGTGTAGGTATGACCTCGACAGAAAAAACAACTACGACAAAAGCTAAAACAGGTCCGATTGCTACTATACAAAACTGGGTAAATACGTATTCTTTTAATTACATTAAAGTTGACAACTTGTACGGTCCCAAGACTCATCGAGCTCTCGTAAAAGTATATCAATACGAATTGAACGTTCAATTTAACCGGAACTTAGTTGTTGATGGAATCCCAGGACCGAAAACAGATGCAGCAGTGGTTATCATTCGAAAGGGAGCAAGAGGAAATTTAACTAAGGTAATGCAGGCATTTTTGTATGTAAAGGGTTATCCTTTAGCTGTCGATGGTATTTTTGGGGATATCACTCATGAGATGATTAAAAAATTTCAACGCAAAAACAAGCTAATAGTCGATGGGATTGCTGGTAAAGCGACATTCCGTAAATTGATTAGACGGTAAACAAAAAAGAGCGCTTAATCGCGCTCTTTATCACTTTGTGTGTTCAGTTTATTAGAGTGATTTTCAAACTCACTGCTAAACTCTGTTGCGTAATCATGGTTATGGTTCGATTCATCAATTGATTCAATACCTGTAAAAAGTATTGTTAATGCGTATAAACCACTTAATCCAACCAATGCGTAAATAATTCTTGATAATATAGATTGTTGGCCGTTAAAAATAAATGCGACTAAGTCAAAATTTAAAAAACCAATTAACCCCCAATTAATAGCTCCAACAATAATTAATCCTAATGCAATACGCTTTAATATATCCAAAGTTATGCCTCCTATAAATGTTATTATACATACTTATACTGTAACCAATTTTTCAAGTAATATTTATAAACAAAAAAGAGGGCTTATTTGCCCTCTTAGAATTATAATTATAAATTCATTAAAACACTTGCATAATTAATAATAAAGTGGTTATAATGAATTTAGGGTTCGGGGTTAGCTCGAACGGGCCGCTATATGCGGCTTTTTTTATGGAAATTTTTTTAGTCCGTATCCGTTATAATATGGATAATTATATATTTTATCTTCGAATGTCAAAAAAGCTTTGTCCTTATTATTGGTTTTCGTATATTTAAAAATAGGATAAGAAACAACATCAGCTAATTCCAATAAAATATAAGATGCCTTACCTTTATTCTTCTCAAGGCACCATTTTGGATTAAAGTAAACTCCCTTAATTCCAGAAAAATGTTCCTTAGATTTGAAGTTATTACCATTATCTATTAAATTAGTTAAATATCTTAAAATCCTCAAATCTTCTTTTTTACCCCTAGACTCAAGTAAGATAATTCCACTTTCATTATTCCTGTTTAATTCCCAACAAAACCTTTCTATTATAAAGTTGAGATTTAAGTTATACACATGGAATGGTTTTGAGTATGTAAAAACATGATTAATTTTATCTATAGATGAACTATATATTCTAAAATCGGTTGATTTTATCATTAAGGAAATATCATTTTGTAACTGAGCATAATCAACAACG
>CALGOZ010000149.1 GCA_937960785.1 uncultured Pseudogracilibacillus sp.
TAAAAAAATATCTAGCACAAAGAGCGCTAGATAAAGAGATACTTTATTTAATTAGTTCTTTAATCGTTTTAATTAGTCGTTTCATTTCCTCATCGGTGCCTATGGTAATGCGTACGTATTGGTCGATTGGTGGTGTGTTAAAGTAACGAATTAAAATATTCCGTTTGCGTAGTGATTCATAGAGCACTTCTGCATTGTTATTAGGATGTGTAGCAAAGACAAAATTTGTCGACGAAGGTAACACGTTAAAACCTAGTTTTTTCATTTCTTTTTGGAACCAGGTACGCGTTTGAATGATCTTCTTCGTCGTTTTTTCAAAGTATGTTTGGTCTTTTATCGCAGCCTCAGCAGCAACGAGAGCCAAGCGATCGACAGGATATGAATTAAATGAATCTTTCATTCGAATTAGTGCTTCGATTAACGATTCGTTTCCGATCGCAAAACCGATTCGCATACCGGCAAGGGATCGAGACTTCGACATCGTTTGAATAACGAGTAAATTATCGTAACGATTGATTAGTGATACTGCAGATTCCGGCGCGAAGTCGATGTATGCTTCATCAACGATGACGACTTGGTCTTTGTTTCGTTCTAAAATACGTTCGATTTCTTCTAACGGTAAGTATAAACTTGTAGGAGCATTCGGATTTGGGAAAATGACGCCCCCTTCACTATCAAATAGTGCTTCGACATCGATTGTAAAATCTTCTTGCAAAGGTATTTCTTCGTAATCAATTTGAAAAACATTCGCATACACCGGATAAAAACTGTACGTTATCTTTGGAAAACGGATCGGCTTTTCTGGATCAAAAAATCCCATAAAGGAAAAGGCAAGCACCTCATCCGAACCGTTTCCGATAAAAACTTCTTCCTTCGTTACGTTATAAAATTGTGCAATTTCTTCTCGTAGACTATCCATCGTCGGTGAAGGGTATAGGCGTAATTGTTCGTCGGCGGTTTGTTTAATTGCTTCTAAAACTCCCGGTGCCGGTGGATACGGGTTTTCGTTCGTATTTAGTTTAATAATGTTAGTTTCATTTACTTGCTCCCCTGGAATGTATGGTGTCGCACGTCTAGCCATTTTACTCCATAGCCTACTCATAATCATCTTCCTTTTTTGCTTTGTGACGTTCGTATAAAACTGTTTTTATATCATCAATTGTTACGTCCATCATATTCATTAAGACAAGCATATGATAGACGAGATCAGCAATTTCCCATTTGATTTCTTCTCGGTCGTTATTTTTGGCACCGATAATAACTTCTGAGGCTTCTTCTCCGACTTTTTTCAGCACTTTGTCGATGCCTTCTGTAAATAAATAATTCGTATAGGAACCTTCAATTGGATTTTGACGTCGGTTTTCAATGACATCGACGAGATCGTGGATTATATCCCGTTTTTTTTCCTTCGTTTGCGTTACTGTATCAAAAAAGCACGACGTCTTTCCCGTATGGCAAGCGGGTCCAAGAGGTTCTACCATTAATAGAAGGGTATCCTTGTCGCAGTCAAGCTCGATTCGCTTTACGAGTTGACGATTGCCAGATGTTGCCCCCTTATGCCACAGTTCCTTTCGCGAACGACTGTAAAACCAAGCTTCTTTCGTTTCGATTGTTTTTTGTAATGCTTCTTCGTTCATATAGGCGAGCATTAGAACGTTGCCCGTCGTTTCATCTTGCACAATCGCCGGAATTAGTCCCTTTTCGTCGTACTCAACTTGCGTTAACATACTATCTCTCCCTACTAATTCATTGTTGTAACTGTTGTTTTATTTCCTTAACCGAAAGTTCTCCAAAGTGAAAGACGGACGCAGCAAGGGCGGCATTAGCTTTTGTCTTTTCAAACAAAGTTGCAAAATGTTCAATCCTACCAGCGCCACCGCTAGCGATTACTGGAATAGAGACCGCTTCTGTTACGGCTTTAGTAAGTGGTAAATCGTAACCCGTCTTTACACCGTCAGTATCGATTGAATTAAGTAAAATTTCACTGATACCAAAGGCTTCTCCTTGTTTTGCCCATTCGATGACATCGAGCTTTGTATCGATTTTCCCTCCCTTTGTGAAAGCGTGCCATTTGTTTGTAGCGACTCGCTTTGCATCGATGGATAAAATAATTTTATCTTCGCCAAAATCTTTGGCTGCTTCTTGTAGAAGGGAAGGATTTGCAATCGCTGCACTTGTAATCGATACCTTCGTCGCTCCAGCCTCTAACGTTTCTTTTACATCTTCGACTGAACGAACTCCACCACCGACATAAAGCGGTAACGTTGTTGCGCTTCGAATTTCTTGAACAATTTGTAAAAATTGGGCTCGATTAGAACCGGTAATATCGAGTAAAAATAAAACGTCCGCACCATCTTTTTCATAGGTAGTCGCTAAGGAGAGGGGTTCGGCAACCTCTTGGACATTTTTAAAATTTTTTCCTTTTACGACGCGTCCGTCCTGTAAATCGAGACAAGGTATGATACGTTTTTGCACTCGTAATGGCGTAAAAAACGCCTTTCCTCCTTTAAAAATTGTCGTTATATTTCTTCATTGATTCAAACTTTTAAGAAATTAGTTCTTCAAATGTCACTTTGCCATCGTACAATGCTTTGCCGACGATTGCGCCGTATAAGTTTAACTCTTTTAAATAATCGATATCTGCTCGAGTTGTTACACCACCAGAGGCGATCACATCAATCGTCGTTGCTTCGTTAATTGCCTTTTGTTCGACAAGATTCGGGCCTTGAAGCATACCGTCTTTTGCGATATCGGTATAAACAATCGTTTGAACACCAATTGTTTCAAGCTCTTTAACGAGGTCTAAAGCTCTCACATCGCTTGTATCTGTCCATCCGTCAGTTGCGACATAACCGTCTTTTGCATCGAGGGAGACAACAATGCGTTCTTTATATTGATCTACAGCTTCCTTTAAAAAACTTCGATCTTGAATTGCAGCTGTACCGATGATGACACGGTTGACCCCGTTTTGTAAGTACGTATCGACCGTTTCCATCGAACGAATGCCTCCACCAACTTGAATTGGTATCTTCACTGTTTTTGCAATTTCAATAATAATCGATTCATTAATTGAATGACCTGACTTGGCTCCGTCTAAATCAACGATATGGATAAATTGTGCACCTTTTTGTTGCCATTTTTTAGCCATATCTACCGGAGAGTCACTGTATACTATTTCTCGGTTATAATCTCCTTGAATAAGGCGGACACATTTACCTTGTAAAATATCAATCGCTGGAAAAATAATCATCGTCCTACTCCTTTTAAAAGAAAATTTTTATTAAAAAGTAAACTTCCATCATTTTTACAATAACCCTTTTGTCGAAGGGACTCCTTTTACTCGTGGATTCAGTTCACTCGCTTTATCTAAGGCGCGGGCGAAGGCTTTGAAAATCGCTTCAATCATATGGTGGGTATTCGTCCCGTATTCTAAATTAATATGTAACGTTACTCGGGCGTGATTAACGAAACCTTGGAAAAATTCCTGAACAAGTTCGGTATCGAATGTCCCTACTTTATTTTTTAATCCTTTGACGTTGTAGACGAGGTGAGGTCGTCCACTTATATCGATATGCACTGTCGCAAGGGATTCATCCATCGGAATGGAAACAGAGGCGTAACGAGTAATCCCTTTTTTATCACCGATTGCGACATCAAAGGCTTGTCCTAAGGCGATTCCGATATCTTCTGTCGTATGATGATCGTCTACTTCCTTATCTCCGTCACATTCAACTTGTAAATCGAAAAGTCCATGACCTGCAAATAATACGAGCATATGGTCTAGAAAGCCAACTCCAGAATTTACTTCAGCTTTTCCTTCACCATCAATTAAAAAATCTAACATTATTTTCGTCTCTGCTGTTTCACGACGAATTCGATGTTGTCTCATAAATAGTCCTCCTTAATTTTCTAATGAAAGGGAAATGTCGTAATAAATGTTCGTCAATAAGATGTTCGGTTAATTCTTTGATTTACGACGAAGGGCGATCGACTTTGCATGAGCTTCTAATCCTTCCATCGTAGCGATCGTTTCGATATAATTAGCTTCTTTTAAAAGGGCTGTTTTCGAATATTGGATAATACTTGATTTTTTTACAAAATCGTACACACCTAGAGGAGAGGCAAATTTTGCTGTACCGCTCGTCGGTAACGTATGGTTCGGTCCGGCGACGTAATCACCGAGTGGTTCTGGTGAATAATTACCGACGAAAATCGCTCCCGCATGGGTTATTTTACTAACGTAGTTTGCTGCATTTTCAATCATTAATTGTAAATGTTCTGGTGCGATATCGTTTGCGATTTGAAAAGCTTCTTCTAAGTCATCACAGATGATAATATGGCCGAATTGCTCGATGGAGGAAGCTGCGATTTTGTATCTTTCTAATTTTTTTAGCTGTTCCTTGACAGCGGTGGCAATTTTTGTTGCGATAGGTTCGCTCGTCGTGATACAAATAGCTTTTGCAGCTTCATCGTGTTCAGCTTGAGAAAGTAAATCCGCCGCGACGAATTCAGGCGGTGCCGTCTCATCAGCGATGACTAAAATTTCACTCGGTCCTGCAATCATATCGATTGCAACATCACCGTATACCCATTTTTTTGCTCGAGCGACGTAATCATTTCCAGGTCCGACAATTTTATCGACAGCAGGGATCGTTTCTGTTCCGTAGGCTAAAGCAGCAATCGCTTGAGCTCCTCCGACTTTGTAAATTTTTTCTACTCCGACGATTTTTGCAGCGACAAGGACGTGAGGATTAATTCTCCCGTCTGCTTGAGGTGGTGTCGTAATAACGATTTCTCCGACTTCAGCTATTGATGCTGGGATAACGTTCATTAATACGGTTGAAGGGTAGGCGGCTTTTCCTCCGGGTATGTAAATGCCGACGCGATCCATCGGAGTTACCTTCTGGCCGAGCATGATGCCCTCATCTTTATACATCATCCAAGAGTTTTCGACTTGTTTTTGATGGAATTCGGTAATATTTTCTTTCGCTACTTTTATCGCTTCGAGAAATTGTTCAGACACTTTTTCCATCGCTTGAGTAAACTCTTCTTCCGTTACTTGAAGTTCTTTTAGAGCTACGCCGTCAAACTTTTCGCTATATTGCCTCAAGGCTGTATCTTTTTTCGTTCGTACGTCTTGAATAATGGATAAAACTGTTTCATCAATTGCACGAATTCGTTCGGCATCGGCTGTTGTTTCTAAGGCCTTTATGGAAAAGTCATCAGCTTTTATAACTTTCATTGTTCAGGGGCACTCCTTTAACGTTGTTAATCGGTAAGTTGCTTTTATCTACTAGAAATTATCATAATCTATTAAATTAGTCTAAAATATTCGGAAAAATATGTTGGGATAAAAGTAATCTACGGAGTTTCTAACGCTTCTTTCAATTGATTGATAATACGTTGAATCGCTTCGGTCTTCGTTGCAAAGCTTGCTTTATTTACAATTAATCTCGTACTAATATCGGCTACATCTGTTAAGATCGATAGACCATTTTCCCGAATCGTATTACCCGTCTCGACGATATCAACGATGTAATCTGCAAGGCCAATAATTGGTGCGAGCTCGACTGAACCGTTTAATTTAATTACTTCGACGGGAATTCCGAGTTTATTAAAGAAATCTCGTGTGACGTTTGGGTATTTTGATGCGACTTTAACGGGCATACCTTTTTCAATTGAAGTTTTGTGCAAGCTTGCAACGGAAAATTTACAAATCCCAATCTTTAAATCAAGTAGTTCATACAAGTCGGCGCCAGATTCTAAAATATTATCTTTTCCGGCAATGCCGAGGTCGGCTGCTCCTTGTTCGACATATGTCGTTACATCGACAGCTTTAACGTAAATCATTTTAATCTTCTCATCTTCACTATAAAAGACAAGTTTGCGACTTTTTTCATCGAAATCTGGAAAATGAATACCTGCTCTTTTTAACAATTCGATGGAATCTTGAGCTGTACGTCCTTTTGCCAAGGCTAAAGTAAGTTGTGCCACTTAAGCTTCCCTCCAGGTCGTTACAATATAATGTACTAGCTGTTCTAAATCGGTATATGTTTCGGTTGTATCGTCCTTTTTATATGTTGTTTCTTTTTCTGTAATCGCAATCGTACCTTGACTATTCGGAAGTTGTTCTTTTTCTACTTCGTTCGTATACGTAACGACGTCGAAATTATGCGTACGTAAGTTTTGGGCTAATGAAATTGCCTCTTTCTCACAAGTTTTTTCATACGTAATGACGAAATGAAGCGGTGGGACGTCACTCGCTTTTTGTGGAGAACTTCCAGCGAGAAGTAAATCGATATCAAAGGCAAAACCAATCGCGGGAAAATTCGCATCGAAATGACTTGCTAACGCATCGTAACGTCCACCCATTAAGATTGGTTTTCCAATCCGTTCGATAAACCCTTGGAAAATAATTGCCGAATAATAATCCATATGGTTAATTAAGCTAAGGTCGATGACGATATGTTCGGTAACCTCGTAGGCTTCAAGTACGGTATAAATCTTTTCAATGTCTGATAGCTTTTCTTTTAATTGTTTAGTTAAAGGGAGGGTTTGTACTTTTTCTAAGACGTCTGGTAATTTGCCGTAAAGAAGGGGTAAAGCTTTAATTACCTCCCGTTTTTCTTCTGTCGTATGTAACGTTTCGACGAATTGCTCGATATCGGGGACGTTTTTTCCTCGGATTAATCGTTTTAATTCACGGAGTTGTTCTTCACTCATCGGTAAATTTGCAATAATTTCTTTAAAAAAATCAGCATGTCCAATCTCAATCGTAAACGTCCCGACTTGTAAATCTCGTAAAAAGTTAGCTGCAAGGGCAATTATTTCTCCATCCGCTTCGGGTGATGGATTGCCGAAATATTCAACTCCTGCTTGAGTGTGCTGTTCATATTCATGAGTTTCCGGAGCTTGACGATACACATCTAAGACATAGTAGTAACGTAAATCTTTCGTTAAATTCGGTGTCGTCGTTGCGAGTTGTTTCGTAAGTGGAATCGTAATATCCGGGCGTAAGACAAGTACTTGACCCGTGTTATCAATTGTTTTTACCATTTCTCGGTGGTTTACAGTTCCGTTCATCGTCGCATATAAGTTATATTTTTCAAACATTGATGTTGAAACTTTTCGATAACCATATGTTTCAAAATGATCGCTTAATCGTTCGATTAATGTGCTTCTTGCATATAAGGTATTGGTTTCTAATACGGATTCAGTTTCTATGTTATGATATACGTACATCTATAAGGAAGGCTCCTTTCAAGTTCGCTTTATCACTCTACTAGACTAAAGCGGAAAGATGAGTTCTATCTTAATAGTAAATGATTCATATGTCAAGTACAAACGATTGGAGGATATTGTTCATGTTTGATTTTCATATGCATAGTAATTTTTCGGAGGATTGTTCAACTCCGATGGAAGCGACGATTGAATCCGCAATTGAAAAAGGTTTTACAGAAATTTGTTTCACTGAACATGTCGACTACGACTATCCAGATCCGAATTTTACGTTCGATTTAGATACAAAGCGTTATGATCAATATATTAAAAGGATGCAAGAGTGTTATAGTCCAAAAATTACGATTCGAAAAGGAATTGAAATCGGAATTCAGCCACATTTATTCGAACGTTATCATACACTGTTAAATAAAGAGGCTTTCGATTTTATTATTATGTCGATGCATGCAACAGACCGGAAAGACTTGCATAATGGGGATTTTTTTCAAAATAGGACACCGGAAGAGGCTTATGAACTTTATTATGAAGAATTACTTTACTGTGTCGAACGTTTTGATCGATACAGTATCTTAGGTCATCTAGATTTAGTAAAACGTTATAAGCAGCTAGATATAGATCGTAATTTTCATGAAATTATTGCAGAAATATTTAAAACAATTATCCCAAAAGGTAAAGGAATCGAAGTAAATACGTCTGGTTTTGCCTATGGTTTAGGAAGTGCGATGCCGAGTAAAGATATTTTAGAGCTTTATTATGAGTTAGGTGGGGAAATTATTACAATCGGTTCTGATGCGCATAAACCCGAGCATGTTGGTCATCGTTTTCCTGAAGTGTTACAACTTTTAGATGATATTGGTTTTCGTTATATCGCTACATTTAAAGAGGAAGAACCTACCTTTCATAAATTAAAAAAATTACTTAAATAATAAAGACATTTTCATCACTTTTTTATATAATAGGTAGTAGCTTATTTGTTTAGACAAAAGGAATGATTCGTGTTGCAAATTTATAAGGAGCTTATCCAGATTGTGGGAGAGTCTCACGTTGTAAAAAATAAGCCACTAAAAGACCATACGTATACGAAATTAGGCGGAAATGCGGATTACTTTGTTACACCGACGACACCTTTACAAGTACAACGAGTCGTCCAATATGCAAAGCGGGAAAATATACCATTTACGTTACTGGGCAACGGTTCTAACTTAATTATTAAAGATGGTGGTATTCGTGGCATTGTCATGTATTTAGGAAAGCTCACGAAGATGACTGTTGAAGGAACGACGATTCGTGCAGAAGCTGGTGCGCTAATTGCCGATGTATCACAATTAGCGTTGAAACATAGTTTAACCGGCTTTGAATTTGCCTGTGGAATTCCCGGTTCTATCGGCGGTGCGTTATATATGAATGCCGGAGCCTATGGAGGAGAAGTGAAGGATATATTAGTTTCAGCTACGATTGTCGATGAGGAAGGTAATTTACGTGAAATGCTTGCTGAAGATTTAGAGCTCTCGTATCGAATGAGTAAAATCCAAACGGAAAACTATATCGTTCTTGATGCAACATTTGAACTTGAAGAAGGCGATTATGAATCGATTAAAGCCTTGATGGATGATTTAACGTATCGACGAGAATCAAAACAACCATTAGAATATCCTTCTTGTGGTAGTGTATTTAAACGACCACCAGGCTATTATGCAGGGAAGTTAATTCAAGATAGTGGCCTACAAGGCTATACGATCGGTGGAGCTCAAGTTTCGTTAAAGCATGCTGGGTTTATTGTTAATATTAATAATGCAACAGCAACAGAATATATCTCTCTAATCGAATATGTGCAAAGAATCGTAAAGGAAAAATTCGGCGTTGAACTGGAGCGTGAAGTTCGGATTATTGGTGAAGATAACGCGGATAGTACACCTTCCGCCGCAAAGGACACGGGCTCATAATTTAGTAAAGGAGCGTGCCGAAAATGGTTATGTGGTCGATCGTCGTAAGTATTATTTTTACGATTATTATTTTATTATTGACGCTACTTACGATACAACAAGGTTATGGATATAAGCATACGATCGATCCTCCTGTCACCAAAGATAAAACGCAGCAAGAAGCCGAGGATCAAGAAACGAAAGAATAAAGGCAGTTCGATTTTTCTTTTTTTGAAGAAAAGGAGGGCTTCCTGCAGGAAAAGTGAGGTGACAAAAAATGAACGTGTTATTGTTAATTATCGTAATCGGCTATGTGTTTGGCTGTCTCCATGGCTCGCAACTTGTCGGTAAATTAAAACAAATTAATATTAAATCGACAGGTACAAAGAACGCAGGGGCTTCCAACACAACGCTCGTTCTCGGTTGGCGCTACGGTGTCATCGTCGCGTTGGTCGATATCGGAAAGGCGCTCGTATCCTTACAACTTACTATTTATTTAATCCAAATCTTTCAAGTATCTTTAGAACTTAGTTTTCTATATCTATTAACGAATGGTCTTTTCGTTGTAATTGGACATAATTTTCCGATGACGATGAACTTCAATGGTGGAAAAGGAACAGCCTCTTTTTTAGGAGTCCTTTTATTTTTAAATTGGAAACTTGCAATCATTAGTTTATTAATCGCTTTAATTATTTCCTTTTTAACGAATTATTTTGTAATTGGGACGCTTTCGGGGTATGTCACCTTTAATATTTATACATCTTATACGTACGGCAAAGGACCGATTATGATCTCGATTTTATTTACGCTCCTTTTTTTATGGCAACATCGAGAAAACTTCAGTCGAATTATGAATAATGAGGAGATGAAGTTGCGGAGCTTTTTCCGGCGGGAAGCTAGTTAGTTGGTAGCTAGAAGCTCTATTTTATGTGAAGAGAACGTGGGTGTACGAGTCACCGACGTTTTTCTCTTTTTTATTTTATTGAGTAGGTGGTTATGTGGAGCTTGTGCTTTGGCTAGTTATTAGCCTGCTTTTTATTCTTAGTTTTATTGGACTAGTTGTTCCTATCATTCCTGGCATGTTATTACTTTGGATAGGTTTTTTACTCTATCAATTTACCTTGGCAGATCCTGGCCTGCCTCCCTTGTTTTGGGTCATTGCCCTAGTTGTAACGATTTTTATTTTCGGATCTGATTTTTACTTGAACTTTTACTTTGTAGACAAGTTTGGAGGCAGTGTCTGGAGCCAGTGGGGATCGATTATCGGCGTTTTGGTGGGCTTCTTTATTTTTCCTCCCTTTGGAATCTTGCTACTCCCCTTAGTGGCAGTTTTTATTATTGAGTCGATCGTGCAAGCTTCCTATAAAAAGGCCTTGAAAGTAACTCTGGCTACCGTTGCAAGCCTAATTAGTAGTGCCTTTATGAAGGGTCTATTTCAGACTGTCTTGTTAATCCTTTTCTTTTTCTATGTTTTTAAGTGAAAAAATTCCCCCTTAAGATTCGGTGCTTATAGGGGATTTTTTACTTTTACTTGATTGTCATGGTAAGTATAAAGCTATGATTGAAGTTTGTTAGCTGTTCAGGGTCTAAGGGCTCTTCCAAGGCGATACTAGGTGTATAGGAGTTTTCATTATCGGTCATAACCAGGGCTCCGATAGCCAACTCTTGGCCTAGCTCTGCTACAGCCGGATAAGGGATTGAACTAAATCCTTTAGCCTCTGGTTCATTTATAGAAACAATCTGTTCAATTGAACTAACCGTATCACCGTCGATGGTAGCAAGTATAAACTTGTATTCGCTTTCGAAAGTTTGTTGAGCAATAATAAGACTGATTTCTCTAGGTCCACTCCTTTGATTGAGAGAGGTAGAAAATTGGGCAACCGGCTCTTGTTCGAGATTTTTTTCGAAATGACGAAGGCTGACTTCTATTTCTTCCGCTACTTCATCATCGATGGTAACCCTCCAAATATGAAGTTCATCAGCAAGTATATCCATCACTTGATACAAGTCCTCGTCACTCTTTATGTAATCGATTGTAACAGGCTTATTGGCTTGACTACTAGAACAAGCGGAAAGGAGGAGAAAAGCGCTTATTAGAAAGGAAACAATTTTTTTCACTTGACAATCACCTTTACCTATGTATATACATATAAATGTGTTATACTTTATTTAGAATAAAGTTTATTATACTAAAGTTAAAAAGGAAAAGAAAGGGAACTTCGATGACAAAACCAAAACGAGCACTAACAATTGCCGGTGCAGCTTCTGGGGGAAGTGCCGGGATTCAAGCGGATATAAAAACGTTTCAAGAATTTGATGTCTATGGGATTAGCGTTATTACAGCGATTGTCGGTAGACATCCGGAAACAGATAAAAATGTTCATCCACAAACAATCGAAGCAATCGAAGCACAATTTCATACAGCGCATCGACAAGTGAGTTTCGATGCGATTAAAACAGGAATGCTTTTTTCAAAAGAAGTGATTGAAACGACAGCGAACTTACTACAAAAAGTTGAAGTAGAACATATCGTTGTTGATCCAGTTATGGTGGGAAAGCTAGACTCTAAATTATTAAAAGACGATGCAATTAAAGCATTGAAGAAAGAGCTTATTCCACTTGCATCGGTGATTACACCGAATATGACGGAAGCATCGATTTTACTAGAAGATCGTCCACTTAAAACGGTCGATGATTTAAAGCAAGCAGCAGTCGATTTACACGAGCTCGGTCCGGAATACGTCTTAGTAAAAGGTGGGCGCCTCGATGGTCCAGCTGTTGATGTACTGTTTGATGGTACGACGATTACAACTCTCGAAGCTCCCCGAATTGATACAGATAATACAAGTGGGGCTGGCTGTACGTACTCTGCAGCCATTGCCGCAAATTTAGCAAAAGGGAAGTCGATTAAAGAAGCGGTCCATATCGCAAAAAGTTTTATTACAACTGCGATTGCTCATAGTTTTACCTATACCGATTTAGTCGGTCCAACTTATCATGCAGCGGAAAGAAAATATGGTGAAGCCCATGAAATAATCATCCATTCGGAAAAAGTGTAAGATGTTTTAGTTTTCTAGAAGTAACTTGTTAGTCTAAGCTATAATTTTCTGTAATCAGATAAAGGGAGAGAAGAAGATGAAGCGAGCCTTAATTAATCTCGATTATACGTATGATTTTATTGCGGATGATGGTAAGTTAACTTGCGGTGTACCAGGGCAACAAATTGAAGAGGCAATTGTTCGTTTAACGAAGGAGTTTATTGAAGCAGGGGATTTCGTCGCTTTCGGTATCGATGCTCACCATGAAGATGATCAACTACATCCGGAGTCGAAGCTTTTTCCACCCCACAATATCGTCGGAACTCCGGGTATGGAGTTATACGGTGAATTAAAAACCTTATATGAAGCGCATAAGGATGCACCGAATGTATATTATTATGAAAAAACTCGTTACAGTGGATTTACTGGCACAGATTTAGAATTGAAACTACGTGAACGTCGTATAAATGAAGTGCACATTGTTGGAGTCTGTACGGACATATGTGTTCTTCACACTGCAGTAGATGCGTACAATAAAGGCTTTGATATCGTTATTCATCGGGATGCAGTTGCTAGTTTTAACCCGGTGGGCCATGATTGGGCCTTAGAACATTTTGAAAAAACATTAGGTGCCAAGGTTATATAAAAAAATTACGAAATTTGTCATCGTTTGAATTGTAAAATAATTGACAAAACTTTTACCTTTGATATGATATAATTGAAAATTACAGAAAACAACAATGATGATGAAGACAAGTTCATGATACGCGTGATTGTAAAGAGAGCTAGTGGCTGGTGGAAACTAGTACACCGTATGATGAATAGCCCTTCGGAATGGACGGAACGAAACGATTAGGAGTAGGTCCGTACGCAATGTGTGCGTTATACACGAACCGATGAAGACTGCATTGTATATGTTGATGTCTGTTTTATGCAGTGAAAAAGGGTGGTACCGCGTAAAGATTAAACTTTTCGCCCCTTATGCTAACGCAGGGGAGAAAAGTTTTTTTATTATTTTTATTATAAAAGTTCGAATTTTGAGGAGGAGCTATTGTGCAACAACAAGATATTAATTTACTACGAATCCCGGGACCAACACCGGTTCCACCGAGTGTGGAGCGAGCGATTTCTCAGCCGATGATTGGGCACCGTGGACCAGAGACGAAACAACTTATTCAACGAATTAAACCCCGTTTGAAAAAAGTGTTCGGCACTGAAGAGGATGTTATTTTTATTGCGGGAAGTGGAACAGCAGGACTGGAAACGGCAGCAGTTAATGTCGCCTCAAGCGGTGATGAAGTGCTCGTACTAGTATCCGGTTCTTTTGGTGAACGTTTTGCGCAAATTTGTGAGTCTCTTGAACTTATCACGCATCGACTTGATTATGAATGGGGCTCAGCGATTAACCCGAAGGACGTCGAACAATTTTTACAACAAAATAAAAATATTAAAGCCGTCTTTATGACACAGTGTGAAACATCGACAGGAATTCAAAATCCAATTGCTGAAGTAAGTGAAGTAGTTCACGAAAACTCAGACGCCTTAGTCGTCGTCGACGGTGTATCTTGCGTTGGTGGAGTCGTTACTGAAATGGATGAGTGGGGTATCGATGTTCTTGTAACAGGTTCACAAAAGGCGATGATGTTACCACCAGGACTAACGTTTATTGCCGTAAGTAAACGGGCGTGGGAAACGATTGATCAAGTAGAGTCACGTCGATTTTACTTCGATTTACGTAAATATCGTGACAACTTAGCGAAAGATTCTACCCCTTATACACCTGCCGTTTCATTACTATTCGGTTTAGATGAGGCGTTACGTTTACTTGAAGAAGAAGGGTTGAAAAATGTGTATGATCGTCACGAGTTAATGATGGAGATGACTCGTTCGGCGATTAAAGCGTTAGATATTCCTCTGTTAACAGAAGATGACTACGCAGCCCCGACGGTTACAGCAGTAAAACCAGAGACCTTCGCTGCGGATGAGCTACGTAGCTATTTAAAAGAAAACTTCAATCTATCTTTAGCAGGTGGTCAACAAAAATTAAGCGGAAAGATTTTCCGAATTGGACATATGGGATACTGTTCGCCGGGCGATGTGTTGCAAATTATTAGTTTAGTTGAAATTGGACTAAAAGCACTAGGTGAAGATATTACCCTCGGCCAAGGGGTTAAAGCAGCTCAAGAAATTTATTTACAACGGAAAAGTTAAGAACATCAGGGAGGATGTAAAGCGATGGCCTTTAAAATATTAATAAGTGATCCGTTAAGTGAAGATGGAATTTATCCACTGCGGGAAGCGGACAATATCGAAGTAGATATGAAAACTGATTTAGAGGAAGCGCAACTATTAGATATTATCGACGAGTATGATGGATTGTTAGTCCGTAGCCAAACCCAGGTAACTCGTGAATTAATTGAAAAAGGGCATAATTTAAAAGTAATCGGTCGTGCCGGAGTAGGTGTCGACAATATCGACCTCGATGCAGCGACAGAAAATGGAATTATCGTCGTCAACGCACCGGATGGTAATACAAATTCTGCTGCTGAGCACACGATGGCAATGATTATGTCTTTAGCTCGAAATATCCCACAAGCTTATATGTCGATTAAAGAAAAACGCTGGGATCGTAAATCTTACGTCGGTGTCGAGTTAAAAGATAAAACGTTAGGCATCGTCGGATTAGGAAGAATCGGTGCGGAAGTTGCTCGTCGTGCTAAAGGTCAACGCATGGATGTCATTGCGTACGATCCGTTTTTCTCAGAAGAAAAAGCAAAGGCAATGGGCATTGAATACGGTACGTTCGATGAAGTATTAGAAAAGGGAGACTTTATTACAGTTCATACACCCCTTTTAAAAGATACGTACCATATTATTAATGAAGAAGCTTTTAATAAAATGAAAGACGGAGTACGAATTATTAATTGTGCCCGTGGCGGAATTATCGATGAGGATGCATTATACGATGCGCTCGTGTCTGGAAAAGTTGCAGGAGCAGCCCTCGATGTGTTTGAAGAGGAGCCAGCTCTCGATCATAAAGTGTTAGATTTACCGAATGTAATTGCTACACCTCACTTAGGAGCGAGTACAATCGAAGCTCAAGAAAGTGTTGCAATCGATGTAAGCCACGATGTTGTACGAATTTTATCTGGTGGTCTTGCGCGAAATCCAGTCAATATTCCGTCGGTACCGCGTGATGTATTACGTAAAATCGAACCATACTTTTACTTATCAGAAAAACTTGGACTTTTCCTAGCTCATTTAAGTGATGATGTTGTCGAGGAAATGAACATAAGTTACGCTGGTCATTTAACAGCTTTTGAAGTTGCGCCATTAACCCAAAATACAGTAAAAGGTTTCTTAAGTCGTCATTTAGGCTCCCACGTAAACAACGTCAATGCAGCTTATTTAGCTGAGCGTAAAGGTATCACAATTAATGAACAGAAAAGCCGAGCTGCTAGAGGATTTACGAATTTAATTAACGTCGAAATCGTTACGAAAAAAGAGACGTATCGAGTTGCAGGGACATTGTTAAATGGCTTAGGTTCTCGAATTGTAAAAATTAACGAATATAGTATGGACGTCGTTCCAGAAGGTCATCTATTATTTATTCACCATACAGACCAGCCAGGAATGATTGGTCGCGTCGGAACGCTCTTAGCCGAAAATGACGTCAATATCGCAACAATGCAAGTTGGACGAGAGACGATTGGTGGAAAGGCAATTATGACCTTAACAATTGATCGTCCATTAACTGATGAAGAGTTAGAGCTCGTTCGCGCTGTTGAAGGTTTTGACCGAGTGACGCAAGTTGAACTATAATTTAATCAAAGATTAAGGACTAGTGAATGCTAGTCCTTTTTTTATTTTATAGCTTTTATAATTTAGTATCCCTTTTGAGCCATTATTGTAAATAGAAATAGACTTCTATATATAGAAGTAGTCGTTGCTGTAAACAGAACTTGGGAATTCGAAATTCTATATACAGTAGCGAGTTTTACTGTAAACAGAATTGCGTGATTAAAAATTTTGTATACAGTAGCGGGTTTTACTGTAAACGGAATTGCGTGATTAAAAATTTTGTATACAGTAGCG
>CALGOZ010000150.1 GCA_937960785.1 uncultured Pseudogracilibacillus sp.
AGAATCTAGAAAAACTTTATTCCATTTACAGTAACTGAAATTTCCTTGTTAGCTTTGAGAACATAGAAAAAAGACACTTAGAAAAAATATTTCTAAATGTCCTTTCACGAACCTACTTTTTTAAATAAGCTTCTGTTAAGTGTAAAAACTCTTCAACATCTGCAATCATCAGGTCAATTCCCTTAGTCCAGAAAGCCTCATCCCTCATATCCACCTGTAAATGCTTCGCTGCCAAATCTTCAACCTTCATTGATCCTGTATCCCGTAACAGAGCGATATATTTTTCTTCGAAGCCTTCTGGATTCTCCTGAAAAGCTGCGTATAAACTTAAACTAAACAAATAACCAAAAGTATACGGGAAGTTATAAAATGGGACACTTTCAATAAAGAAATGTAGCTTGCTACTCCAGAACCGGGGATGATAGCTTGATAACTGATTTCCATAGGCTTTTCTCTGCGCTTCTTCCATTAGATTATTCAAACGACTTTCAGAAACGATACCCTTTCTTCTTTCTCGATAAAAAGCATCCTCAAATAAGAAACGAGCATGGATATTTAAAAACATGGCTGTGGCAGTTTCTAACTTGGCCACTAGTAAGCTAATTTTCTCCTCATCTGACTGAGCTGCATCAATCGTTGCATTTTGAATAATTAATTCAGCAAAAGTACTCGCTGTTTCAGCTACATTCATCGCATAACTTTGATTATAAAAATCTAGATCTCTCATCACATAACTATGGAAGGCATGACCTAATTCGTGCGCCAAGGTACTGACGTCACTCGCTGAACCAGTAAATGTCATAAAAATACGCGACTCTTTAAACTCTGGTAAACTAGCACAATAACCTCCCGGACGTTTATTCGGACGATCTTCTGCTTCTACCCAACGATTAGTTAAGGCATATTCTGTAAAACTAGTCAGTTGATCTCCAAAGGTCTTAAAATGAGTTAGGATAAATTCACACGCCTCTTCATAAGTAAAAGTCATGGGCTCCACATCCCCAATAGTTACAGGAGCATCGACATCTTGCCAACCTAAATTCTCCATTCCAAATAGGGCTGCCTTGCGATTTAAATATCGGTAGAAAGGCTCCTTCTTCGCTTCAATAGCAGACCACATGGCCTTTAAAGTCGCTTCTTCCATTCGGTTAATTTCTAATGGTTCTTCTAGGTGATGCTTACGCTTTGCTATCTTTTGTAAAGTTAAACGACTTCCGGCAAGATGATTTAATGCATGGGCAAATACTGGACCATAATGAGACCACTCTTTTTCCCATTCAACAAATAGTTGTTCTCTAACCTCAGGATTTGGATCAGCATACATCCGGTTCATAGCTTGACCGACGGATAATTCTGTAGTATTTCCATCTTTGTCGGTAAAAGGAATCGTCATAATGGAGACAATTTTGTCATAGAGCTCACTCCAAGCAGAAATGCCATCTTTATTCAATTCAGCGATAATCGCTTCTACTTCTGGTTCTAAATAACGGTTGGCCTCAGTTCGCATCTCCTCTAATCGGAAAGAAATGGAACTAAACTCTTCTCTTTTTAATAGGGCTTGCCAAGCTTCCTCTGGCCATTCAGCAAACAATTTTTTCAGTCGTATTTTTTCCTTTTGAAAGGCCACAAATAAAGACGTTATATCTCCTTGGACAACGCTTGCATGTTCATCATCCATAAAGGCCGATTGAATCATCGTAATAAAGGTCTGGGCTTGTCCAAGTCCTTTACTTATTTGTTCATCCATTTTGATAATTTCTTGTAGTTGAGTTGTATCTTTTGTTTTTTCCAGTTGAGTAAGTTTGTTTCCAAATTCCTCGACTTGTTTATAAAGTGAATTAATTTTCTCTTTTAATTGTAACGAGTTTGACCCGCCGGGAAAAACCGCATCTAAATCCCAAGTGTCCTTATAACGCATATACTTGTTCCCCCATTCCTAGATTAAGACACATTTTTTTGAATTATAACATACTGTAACAACAAAAGGTAATTGAGGTGGTAAATGTGAGTGATCGATTATTATCTTTAAAAACGAAAACCCCTGAAGAAGGTTTCGCCTTGGCTGTTTCATTAGCTCAAAAAGGCGTCGTAGTTACTCAACCAGATGAAAAAATCCGCGAAAAGCTGCGACCAAAATATTCCCGAAATGCTGATAGCTTAATCGCTGCCTCTCAAGTAATTGCGATTCATTTTCAGACGATTGCTCAAGCGAATAATTATTGGAAAAAAGCAAACTATAATATTAATTTAAAAAAATAACGATAAAGGGGCAATATATTTAAGATGCCCCTCCCACGTTTATTGCATATATGTTTCTAGTGGCAACAAGCCATATTTACGTTTAAATCTTTGTAATATTCGTATCCAACTACTACTGAAAACAAGTAGGAAAAATACATTTGATAAGGCATGGGCAAGGTCAAAATATATACTTGCAACATAAATACTAATGAAAAACTCCCAAGTGAAATTTTCAATTGCACTAACAATTATCCAAAGGTTCATAAACCAACCGAATAAATATCCCCATACAAAGCCAAAAAGTAATTTCCCCCACATTTGTTTCATCCACCAAGTGTTTCGGAAGAGACCGGCTGTCATACCAATCATTCCCCAAGCATACATTTGCCATGGTGTCCAGGGACCTTGACCTAAAAAGATGTTGGATACGATGGCAGCAACTGCTCCAACGATAAATCCAGATTCAGCACCGAAAACAAGACCCGTTATAATAATAACAAAAGAGGTTGGCTGAACACTTGGCAAGGGAGCAAAAGGTACACGACTAACCGCAGCAATGGCGGCTAAAATAGCTAGAATAACGATTTCTCGACTCGAAATTTTTCTTACTTCAAACCTAGCAAAAAATGGAATCATCGTTAATCCCATAATGATAAAACTTAATAATAAATAATCTCTATAATTAAATAAAACGATCGATAAAACTAAAAGAAACAAAATCACAATTACAACAATTGTTAGATATCGACCTTTTGCCATTTAGCCAAAGCCTCCTCTAGGGTTAACACTTCCAAATCTTCCCTTCCCATCGTCGCTCGATTTATTGTGGTAGTATAAAAATAATTCCCTTTAAACAACTGTTCAGGTGTACCTAAGGCTGCAATATTACCGTCGAATAAAATACCACAACGATCACTATATTGCACCGCAAATTCAATATCATGCGTCACCATAAAAATTGTTAAGCCCTCTTCTTGAAGTTCGAGAAGTAAGGAGGCTAGATGCTCTTTAGATATGGGGTCCAAACCTTTAGTAGGTTCATCAATAAACAAAACTTTTGGAGATTGTAAGAGTAAACAAGCTAAAGTTGCCCTTTGTAACTCTCCACCAGATAAGTCATTAGGATGACGTTGCAATATATGCTCTATTTGTAAACGAGAGCTTAACTGTTTCTTTTTTGCATCTCCGTTAGTAATACGATGTTTTTGAATAATTGCATTCATTTCCTTATCAATTGTATCTTTAATATAAAAAGCTAGAGGATGCTGGGGCAAATATGCGAATGCATTAATTAACTCTTCTTGCTTATATTTTTTTAATTTTTTACCCTCATATAAAATCTTACCTCGTTGTTGTTTTAAGATTCCCATACATAAACGTAGCAAAGTCGACTTTCCAGAACCATTTCCCCCGATTAGAGAAAAAAATTCACCCTCTTTCAGGGTCAAGGTGCAGTTTTTTATAACAAAAGGAGCGTCTTTTTCATATTGAAAATATGTACGATTCATAGTTAAGATAGAGTTTTTTTCTAAATTTTCCTGATCTGGTCTATCTGATAGCTTAGTAAACTTTTTACTTTGTAACCAACGACGACTTTCATTCACATTTAGAGGAATCATTTCTTGATTTATTTTCGACTCTTTTGATAAATACAATTGTGAGACTGATGGAATATAAGAGATAAAGTGTTCATCTTTTTTTTGAAATACATTATAGACAACCTCTCTACTTGTACCTTCATAAACGACTTCTCCATCATGAAGCATTATGACTTTGTTAGCGATAGAAAACAATTCCTCTAAACGATGTTCAACTAAAACAATTGTCATACCCATTTCTTTATTCAATCGGTCTAATATTTGAAGAAGTTCTCGAGCTGCAACCGGATCTAATTGGGAGGTAGGCTCATCCAAAAGCAATACCTTAGGACGTAGTAAAAGGATAGACAATAAGTTTACTAATTGTTTTTGTCCTCCGGATAGTTCCGATGTTTTTTGTTTTAATAAAGCTTGAACTCCAAAAAAATGTACAAGTTCTGCAACTCGCTTTTTCATCTCGATAGGTGGAATATTTAAATTTTCCATTCCAAAAACAATCTCTTCATATACTTCATCCATCACAATCTGATTATCAGGATCCTGAAATAAAAAACCGATTTCTTTTGATAAAAGAGCTTCAGACCATTGATCTAGTGATTTTCCTCGATATAATATAGTACCGTTTTGCTTTCCATAGGGAGTGAGTTCTTTTTTTAACATTCGTAATAAAGTAGTTTTCCCACTTCCACTAGCACCACACAAAACAAGAAAATCTCCGGATTCTATAGTAAGGGATAAGTTCTTTAACACTTTTTTTTCTTCTTCTGGATAAGTAAAGCTTAAGTTTTTTAGTTGAAAAACTTCCATTGTGCATATTCAATCCCTTCTACGATTAGTGGAAACGAAATCATAATAATCGTACTTATATATAAAACATAATCAATCGGATAAAATTGTAAAGTTCCAAGCATAGGATAAATCACGATTTTCCCATACCCTAGCAAACTACCTAAGATATTTATAATGAACAGGATCGATAGCAAGACAAGGGATAGAATATCCCTTCTTGTCATCACAAAGGATTCATAGGATGACTTTTGCTTATTCCCATATCCTCTAGCTGTCATTGAATCGGCGGTTTGAATCGCTTCTTCCAAGGACCATGTTAACAAGGTTTGAATCAGATTCATACCATTTCTCGCTCGTTCCCGGACTGTACCCTGACTAAGTGTCATCCCTCGAACTTTTTGTACAGCTTGAATTTCATTATAGCGCTCCTTTAATAAAGGAACAAAGCGCATTGTAAGCATAACTAAAAAGGCAATACGAGGAAGAAATTTTGAAAAAATGTATAAAAATTTACTTCCATTTAATATAATATTAAAAGAAATAAATAACATAATGATCGAAACGACCATAAAGGCCATGACAACACCAAAAACGATTGCTTCTAACGTTATTTGTCGGTCGCCTAAATAAAATAAAATATGTGACCCACGGGAAACCAGTAAAGGATTTAATAAAGAAAAAATTGTTCCCATTAGAGCTAAGGGCATTGCCCACTTCTTTAGCTCTTTGCCTCGATCATGGGATACATTCACAAAAATAAGTAATATAATAGCAGTTAACAAAAATAAAGGGTGATTATAAGTCATTAACAAAACTCCGACAAATATATAGTAAAGAAAGGCTAGATAAGGATGATAGCCTCGAAATCCATTTTCCATAATCTTCTGCCTCTTTCGTTGAAATAAAATTTAAATAAAACCGATCTATTTCAATAGATCGGTTTTACTTCTATCTAACGTTATCTACGGAATGGTTTTAATTCTGCACCTAGGTCCTTTCCTAAATCAAGGGTGTACAGAAACTCAATTCGATCTCCTGGTAGAACAGGAACTGCACCTACACCTCGATCAGGAAATACTCCATTTATACGATACATCCAACCACTTCCTTGACCTCGATCAAACTCATAGACATTTGCAAGTCCAGCAACATATGCTCTACTTCCACTACCAGTTACATCTCGATGGATCCCTTTTTCCTTTGTAACTCGGTTTAAAACGTCTAATACTTTGTCACCATCTTGTATTTCTACTTCGGTCGCACTTAATGGTATTTCGCTAGATGATATTTTGATAGATATAGTGACTGTTTTTTTCTTTTTTTCTGTTGTTTGTTTTGGTTTCGACGATTGGGATTGCTTATTATTCGTAGTTTTTTGTGATTGCTTTGTACTCTTATTAGAATCACTAGCTTGCTTTTTCTCAGGTTTTTCTTTCGACGAACTTTTATTTTCAGGCTGTTTGGATGCTTGCTCATTCTTTGGTGAACTTGTCCGATTGTCAGGTTCTGAAGATACGTCTTTTTCTTTAACTTCTGTTGATTCTTCTTTTAACTTATCCTTCTTTTTACCAGTTTTATCTTCTTTTTCTTTCTTGTTCTTATTCGTATCTTTCGCTTCATCTTTTACTACAACAGACTCTTGCTTTGTACCATTTTCTTCCAGACCTGTGGGCTTTTCTTCAATAAGCCCACAGGCTGAAATAAAGAACAAGGAAAAAACTAATAATATTGTAGGAAATATTCTTTTTAACTTTTGCACACTATCACCCTACCTTGTCGTTATATTTCTTTTGCGGAGAAAATATAACATAAGCCCCAAGGCAATTAACAATGCTCCTAACAGTAAGTAAGTAAACATTTGTGTAGAAGTACTTGGTAATTTATTTTTTTCCTCAGAACCATCTTGTTCAGCAACTTCTACAGAAAGCTCATCTTGTTCATCATATAGTTCGTCATTTTTTTTATCTGTATTTTTATCAGAGCTTTCACCAGGTTGAGGATCCTTTTCAGGCCTGTTATCTCCCTCTAATTCCTTATCTAGGTCGGTTATTGATTCTAAGTCTAGTTCATCTAATTGACCGAAGTCATAAAGCGACAAATTTTCTTCAGTAAAAAGTTTATATGCTGCTAAGGCTAATAAAGCTTGTTCAGTAGCAATGTCATTTGCTTTTGATTCTCCTAATGTATGAGTAAATCCACCATTTGGTAGTTGATAGCTTAATAAATGATCAATTAAATTCATCGATGTTGTAAATTGCTCACTCTTTGGATCAATACCATTAGCTGTTAAAGCTATAATTACTTGAGCAGTAGCTTCACTTGTAACTCCACCAACAGCACTTCCGCCATCAAATCCACCATCTTCACCTTGAGATTTTGCTAAAAAGTCGATTCCTTTTTCTACGGCTTTTTGAACCTTATCTTCTTCCGTATATGGTGCTAAAGCAGTTAAAACCATTGCTGTTATGTCTATATTTGGGGCATCATATTCTTTATTTAGACTCCAGGAACCATCATTATTTTGATTAGCTAAAAGCTCGTCAACTAACTTTTCCCGTGTCCACTTTGCATCATCCGGTACTGGGAAATTAGCTGAATCTAAGGCAATTAAAGCAAAGGCAATTCCATTATTTCCTTGATAGGTTAAGATGTCAACTACTGTTCCATCCCACAAAGTTCTATCTGGACTATTATAAATTAGTTCGATTAAATTAACACCATTGACATCGGTTGGGTCAATATTTAGAGCTAAGGCTGTTAGGGTTAATCGTTCAACATCTGTAATGAGCAAACGCTCCGATTCTTTTGCTTTAATAATTTGTTCCTTTACATGCTTTGCAAAGGTATCTTGGTATGAAGCAGGAACTTTTTCGCCGGCCTGATGTAATCCTATAGCTAGCCAATCACTCTTAACTCCTGTTTTAAAGATATAGTCGATTAAGTCTTTTAAGGCTTTATCCGTTGACACATTAAGTTGTGGCTTTTCATAGAATACCGTAATTTCTTTGGTAGCTTCATTGCCTGCCTTGTCTTTTGCTTCAACTAGGATAATATTTTTACCTTCTTTTAAAGTAGCTTGATACTTGCCATCCTTCATGGATACAGTCTGATCATTTACTTTCACTACTGGGTCTACTTTTCCATCGACATCATCAACTACTTCTACAGAAAACTCAATGGAATTTTGTAAAAACTTCTGTCCATCTTTAATTCCTCGAATAGAAATAACCGGTGGTGTTTCGTCTACTTCCGGTTCCACATCTTCATCAACGACATTAACTACAGCATATGGACGTGAAATATTTACTACACCATTTTCATTGTAGCGAATTGCTGATAATAGATAAGTTCCCGGTTCATCAAAAATAACCGTAACTTTTCCGTCTTTATCGAATAGAACCTTTTCGCCATTTATCTCATAAGGTTTGTTATCGATTAATAAGGAACTACCCTCTACTGAGTCATCTTGATATTCGCTAAAGCCATTTAGCACGAAGGTAGCCTCTTCACTAATAGATACAGTATATCCTTCTTTATTAAACCAGGTATAAATATTGTCCATGAAGTCTTCGACGAAATATAAAACAATTGTGTCTCCATCTTTTAATTCATAATCTGCTACACCGATATCAGGAATGTTATGGTTAACAGCGTACATCCAACCGCTATTTTGACCTGCTGTAAATTGTCCCACATCACCAATTTGTTCAATATAGTTTCCACCAAAACCTAACTTAAATTGTTCTTCATCTGTTGCATCAAAGCCTTCAATCGTTTGTAAAGCATCTATGATAGCATGAATAGCTCTTGGATTATCAAAGTTTTCTATCTCTCCACTTGTTACGTACGGCGCTAAATCAAAGGAACTTACTTTTAACTTCGTCGGTTCGACTAAAGTTTCTTTATGTCCTTCAATACGAACAGAAACTTCAACTTCATCCACTGGGGGAGCACGGTCTTGCAAGTTTTTGATTGCCTTATTCAATTTTTCTAAAACTTGATCAATTTGTTCTTGGCTTGCCTCATTATTTTCTAAAACCGTTATAGCTTCATTTAAAACTGACTTAAAATTCTCTTTACTATCCTCAGTCTTATTAGATAAATCGATAGCTTTAGCTTCTTGAACTTTCTCTTCTAAGGATGATTTATCAGCTTTTTGTCTTAACTGTTCAATTGCTCCATTTAAGGCATCCATTTTCTTTTGTAACGCCACTTCATCATCGATTGTATCGAGCGTTGATTCTACTTCTTTAATAACATCCTTTAAGTTAGCTAATGTTTTTTCTGTATAAAGTTCAGTTTGTTTTGCCATTTCTTTGGCTTTAGCAATTAAATCCTTTAATGGCTCAAGATCTACTTCAGGATCATCCGATGCATTTTCATCAGGGAGGATTTCAATCTCAGGGAAAATACTATAATATCCCTCAACTTGTTGCGCATTTAAATTTGGTACAGCTCCTACTTCAGCATCAATATAGTGATGAGAGCCAATCGGACTACCAAAAAAACCTAAACTTATATGGCCGTCCTTTAAATAATAGGCTCCTTCATGACCTTTGGGAACTGTAAAAGTAATTGAGTTTGCCTGAGTAGTTATATTGTATTGCCTACGATCACCCTTAAAGAGCTCTTTGCCATCATGAGAACTAAAAATTAACTGGGCATTAAAGTTATAAATTCCCGCTAGCTTATTTGCCGGAAACGATAATCCTTTAAAAGTAACCTTAACTTCATCGCCAGGAGCGACTTCTTGACCAGGGTTTGAAAGGTTTTCAATTTCCACATTTAAAGGTCTAGCAGTCATCACATGGTAAGCAGCTTGACCATCTTTTTCAACTTTTACAATGTTACGACCTTCTGTTAATAAAATCGTAAAAGAATCATCATCATTTTTTACAACTTCATCTTTTGTAAACTTTCCATCACCATAAGAGGCAGTACCCTGTTCATGATTAATCGTTGGGCGTAATACCGAAACCTCTGCTCCTTCTTCAGGTGTAAAAGTATAATAAGCCCCCGGTTCATCTTCTAAATAATAAACACTATCGATTTCAGCATCAAAGACACCTTGTTGTAGGTTACCTGAATTTCCAGCCTTAATATTTCTTTCTTTATTACTTTCAATACCTGTATCGATATCGACTTCATCACCAACAGTCACAACAAATAAGCCGACATTTTCTGGCCAAATTGCACTGAAGTTTCCACCTTCATATGCTGAACCGTGTACTTTTAATGCATCGTATGTAACTTTTACAATCGCTGTACCTTCACGTTCAGCTTTAATTTCTGCATAACTACCAGGACCGTCTGGATGAATTGAAATTACATCGTCACCTGTAATAATTTCATAATGAAAATCTGGTTCGAAGAAATAATTGTTAATACCTTCAATTAACGCTTGCCAATTACGCATTGGAAGCAATTTAAAAGTTTCATTTTCAGCAAGCTGTAAATGATTTTGTTCATTAATGTTCAAGAAAATATTACCCTCAATATATGTTCCACGATTTAAAATTGCTTTAGGATTGAAAGCCTCTAAATCCGCCTTCGTTATTTCTAATTCTGTGTTGTTTTTATTAGCCCTAAAAGTTCCTGTGTTAGTTAACTTTCCTTCTTCACTTACACGATAATTATATTCTTTATTAGCCTCTAATTGATAAAAATAAGTTTTCGTACCATCACCATTATGAATTGCCTCTTCTGCCGGCTCTACTTCATCAAACTTAATAAAATGTTTACTTTTTGTTCCGATAAACAGTTCAGCATTTTCAGGTATTGTGAAAAGAACTTCGCCTGCCTCTAATTCTTTCGTTTCTTGATCTGATAAATTTTCAGATACTGATGTTTGTTCTTTTATTTTTACAGTCTTATCTTCTGTGGCTGTAGACCTTTCTTGCTGTTTTATTTCATTTTTTTCTTCTTTCTCTATTTTGGTTTTAGCTTTTTTGCCATCTTTTGCTTCTCTTGTATTCTCTATTTTAACTTTAACTTTTCCATCTTCTTCCGATGAATAGTTATCAGCTTCGTAATTATTGGTTTCTCCTGCCGTCTCGTCAATTAATTCACTCGGTTCAATTAAATCTTCCATTTCCAAGTTATGAGCGAAACTTTGACTTGGGAAGGATGAAAACAACAATAAAACAATAGAAAATACCGATAAATATTGTTTCATTTTTTGACTAAATTTCAATTTTATCTCTCCTTTTTATAGTTGTTTTACTCGATCTCCTTCATAAGTAAAAATAAAAAACCCCTGCCTACGAGAATAGGCAGGGGTGAGTAATCCTACTAATCCCTAATAATGATATCGCTTTCTGCGCATACTTAACTAAAAACATTATTAGGCTTCCACATGCACACCTTTTCCCGGAAGGCTTTTTACTGCATTCTATGTTTTGGCAAGTCTCCTGACTTATAGTGTCTCGCAAACTCTCGCCTTCCCGGCTAATTGCCAGTGGCATCGTGAGAGTTTGCACACTACTTACAGTGGCCGGACCGTTCAGGATTTGCACCTGATTCCTTTTTAATTTGCATATCAAATGACATGCAAAAACCAAAACATACAATATGTAGTTTTCTAGATATATTATTGTCTAGAAATAGAATTATGTCAACATTTATCAATTTCTACACGCTGAATTTAACAATATTCGTTACAACTACGTGTCTTTTATACTCTTTATCTTCTTTCAATCGTTTATTTTTACTTAGGGTTCGAGAGAGTCATCCTTTCGATTATTTTCGCGATAACGCCAATATTCTTCAATAAACTCGATAAAACGTTCTTCGGATTTTTCATAGTAAGAATATACAATTTCATCATTGAAGCGAATTGACTCTAGTTGTGTTTCAATCTTTTTATCAATGAAAAAGAAACTCGTCCCTTCATCGGTTTCGATTTCAATTGTTTGTTCATCTACTTTTCCTTTATAAATGCCAATTTCAATTTTTCTGTCGTTATCCTCTGTTTCTATCTTTTCCTCTTCTATATTCGGTGTCTTCTCTTCATTTATTTCATCTTCTTTTTGATAAATTGACCAAAAGAAAGGGCCTATAATCATAATAAACAATAAAACGAATAGTATAGCTAACTTCCTCATCTTTAAACTCCTTAAATACAGGTAAATCTTTCAAATAATCTTTATTAGTAGCTTAGAGGGAATATATATATACTATACCTTGTTATACTCCTTGAGAAAACTAAGCTAACCTTACATTAAAAATTATATAAAAAAACAGACTGAATCATTCTTTTCAGCCTGTTTTTACATTGATTAATATTGTTAACGTTTTTAATAAATTAAAATCTTGAAAGACAAAACCTAAGTCGCGTCGGCGAAATTTCGCTAGTTCCTTTTGTTTTAAAGTATGATGGTTTTTACCTTATATCAGTACGGTTCCCGATGTTGGCTCATCAATGGTAGAGATAACATTTAATAAGGTTGTTTTTCCACTTTCCGATGGCCCCATTACCCCGACAAACTCCCCCTCCTCAACGGACATGCTTATATTCGTTAATGCCCGTTGAGGCACTTTACCACTATATACTTTAGACACATTGCTTACTTCTAACATGATTAAACCTCCTAAATTCAACTTAATTTTAGTCTACGTTAGTCGGGGGAAAGGAAAAATCGAATATTCTTTCAGATTCCTTACATTTATGTAAGATGGAAATTTAAGAAAAAATGATCCGAAAAGTCGTGCCTTTCTTTTGAACCGAGTCAACCTCAATCTCATGGTCTAAATAATTTGTGATTTCCTTTACTAAATATAATCCTACACCTGTCGATGCACGAAAATAGCGACCATTTTCACCAGTGAAAAATAGTTCGAAAATTCTTTCAAGATCCGCTTTAGGTATACCGACACCGTTATCTTTTATTTCAATGACTTGGTTTCCATTTTGTTCAAATACAGATAAATAAAACTCACTGCTTCGGTCCGCTGTATATTTCACTGCATTTTGTATTAATTGTTCGAAAATAAAATATAACCACTTTTCATCGGAATATACAGTATCGTCTTCTACATCTATAGTAATCTTAGGATAAATTTGATTACGTATATATAGGCGACGATTTTCCATATTCACTTCTTGTAACAACTTTGTTAAGGATAATCTTTTCACGTGGAAGTCCTGTGTAATCGAACGCAAGCGTGCCATATGTAGTGCTGTTTGTAGATCTGATTTTAACCGCTCGACTTCTTCCCGGATATTCGAAGCCATTGGCTCTTCTATGTCATGGGTAGTAAGTTCAAGTACAGATAGGGGGGCTTTCATCTAATGGATCCAACGATCAATAAAAATAAACTGTTCTAGTTGTTTTTCCTTTAACTGAACGAGTTCGAGGTCATATAATTTATGTTGCCTAACCATCATTTGTTCGATTGCTTTAGAGAGAGGTGAATAATCCAATTCCTGATAAACTTCGTCTATGGAACTAATTCCTTCTGATAAATGTTTATATAATTTTCTCTGTGTATAATATTTATAACTAAGAAATAGCAATAAAAAGAAAAGAACAACCATTAATGAATATAGTAATAAAGAAATATCCCTAAACCCGCCGAGCCAAAATAA
>CALGOZ010000151.1 GCA_937960785.1 uncultured Pseudogracilibacillus sp.
CTACGGACAAAAGCACAGCAACCTACACAATGGAGACCTCCACCGAGTAAGTCTACGGACAAAAGCAGACCAACTTACACAGTTGAAAGCTCTGCCAAGTAAGTTTACAAACAAATGGTCTTTACACTTGTCTAGAGAGATTCCCAACTAGTAAGTCGATAGACAGCTAAGCCTTTGAATTCCACCCCCGTACGGAGAGTAAAGAGGTGTAAGGTAAGCTGCATACCCGATTCATCCCAATTGTCGCTGCAGTCAACGGAGAGTAAAGAGGTGTAAGGTAAGCTCTCCATTATACTTACCTAGCGGGGAAAAATATGCAGAGAGTTACTAACCAATCTTAGTAAGCGCGGGGGATTCTTACACAACTCTTGCAACGCATCTAATAACATACTAAGTTTTCGATTCTGTCGCCAATAGATCATCGAAAGATATACTGACCGACGGCTTAGAAGGCCGTTTGCTTGCTTAACTTATAACAATATATCGCCAAGAAAAATTAAAAAATGGACTGAGTTTCTACTATGATAAAGAAATTCAGTCCATTCGTTCATTTAAGGCTAGTTTTTCTCCCAGCTACTCTTTTACGTTCTCGGTTCATCTTGTTCCACTTCGGTCAAAAAATTGAAAATCATCTCATTTAAAACGTCGCGATCTTCCCCTAGACAAATCATATGATTCGACTGTTCAAAAATAACGACTTCCTTATATTCGGAGCCGATTTCTTTTTCTAATGCATAGGCTGCTTTATATGGGACGAGGCCATCCTTTTGACCTTGGGCAATAAATACTGGTGATTTAATTTCATCTAAATAATGCTTTGTCTTATTAACTAATTTCATAAATTCTACATTCGCACGAAATGGAACTGTACCTATTTTGCTCTTATAATGAGTAAAAATTTCATTTTCCTCTAACTGGCCTTTAAATCCGTCACTAATTACTTCTGCAATGTACAGACTCATATATTTAAACGATACATACTTTCGAGCTGTCGACAATAACACTAATTTATCTACATCGTAATTGGCTGCTAAATAACTGGCAATCATCCCGCCCATGGAAAAACCAATGACGTAGACTTCTTTACAATCTTTCTTTAACGTTTTAAAATGCATCTCTGCTTCTTCCAGCCAAGCTTCATAAGAGACATCCTCAAGTTGTAACGTTTCACCATGGCCTGAGAGTACCGGAACTTTTATTTTCCAATCGGTATGTTGTCGTAAATATTCATGCAAGGGTTCAACTTCATGCGGTCCACCTGTAAATCCATGAATAATTAAACAACCATTCACGTGCTTTAACCCCTTTCATGATATGTATTATCCCCTATTTACGACAAAATAACGATCAATTCTTTTGGATATAAACGACATAAATAACATTTAACAATACAATTAAAACCATTCCAGTAATAATCCCTAATACAAATGGCCAATTAGGATCGACAATTAAATTACCGATAATTCCAAGGACACAAAGAAAAATACTAATAATCGCAATACCCCATTTTCGCATCACTCGTTGCAATAGCCTCAACTCCCCTACTTTTACAATCTTTTACGTAATTTTAATCCGACACTTTTACAGCCGCTAAAAACAGTGCAATGAATAGGCCGACGAATAACGTAACGATACTAAGGATAAACTCTCCAACCGTTGTAGCATAACCGGCTTTCCGCCCAATTAAAATAACTGAACCGACTACAAGACCAATAATTAAAGAATACGTTTCTAATCGATAATTTGTTAAAAAATAATGAATTATTTTACTCGTCGTCAGTATTCCAATAGCAATACCGGCAGCAACAACTAAAATAACTGGCATATCTATTATTGTTAGTGCGTAAATAATCGTATGATACATACCAATCACTAATAAAACAAAGGAACCACTTATTCCTGGCAAAATCATCGCCGCACTAGCTAATATACCGGATAAAAAGAGAAGTACATATATACCAAAGTTGCGCTCTGTAATAGCACTGCCACCAGTAGGATCAAGAGGTAGTAAATTAATCAAAATAATTCCTACGATTAAAATTGCTACATATTTCTTATTTTCTAGATTTTCTTGCAACTCCGACTCACGAAAGAGATATGGTAAAGTACCTATAATTAATCCAATAAAAAAGTAAAATGTTGCACGATTATAATTCGTTAACAGCCAATCCATCACATGACTTAAACTAAAAATCGCAATTCCTGCTCCGATGACAAGAGGTATTAAAAACTGTAAATGTTTTTTCCAATCCTTTGAAAAAAGACCGGTAATTGCTTCAATTAAACGATCATAAATACCAAGTAAAACAGCAATTGTCCCACCACTTACTCCAGGGACAATATCACTTATTCCCATAAATAGACCTCGGTACACATTTTTCCATTCCATATAACTTCCTCCATCATGTCTAATTCATCTTACTCTTGTACAACTTATACTTCTATTCGAATATTATTACTTCTATTATGAAGCATTTATATTTGAGTAGCTATTATTTTATCTTTTGTTAAAAAGATTAATAAATCTAGCCCTCGACATTATTGACAGTAGACGATAGTTCATATATATTATAATTATACCAATTGAAAATGATTCTCATTATTATTGTGCTAGTTTTAAAAGCTATTCTCCACTATTTTAATATATTGGTGACTTAATTTACAATATAAGTTTACAGGAGAGTCAACCTTGCGAAAAAGTTATTTAGTTATCACGGTTATTATATTATCCATTATTTCCCTCTTCGTAGGGGTTAGTAGTATATCTATTACCGACTTACTGAATGGTGATCAAGAACAGTTCGAAATTTTCCTTCTAAGTCGTGTACCAAGATTATTAGCAATTATTTTAGCTGGTGCTGGCATGAGTATTGCCGGTCTAATTATGCAACAACTAAGTCGGAACAAGTTCGTATCCCCGACGACAGCGGGTACTTTAGATGCGACACGACTTGGAATTTTAGTCTCGATGTTATTGTTTGCAAATGCTACGACATTTCAAAAAATGCTCGTCGCTTTTGTCTTCGCGTTAGCAGGGACTATTTTATTTATGCAAATTTTAGATCGAATAAAGTTTAAAGATGCAATTTTCATCCCTCTTGTCGGATTAATGTTTGGGAATATTTTATCATCGATTACGACCTTTTTTGCTTATCGAGCTAACGTTATTCAAAATATGAGTGCTTGGTTGCAAGGCGACTTTTCAATGATTATGAAAGGGCGTTTTGAATTACTATACATAAGTATTCCCGTTATCATTATTGCCTACATATATGCAAACCGTTTTACGGTCGCAGGTATGGGGGAAGATTTTGCCAAAAACTTAGGCATCCCTTATAAACAAATTGTTAATATAGGCCTTATTCTTGTTGCAACGATTACAGTTACAGTTGTCCTTACTGTCGGTACAATTCCGTTTCTTGGTTTAATCATCCCGAATATTGTATCGATTTTTAAAGGGGATCATTTGCAAAAGACATTACCATATACCGCTTTACTTGGTGCAGCTTTTTTACTCGTTGCCGATATTTTAGGTAGATTAATTATTTATCCTTATGAAATTTCAATTAGTTTAATGGTAGGTGTAATCGGTAGCGGTATTTTCTTATTGTTACTATTTAGGGGGCGAAGCTATGCGTAGAAATTTTGTAAAAATGCTCCCACTTATTGCGCTATCGATTATTACCATTTGTCTTTTTCTCTTTCACGATCTTGGTGGTAGTTTCGACTATGCCTTACCGAGACGAGCGATGAAAGTGCTTGCGATGATCCTTACCGGAGTTGCAATTGCTTATGCAACAGTCGTATTCCAAACGATTACCCATAATCGAATTTTAACACCTAGCATTATGGGACTCGATTCATTATATTTACTGTTACAAACTTTGTTTATATTCTTTTTAGGATCGACTCATATAACTGTTGTTAACCAACAAGTGAATTTTTTTCTTTCAGTTTTATCGATGGTGATCTTTGCCTTTTTACTTTATCGTTTGTTATTTAAATCAAATGAACAATCGATTTATTTCCTACTGTTAATTGGAATTATTCTTGGTACGTTTTTTTCAAGTATTAGTTTATTTTTACAAGTATTAATTGATCCGAATGAATTTTTGCGCGTACAAGATCGAATGTTTGCTAGCTTTAACAATATTAATAACGATCTTGTTTGGCTCGCTTTAGCAATCATCATCATCATCGTTCTTTACGGATGGCGCTATATGAAGGAGCTAGACGTTGTTTCATTAGGACGGGATACAGCGATAAATTTAGGAATCGAATACGATTCCTTAGTGAGAAAAATGCTTATCATCTCAGCGATTTTAATCGCAGTTTCTACCGCCTTAGTCGGACCAATTACATTCTTTGGTCTTATCGTTGCTAATTTAGCGTATCAATTTTTTGCAACGTACAAACATTCTGTATTAATTACTGGAGCTACATTGTTTAGTATTATTGCTTTAGTCGGTGGACAGTGGATTGTCGAACGGATTTTTACGTTTTCGACGACGCTTAGTGTCATCATCAATTTCATCGGAGGTATTTACTTTATTTACCTCTTACTAAAGGAGAGTAAAGCTATATGATTAAAGTTCGCAACTTGACGAAGCGTTTTGGTAGAAAAACAGTAATCGAAGATGTCAGTTTAAAAATACATCCACGAAAAATTACATCCTTTATCGGTCCTAACGGTGCAGGTAAGTCCACATTATTATCGATGGTTAGTCGACTAATCGATGCGGATACGGGGGAAGTATTTTTAGATCAAAAAAATATCGCGAAAATGAAGTCGAATGAATTTGCTAAGAAGGTTTCAATTTTAAAACAGTCTAACTTTATGAATGTTCGCTTAACGATAGAAGAACTCGTATCCTTTGGACGTTTCCCATATTCTCGGGGGCATTTAACCGAAGAGGATCATAAACATGTCGAACAAGCTTTGGAATATATGAATTTAACAGATATTAAAGATAGTTTCCTAGATGAGTTGTCAGGAGGTCAAAGACAAAGGGCATTTATCGCAATGGTTATTGCCCAAGATACGGATTATATTTTATTAGACGAACCGCTAAACAACTTAGATATGAAACATTCCGTACAAATTATGAAAACATTACGACGTCTAGTCGACGATTTAGGAAAGACGGTTATTATCGTTCTACACGATATTAATTTTGCTTCCGTTTATTCCGACCGAATTGTCGCATTAAAAGACGGAAAGATTATTCGTGATGGTAAAACGGATGAAATTATTAATACAGAAGCATTGCAAGATATTTACGATATGGACATTCCGATTAAACGAATGAACAATTGTAATATATGTTTATATTTCCAATCAAATTAAAAGTAAGGTAGGGTAAAACAATGAGAAATATTTTCCGAATCGTATTAATTGTAACGATAAGTATTCTATTAATCGCTTGTTCCGATAATACTAACGAAAACGATACAACGAAGATAGATGAAGAAGAAACGATTGAAGTGCTCCACGAGCTCGATCATGACCCTGTAATCGTCCCGAAAAATCCTGAACGGGTTGTTGTCTTTGATATCGGTGCACTAGATACGCTTTCTTTTTTAGGTGAAGAGCAACGAGTTGTCGGCTTACCTCAAGCAACAGTACCAAATTACTTAAGTGAGTTTGCATCAGATGAGTATGAAAACTTCGGTTCTTTAAAAGAACCAGAGTTCGAAAAAATCCATGCAGCTCAACCAGATTTAATTATTATTTCTGGCCGTCAGATGGAATTATATGAGCAATTTAGAGAAATTGCACCGACGATTTACTTAGATATCGACACGCATAACTACGTGAATTCTTTCGAACAAAACGCCCGCTTATTAGGAGAAATTTTTGATAAAGAAGACGAAATTGAAGCCGAATTAGAAACGATACAAGAAAAAATTAACGCAATTAAAGAAAATGTTCAATCAGTAGATGAATCAGCATTGATCGTTTTAGGCACCGAGGGAAAAGTGAGTGCCTATGGACCAGCTTCTCGTTTTGGAATTATTCATGACGTATTTGGAATAAAACCAGCAGACCCTAATATAGAGGAATCTACCCACGGACAAAGCATTACCTTTGAATATATTTTAGAAACAAATCCAGATATTATTTACATTATCGACCGGGATTCAGCAATCGGAATGGATTCGACGATCAAAGAATCTTTTGAAAATGATATAGTTCAAAAAACAGAAGCTTATAAAAATGATCGACTTATTTATTTAGACGGGGAAATTTGGTACTTAGCCGGCGGTGGTTTACAATCGTTACACATGATGATTGACGAGATTGATAGTACGTTCAATTAATATTAAAACAGTAGATATGTAAAACGGTGCCCGACTTCGATATGCTCCTCCTAAAGTAGACAGTTAAAAAAATAAAACTACTTTAGGGGGATTTTTATGCGTTCTCCTCAAATACGATAATACAATCAAGTTACGTATTTAGTGCCTATATGGTATAATAGTATCTGAATAAATTGTTACCTCTCTATCTACTTTTCTTAATTAATAAATTTACCCATCTTCTTCATATATATGTAATATAGATTCCTTTGTTGCATCGTTCCTCTAGTCTATATTAGTTGAAACGTCCCTTTAAATGATCCCACATCTATAGTAATTTCCCTAAAACATCTCTTGTGAGCTTATTCCCTTTCTTAATGCAAAAGTAAATTATATCTCTAATATAAATTTCCAATAAATTAATTTACCTATCGATCACTTGTTCTTCACAAAATAATCTTTTTTCATTTTTATATCTATTATCAATTAGTTGTCACAGTTGATAATCACTCCAGTTAATATTGTTACCTACTTTAAATTAAAGCCTTTAAAAAGGCTAAAACAAAAGATTTTACTTTTGAATTACTCTTTGAGCTCCCTTTGTTGACAATTTTAATGATTATGATATAATAATAATTACAATTAAGAAATTGTTTTAATTTAAAAATACTCGGAGGTGCCTTTTTAATGAGTAACAATGAAAAGAAGAAAATGACGACTGCTGCTGGTATGCCTGTGTACAATAACCAAGACGTAATGACGGCGGGAAAAAGAGGACCAATGTTATTACAAGACATTTGGTTTATTGAAAAACTCGCCCATTTCGACCGTGAAGTAATTCCCGAGCGCCGTATGCACGCGAAAGGTTCTGGAGCGTTTGGAACCTTTACAGTAACGAACGATATTACAAAATATACGAAGGCGAAGATTTTCTCAAAGGTTGGTAAAAAGACAGAAATGTTCGCACGTTTCTCTACCGTTGCAGGAGAGCGTGGAGCTGCAGATGCAGAGCGTGATATTCGAGGGTTTGCTTTAAAGTTTTATACAGAAGAAGGTAATTGGGACTTAGTTGGAAACAATACCCCTGTGTTCTTCCACCGTGATCCTTTAAAATTCCCAGATTTAAACCGTGCGGTAAAACGTGACCCACGTACAAATATGCGCTCACCTAACAACCAATGGGACTTCTGGTCATCTTTACCAGAGGCGTTACACCAAGTAACAATCGTAATGAGTGATCGTGGAATTCCTAAATCTTATCGCCATATGCACGGATTTGGAAGTCATGCGTTTAGTATGATTAACGAAGATAATGAACGTTTCTGGGTAAAATTCCACTTCCGTACCGAACAAGGCATCGAAAACTTAACCAATGAAGAAGCCCAAGCAATTATCGCAAAAGATCGCGAATCCCATCAGCGCGACTTATACGAAAGTATCGAAAACGGCGATTATCCAAGATGGAAAATGTACATTCAAGTAATGACCGAAGAAGAAGCGAACAATATGCCATACAATCCTTTCGACTTAACGAAAGTATGGTATAAGAAAGACTTCCCATTAATTGAAGTAGGGGTAATGGAGTTAAACCGTAACCCGGATAACTACTTCCAAGATGTTGAACAAGCTGCGTTTACGCCTGCAAACATCGTTCCTGGTATCGGCTTTTCACCGGATCGAATGTTACAAGGACGTCTCTTCTCTTACGGAGATACCCAGCGTTACCGCTTAGGTGTAAATCACCATCAAATTCCAGTTAATGCACCACGCTGTCCATTCCATAGCTATCACCGCGATGGACAGATGCGTGTTGACGGAAACCAAGGAAGCCTCCTACACTATGAGCCTAATAGTTACGGAGAGTGGGAGGACAACCAAGGCTTAATGGAGCCACCATTAAAGTTAGAAGGTGACGCAATGCACTACAACTTCCGTGAAGATGACGATAACTACTACGAACAACCAGGTAAATTATTTAACTTAATGACAGACGATGAAAAAGAACGTCTCTTTAAAAACACTGCAGAAGACTTTGAAAAGGCTGAAGAATTTATTAAAATTCGTCACATTATTAACTGTTACAAAGCGGATCCTGCGTATGGTGAGGGTGTCGCCCGAGCAGCAGGTATTCCAATGAGTAAAGTAGAAGCAGCAATGGCTGAGAGTAAGTAAAATTTAAATTAAAGTTTACGTATGTAACAAGACCTTAGTTTCTAACATGAAACTAAGGTCTTTCTTTTTAAATTATTATATATAGATTTTTTTAAAAGTATCTGTTGCGGGAAAATTTAAGCCAAAAAAAATTATCACAAACGCCTTTCAACTTACCAAACGTAACCATCCGTTAAGTAAGTTTAATAAAACACACATGTTAAAGTATAACAAGTTCAAACATTATTTATATTTTTGTCACAAAAAGTTACGAAAACAGCGGTAATATTAGCCCTTTTGAGTCATACACAATCATTGACTTTATGTTAAATTGTATTTGCAACAAACTTTAACATCGATTAGGGGGAGGCACATCGATAAGTGAACAAATCTTTACGATTAAATATTTATCTTTTCATTGGGTTAATAACATGGTTACTATGGCCAAATTTAATTTCAGCTAATAGTCAGTCATTGCAGTCCATTATTGACCAAGCTAGCGATGGTGAAGTTATTGAAATACCTCGGGGTACGTACGATGAATCTATCACTATTGACAAAGCAATAACATTAGTTGGTGATGAAGACGTCATATTGCAAGTAGAGGAAAACGAACCGGCGATTACCATCCTCACAGATCATGTAACTATTAAAGATTTGACAATTCTCTATCATGACAATATGAAAGAACAAGCGGCTTTATACGTAAATGGCGATAATAACGAGTTAGAAAACTTAACAATCCAAACAAATAGTTACGGTATTCAACTTAAAGATGCACATCACAACAACATTACACAAGTGACGATTACCGGTGAAAAAAATGTACCAATACGTGAACGAAAACACGGGATTGACTTGTTTCAAGCTGATCATAATACGATTAGTCACGCTAGGATTTCATATGTAGAGGATGGAATTTATATAGAAAGTAGTAAATATAATGTGATTCATAACAATAAAGCTACTCATTCACGGTATGGATATCATTTAATGTTTACTAGAGAGACTCAACTATATGAAAATGAATCGTATGAAAATATAAGTGGCATGATGATTATGGGTACAAAAGGTACAAGTGCCTATCATAATAATTTAAAGTATAATCAAAAAAACGTTCAATCACTAGGTTTACTTTTATTCGATGTGCATGAGGCAATTATAGAAAAAAATAATATCGCCCATAACCGTGTCGGTATCTTTGTTGAAGACGCCCATAATAATGAAATTAGACATAATAATGTTCGAAATAACTTTGTCGGTTTACAATTTAAACGTGCAGAAAGTAATTCCATCCATCATAATGCTTTTCTTGCTAATGTCGTACAAGGGCAGGCAGAAGAAAGTGCTCACAATAATACGAACAATAATTATTGGAGCGACCATGACGGACTTGATTTAACAGGGGATGGTTATAGTAGCTTAACTTATACGATTGATCCATTTTATTTACATTTGACTGATGAGTTTCCACCTTATCGATTATTATTCCAATCACCTGGAATGATATTTTTAGAGAAGATGTTGCAAACACCTGCTGAACAACAATTGACCGATGTTCAACCATTGTTAGAAAATCCACTCACAGATTACGACTTAACGGAGGATCGTACTAGCATCTTATTTGTTGTTAGCTCAGTTTTATTACTAATTAGTGGAACAATTATGTATATGGGGGTTAAACAAACATGAGAAACAAGTTTTTACTTTTATTCGTTCTTTTACTAACAGTTGGGATTGTTGTAGCTTGTGGTAATAACGATGAAGCTACGATTGATGGGGAAACAGAGGCAACCAATGAAACTGAAGAGTTCGCTTATGAACCGGAAGATGTCGCAGATACCGATATATGTGATGTCTGTGCGATGGCTGTACCAGATAATCAACATGCGACTCAAATCGTATTGACAAATGAGCGTTCTTTAAAGTTTGATGATATCGGTTGTTTACATGCTTGGATAGATGAAAATGGCGAGGACGATATCGGTACTGCCTTTGTCCGAGATTATCATACCGAGGAATGGATTGACATCGAAAATGCATCCTTCGTATATGAAGAAACAATTGAAACACCGATGGCCTATGGTGTCATTTCCTTCCAAGATCGTGAAGAGGCAGAAGAGTTTATTGAAGACTTCGGTAAAGGTACGTTAATGACAAGAGACGACTTATACGATCATGAATGGTCAATGAACAAAGAAATGATGGACCATCATGATGATGAGCATGAGGATTAATGGTACCTAATTATATTAAATAACTGAAAATGTATAGGTGAAAGTTAGACACTTTATGTCGATTCTTTCACCTATACATCTATCTTGAAGGGAGAATAGTTGAGGTGATATCACGTTGTTTACAGTCATGAAACGGGAGATAAAATTAGGCTTTCGAAACGCATGGACTTATTCCTTTTTAATTTTGTTTACACTTTTTACAAGTGGACTTTTATTATTACAAGCGAGTACAAGTAATGTCGAAGGTTATACTGATATGGCAGGTACGGTAATGAATATGACATTATATTTATTACCACTGATCACACTTTTATTAGGTAGTTTTTCGATTACATCAGAAAAAGAGGATGGGCATTGGGCTCTTCTCGTAACCTATCCGATTTCGTCCTTTTCATTCTTAGTGGGGAAGTGGTTAGGATTAGCGATTACTTTGCTTACAATTGTCATCTTTAGTTTCGGCTTCTCAGGACTTTTAATGACTCTATTTAATCAAATGATTGCTATTCAAACCTTTTTGTTATTACTCGTCTTTGCTTTATTATTAGCACTTGCTTTTTTAAGTATCGCCTTTTTGATTGGGGCGATTGCTAAAAATCGCTGGCATGCACTTATTTGGACGATTGGTGTATGGTTTATATTTATTATTAGTTGGCCACTAATTATCATTAGTTTGTTAAGTCTTTTACCTTCGTATCAAATGATTCAACCTACTTTACAATTTGTCACAATATTAAATCCAGCTGAGTTAATTCGCATATTTACGATGATGCGACTTGGCGCTGGTTCTGCTTTTGGTGCGGAATATGATGCATGGATTACCTGGGCTACTAGTAATAGTGGGTTAATTATTTTTATCGTAGTCTTTTTGTCGATTATTATCGTGACGTTATTTATTAGTAGTCTGTTGTGGAAACGAGGCGAACAATATGGTACAAGCTAAACATAAATTACTCAAAATTGATAATATCACAAAATCCTTTCATAGAACGGAAATTATTGCGCCATTTTCCCACACATTACAACGAGGGAATATACTAGCATTATGTGGTGGAAATGGGGCGGGAAAGAGTACACTCATTCGGATGATTACCGGTTTAATTAAACCGACAACAGGTTCCATTTCACTGGACGGCTATGATTTAAATAAAGATAGAAAGAAATATATGCAAATGTTCGGTTATATGCCGGATGATTTCAATTTCCAAAAATCAATTAGCGCTAAGGAAACGATTCAATTTTATGCAAATTTAAAAAAAGTTGATTGTCGTCGGATGATGAAAGTAATCGAAGCCGTTGGTTTAAGCGAACATTTAAATAAGAAAGTACATGCATTCTCAAAAGGAATGAAGCAAAGGTTATTGTTAGCGCAGGCTTTACTTAGTGAGCCTAAGTTATTAATCCTTGATGAGCCGACGAATGGTTTAGACCCTTATTGGATTAAGCAGTTTAGTGAATTAATGCTTGCTGCTCGGGACAATGGACAAACAGTGATCTTTTCTACGCACGACTTACACGTAGCAGAAGAGATTGCTGATGAAGTTGTGTTTTTAAACGCTGGAAAAATTATAAGTAAAGGACCTATTCATGCATATCGCGATACGGGACTTTACCAAACGTTTCAGCAATTATATTTTTCAAAGGCTACTTAGTATGAACGATTCCATGTTCATAGGCGTATTTAGCTAATTGCACCCGATTATTTAAATGAAGTTTCTGAAATAAATTTTTTAAGTGATTTTTAACAGTATGCTCCGATATACCTAATTGCACGGAAATTTCCTTATTCGTAAGTCCTTTTGCTACCCATGTTAAAATTTCATATTCTCGTTTAGATAAATTCGGATCTAACATTGGTGTATCGGGCTTCTTTTCTGTAAATTCTTGTAACAATTGTTTAGCTAAAAATTCATCGATATGCATATCATCGTGTATAATCGCTTTTAAGTATGGAATCCATGAATCGTGTTCGACATGTTTTAATAAGTAGCCTTGTGCACCATATTTAATTGATTCGAACAAATCAACGACATCATCTGACACAGTAACCATTACTATTTTTACGTATGGAAATGAAGCTTTTATTCTCCTTGTTGCCTCGATACCGCTTATATCAGGCAAGCGAATATCCATTAAAATTAAATCCGGCATATGTTTTTCTGTTAGTTGAAGTGCTTCTTTCCCATTTTTAGCTTCGGAAATAACGTGAAATATCTTATCCTCTTGTAAGATTTCCTTCATTGCTTCCCTTGCCATCGGATGATCATCAACGATGAGGACCTTAACTTTTTCCACCGGTTTATTGCTCCTTTCAATTAGTTGAAAAAGAAACAATCGTCTTTTCCTTTTTTCGTTCAATTGAAAAATTCCAATTGATTCGTTCACAGCGTTCTTGCATCATACGGATGCCAAAATGTCCAACGAGAGGTTTTTCAATTTGAAAACCATCACCATTATCTTTTATTTCTATTTCCTTTTGTGATTCACTTATTTGAGCTTTCACAGTCACTTCACTAGCCTTGGCATGTTTTCGGACATTTATTAAAGCCTCTTTAATACAGAAGATTAGTTCACGTTTTTCTTGTATAGTTAGACATTGTTCGTCGATTTCGATAACCGTCTTAACGTCTATGTCAGTTTCACTTTGAAATGAATGAATCTCATCCTTTATTTTTTGTATAAAGTCTACTTCATCGACAACAGGTTGGCGCAAATTCTCAATACCTGTACGTACGTAGTCATGGATATCGATTACACTTGCTTGAATTTCTTTTAGTTTTTCTTGATCTTCTTCAGAAACTTTTAATTTCCCTAACTGTCTAATTTTTACTGATAACAAAAATAGTGATTGCGCCATCCCATCGTGCAATTCGCGAGCAATTCGTTCACGCTCTTCTAAAGCGACCTTTTCTGTTCGTTCCTGTTGCAATTGTTCTTGCATCAATTCTATTTTCGCAAAAAGACGAGTTAATAAAGTGAAAGTTACAAATAATACAATCACAGGTGTGAGCCAGTTTCCTAAATCCATAGAAATGTATGGTAATAAATATTCGTGACGAACATATTCCCAAATCCCAACTGTTAGAGTCGGAATTAATAAGATTAGCCATTTTAATTGATTATAAGTCATTTAAACACCTCTTGCTGCTTAGTCAATCAATTAAAAATTACACCATTCGTAAGGCAATTCGTTCTCTCTCTACATCTACTTCCTCTACCCATACGGTCACGACATCACCGACGGAAACAACGTCCATAGGATGCTTAACAAAACGATTAGCCATCTTTGAAATATGAACGAGCCCGTCTTGTCCAACACCAATATCGATAAAGGCACCGAAATCGACGACATTACGAACGGTTCCTTCAAGTTCCATACCTTCCTCTAAATCTTCTAATGTTAATACTTTTTGTTTTAAAATCGGTTGTGGAAAATCATCGCGCATATCCCTATTTGGTCGCTGTAATGCTTCGATAATATCCGTTAAAGTCGGCACACCGGTATTTAATTTTTCTGCCATTTCTTCTACATCTATTTCTTCTAGTCGCTTTCGCAACGTATCTGTTCCAATTGCTTCTAAAGTGATATCGATCTTTTCTAAAAGGGCTAACGTTACATCATAACTTTCTGGGTGAATTGGCGTTTGATCTAAAGGATGATCTCCATCGACAATGCGTAAAAATCCGATACTCTGCTCATACGTTTTCGGCCCTAGTCGTGGGACTTCCTTTAATTGATTTCGATTCGTGAATTTCCCTAATTCATTGCGAAGCTTCACGATATTTGTTGCTGTCGTCTTCGTTAAGCCAGCTACTCGTTCTAGAAGTGGAGCAGATGCTGTATTTACATTTACCCCTACTTGGTTTACGGCTGTTTCAACGACAAAATGTAAAGATTCCGTTAACTCTTTTTGCGACACATCATGTTGATATTGTCCGACACCAATCGATTTTGGATCAATTTTTACTAATTCAGCAAGAGGATCTTGTACTCTACGAGCGATCGAAACGGCACTTCTTTCTTCAACCTCTAAGTCCGGAAACTCTTCTCTAGCTAATTCCGACGCTGAATATACACTTGCACCTGCTTCATTCACAATAATATATGGTGTTTTTAATTGATTTGCTTCAATAACTTGTGAGATAAACTGTTCCGTCTCGCGCGAAGCTGTTCCATTTCCTATTGCAATTAACTCAATTGGGTACTTTTCCATTAGTTTAAGGATTATTTTTTCTGAACTTTTATAATCGTTCGTCGGTGGTGTTGGATACATTACGCCTGTTTCTTGCATTTTACCTGTTTCATCGACGACAGCTAACTTACATCCGGTTCGATAAGCCGGGTCGATGCTTAAAATCATCCGCCCCCGTAACGGTGGTTGTAAAAGTAATTGTCGTAAATTTTTCGAAAAAACTTCAATCGCTTGAGCTTCTGCTTCTTCTGTCAAACGACTTCTTACATCGCGCTCAACCGCCGGCTGAAGCAAACGTTTATAACTATCCTGTATTGCATTAATTAAAATTTCATAGATCGGTGTTTCTTCGGAAGTTTTTACAATTTCCTTTTCTAAATAAATTAAAATCTTTTCCTCTGGAGCTATGATTGTAACACGTAAAACGTCTTCTTTTTCCCCTCGATTAATCGCCAATACCCGGTGGGAGACTAATTGGCGAACCGCTTGGGAAAATTCATAGTAGATTGCGTAGGTTTTTGCTTCATCCAGCTCCTCGTTTTTTAACGATGTTTGTAGTTCACCTTCCTGCCATGTCAAACGACGAATCTCTTCACGAAATTGAGCATGATCGGAAATCCATTCGGCAATAATATCATTAACACCATTAAGGACGTCAGCTTCCGTCTTTACGTCATGTTCCTCGTTAAAATACTTTGGAATTTCATCACTAACGTCGGTAACCGATTGTTCCCATACGAGCTTCGCTAAAGGCTCTAAACCTTTTTCTTTAGCAATCGTCGCTCGTGTTCGACGCTTTTGACGATAAGGACGATATAGATCTTCGACTCGTTGAAGCTTTGTCGCTTGTTCGATTTCTTGCTTTAATTCTTCTGTTAATTTTCCTTGCTCATCAATTAAACGTATCACTTCTTCTTTACGTTCATGTAATTGCACAGCGTAAGTCCAGTGATCTTGAATCGCTTTAATTTCTGTTTCATCTAATCCACCCGTTACTTCTTTTCGGTAACGAGCGATAAAGGGTACCGTATTTCCTTCATCAAGTAGTTCGATTACTTTTTTTACAGTCGTTGGTTTTTGTTTTACTTCTTTTGCAACTAATTTTAGTAGGTGTTCCACAATGTTACCCCTTTCTTTCGTCTGTACATTTTAAACAATTTCAAAATCTTCAATGTTTTCTAGTTCATTGCGAAGTTTATTTAAGGCTTGTCTTTGTATGCGAGATACTTGCATTTGTGATACTCCTAATATTTCACCGACTTCATTTTGAGTCATTCGATCATAAAATAAGTGAATTAATACCTTTTGCTCTCGGTTTTCTAATGTTGGAAAAATACTTTCTAACAACATCTTTCTTTCGACGTGATCGTAATATGATTCATCTACTTCTATTACATCTAGTAAAGTAAATAATTGTTCATCGGAAACTTTCTTATATTTAAAATCAACGGACAAAGTATTGTAATTTTTCATCATCTCGATTAATTCCGGTAATTCTTCTTTATCAAGGGATAAGTAATTTGCTATTTCTTCTAATGTCGGCGTTCGTTCTATAGTCATGAGCAATTGATCGATTGCGCGTTGTATTTTTGGACCTAATTCTTTTACCCGCCGTGGAACGTAGACACTCCAAGTCTTATCCCGCAGATACCGTTTAATCTCACCTTTAATCGTGGGTATCGCAAAAGATTCAAACGAACTACCATAAGATAAATCAAAACGTTTCACTGCATTTATTAGCCCGATCATTCCAACTTGATATAAGTCTTCAAAATTTGCTTGATCAAAGGCATATTTTCGTGCTAATGAATAAACTAAGCCTTCATATTGTAACACAATTTCTTCTTTTATTTCTTTATTATCCGGAGAGGCTTGAATTTGTTCAATAATGTCGTATACTTTCTTACCGTCTGGGTCACTCTTTTGCATCGTCATTACAAATCACTCCTGTTTTTTTCTGATCGACGATTCTTAACGCGTGACAACTTACTCTTAGTTAAACTTTTTTCATCATTACGAACACCTGCTATGCATATTATAACAAACTGTCCTTCGTAATCGAATCACTTTTTTTACAAAAGAATAATTAAAAACATCTTAGAATATTCTTATGGAACGTTCTAAGATGTTAAGATACACTATTTAATTAAACGAAAAATAAACGGAAAACGATAATATTCTCCTTGGTAACTTTTATAAGCCCCTAAAATTATAAATATGAAAAATACAATCGAAATAAGCGGTACCAATACAAGACCGATACCAATAAAAATTGTAATAGCTGCGACTAACTCATAGACGAAAAAAGAAATGATTAGATTAAAATATTCTTTTCCGTGATGATCGATATATTCAGACTCATTTCGTTTTAATAACCAAATAAGAAGGGGACCGATAATTGCAGTAAAAAAATTAAGTAAGTAAATTAAGAGGCTAAACGTTTTCTCTTCACTTGTCGGTACAGAGTTAACCTCATTACCGTCTATAATAATTGTGTTTTTAAATCGATCCGTCATGTTAATCATTCCTTCCCGCTCTATCGGTAAATTAACTTATATTATAACACGTTATAGCATTATACACTACACCTTTTGAGAAAATATCGTTATCCAATAAAAAGGGGCTGGGACATACCTTAGCCAATAAAATGACGGTGTTCAATTAAACTGAGCACCATTCTTTGTTTTTATGTCTACTTGGGGAGGTGACGTTTTATTCAGCTGTAGCATTAAAACCTTTCGTCGTATCACTTTGCTGGGTAAGTTTTTTAAAAAATATTTAAACAACCTTCTCCGCGAGCCAGTTTACACGTGAAAACGTTAGAACCTACTCATCATGGTTAAATTAAGCGGGATGTCTATTTAAACTTACTTGGCTGGATCTTTTGTTGAGTAAGTTAGCTGTTATTTTTCGGTTACATTTACCTAGTAGGAACTTCTGTTGGGTAAGTGTATTCACCTAGGCGTTCCATCTTATTTAGCAGAGGCTTCTACTGAGTAAGACAATAAACAAAAGCTTCATACCTTACTCAGCGTAACACTTTACTGAGTAAATCCACGTACAAAAACGTTTCAACTTACTCAGTGGATCGCTTCACCATGTAAGTCTACATACAAAAGCATTTCAACTTACACAGTGGATCGCTTCACCATGTAAGTCTACATACAAAAGCATTTCAACTTACACAGTGGAGGCTTCTGCTGTGTAAGTCTATGTACAAAATCGTTTCAACTTACTCACTGGAACCCCCCAATGGGTAAGTCAACGTGCAAAAGCATTTTAACTTACTCAATAGAGCGCCTTGCCAAATAAGTTAGTGAGAAACAAGATCTCATCTTACACACTGGAAGCTTCTACTGAGAAAGTTTACGTACAAAATCTTTTCAACTTACTCAGCGGGCTCGCCCACTAAGTAAGTCAATAAACAAAACGCTTAAAACTTTTCTGGCTCGGGGAGATTTTAGCCATAAATCTTACTCACTCTTGAGGAATTGGAGCTAAACTTTCAATAAAACCACCCACCGCGGGAAGATATGAGGTACAGTTTCAATAAAATTTCCCCAGCGTGGGGTAACTTTGAGTAATTCTTTATTAAAACTTCTATAAACGAAGCCAGATTTACAATCATGATAATCAACTTAAAATAAATATAGCTAAAATAAATAATAAATACAAAATAGGTTTCTGAATAAAATAAGGATGGACTGAGTTCCTACATCATAAAGAAATTCAGTCCATCCATTCGATTAAGGTTGGTGTTGTCCCAGCCTTTATTAAAATTTATTCTGTTTTCTTAACGAGTTTACCTTGCCAACCGAGCATTCCATCGATGACATTCATCGTTTGTAAACCATGCATTTCAAGCAATTTACAAGCGACTTCACTTCGACTACCTGAATGACAGATGATTGCGTATCGTTTATTGCGATCTAATTGGCTAGTTTTGTGAAGTAATTGTTGAAGAGGTATATGAATTGCTTCCGGAACTTTACCCATTTCCAGTTCAAACGATTCTCGTACATCGATTACTTCTATTGCTTCTTTTTTATTTAAAAGCGCTTCAAGCTGAGACGCTGTAATTTGTTCCAACTTCACTCTTCCTTTCCTAAAGAAAATACCGCAAAGGGTATGATAACGGAAAGGAAAGAAAGAGTCAACTAATTTTATCGACTTTTTACGAATAAATCTACCGCTTCCTTTAATAATTCGTCCTTTTCCTCTGACTTTGACTCATCTTGCATACAAGTAATTAAATTCGTACTTACAACAACACCAATAGTACGGTCGATTGCAGAGCGGGCTGCGGAAAGTTGCGTTACGATATCTTTACAATCTTTTCCTTCTTCCATCATACGTAAGACACCTTTTATTTGCCCTTCTACTCGACGTAGACGGTTTTTAACCTTTTGATCGTACTGCACTCCCTCTACTCCTCTCTATATTAAGCTAACCTTATTTTATACCCTTGATGGTATGTTGTCAAAATAACTATGTTTCCTTTTTATACTTTGTCGCTTGAGCATAAACATTCAAATCTAGTTAAAATATTTATTTTAAATTATAATCTATCCTTTTAGGCAGGCAAATAAAAACATTCGAACAACAATCCTGTCCTGTCCGAATGTTTTATTTTATATATTTATTCCAACATAATATTACGGAAAAACCTTTTATTATAGCCGCTTTCTTCTTGCTCGCTCGTAATAGTACACTCCATCCTTAACGGTATATTTAATCCGACCTTTATATACGAGACGATCGATATGTCCAATCACTTCACTCATAATAAGTGGAAACACAGACTCGTAACGATCTTTATAAATTTCTTTTGCTACATCGGCAGGTGTCCGTGGTTGATATAACAATTGTAAAATTAATTCACCTTTTTTGTTAATTCGTTCTAATTTCTTATCGACAGTCTTTTCCATGTTAGTAATAGTTTCACCATGGCCAGAATAAGCAATTTTTGTCGGTATGTCGTACATTCGCTCTAAAGACTTCTCATACGTAATAAGTGACTTCAAGCGATTACCTTTTATATCCATATCAACAAGGGCATTGCTCGACATATGTTTAATGACGTGATCTCCTACTAATAATGTTTCGGTTTCTTTATGATGAAAAACGATATGATCTAACGCATGTCCGGGAACTTCATAGACGTCAAAACCGAAAATTCGGTCACCTTCTTTTAATGTATGAATATTGTCAGTTATAACTTTGCGCTCATTATGTTCACCGTACCAATGAAGGCGGGCTTCTTCCATTTCAACTAAATGAGCTTCCACACCCATCATTGTATATAACGAATTGAAAAATTTTACCCTACGTTTAAAAAAGTCCGGATCTCTCTTTAAACGAACGAGTGCATCTTTATGGACATAAACTGGTATATCATGCTGTTCGGTTACTTTATTTACGAGCCCTATATGATCGAAATGAGAATGCGTAAGTAATATCGCGTCTAAATCCTTCAGGGAAAAACCATTTTTAGATAACGTTTTCAACAAATGTTTCCAAGAGACCTCATCGTCAAATCCAGCATCGACTAAAAATAACTTCCCCTCATTTTTAACAATATAAAAATTAAAAGAGCGTAAATTTTCAGCCTCTGTTTCAATAACAACAGGATAAATCTCTGGTGCCTTAACCTTAGTAATCATTAGTTTCCCCTAACCTTCTTTCATTCTAGTGTATCATATGCAACAATTACGAATATATTTTTATGTTTAACACACGTTATATATACATAATCGTAGCGGAGGATGTAATATATGACTAATTTATTTCCAATGTTTTATGAAACATTATTTGGAATTACTGCTCTTTTCATTTTAACGAAACTGTTAGGTAAAACGCAAATATCTCAACTGACGGCTTTTGATTTCATTGCAGCGATTGTTCTCGGTGAATTAGTGGGAAACGCACTATTTGATAAAGAAGCAGGAATTAAAGAAATTGGCTTCGTTATCTTAGTATGGGGTGTTATTCTCTATATTATTGAAATGATTACACAAAAGTTTAAAGGCTCACGATTTTTACTAGAAGGGAAACCGGCCTTAATCATCCATAAAGGGGAACTAATTTATGAAGAAATGCGAAAAAATAAAATTGATATAAACGAGGTCCAACAACTATTACGCGGAAAAGATGTATTTGCCATTCAAGAAGTAGAGTATGCCATTTTGGAAACAAATGGGGAAATTTCCGTCTTGAAAAAATCTCAATTCGATAGTCCAACCCGTGAAGATATGAAAATTGTGCCGACTAAAGCAGAAATGGCTTTTACTTTAATTAATGATGGTGAAATTATTCATGATAATTTAGAGGAAATTGATCGAACGGAAACTTGGTTACAAAACGAATTACGAAAACAAAATTTTGAAAAAGTTGAAGATGTCTTCTATGCGGAATATACCAAGGATAAACCATTATTTATCCAACCTTATATAAAAATCAAACATAAGGATTACAAAAAAAAGAAGCAATAATAAAAACGTGTTCATCTTAAACTTTTACTAAGATGGACACGTTTAACTTTTACACTTGCACATTAATTTGTTCGCCCTTTCCTTCAACCTTCCCTTTATCTAGGGAAAATCTTTTCTTTCTTCGTTGTTCATGGTCTCTCTTTTGCCGACGAGCTTGTTCATACAACAATTGACGATTTGGTTCTTCATCACTTTTGATTGGTCCCAGTTTGATGCGATATTTTCTTTCAATATGATAAGGACTTTTTCCCGTGTCTTCTACTCGCCTACGATATTGTTGCCCAGTATAATCGGTAATCGGTAAATAGTAACCCATCTCTGTACACCTCCATAATTCATTGTTTTAAAAAGATATTTTCCAATTATTTCTCATCTATATCTTATTATACTATATAATCTGAAAATTGAAACAATCTTTTTCCCGGCCCATTCGGATAAGTGCCTACACGACAACTAACAAAACGACATAGTCTATTATCGACTATACGATAGTCCATCAATCAAACGAAAGGGGAATTTCATAATGGGTTGTGGAACGTGCGGTAAAGATTATCGCTCTGGTAGCTGTGTGTGCAATATTTTAAGGGATATTGCTCGAGCACAAAAAGATATTACAGAGATGGAATGTCAAACGAGTTGCGAAAGATCAATTAGCGATTTACTCGGCGAAACAGAAGTACCAAATCATTTAGATACGATTCCGTTCATTTTATATTGTAAAGATTCATGCAAACCATTTAAAGGCTATGGTGCTCATGCAAGGGACGTTGGAAAAATGGTCGCAAGCTTTTACTTCCGAGTAAAAAGTGTAACAGATGATGGATGTGCAGTTGTAGAATTATTACGGGACCCTAATTGCGGCAATGTAAATCCTCATAATCCAATGGATCAGCATACAAAACACTTACGAGCTACAGGGATTTGCATGACCATCGACTGCAAGTGCTTCTGTCATATTACGTGCTTACCAGCGATTCGTGCTTTTTAAACTAGACGTAGGAATATAACTACTACGGAAGAAAGCGGACTGAAATGAAAAGATCAGTCCGCTTTCTAATACTTATTATATATACAATAATCCTTTTATAATCCAAGTAATTCGATTTCTAGAATTGCTTCGATTGGTACAGTTTTACGCTCTCTTCCAAGATGAAGTAGCTCGATTGTATCGTTATGTTTTGCTTCAATCGTTCCATAATAAGTTTCTTGTTCCGTAATCACTTTACAACGTAACTGAAAATAGGTACGTGGTAATTCAAGTAAATAATTAATTTTTCCTTCAATTGAACGGTGATGAAAGGATTTAGTTTTTTCACTAGCCTGCTTAGGTAAAATTGTTTTACTAAAGGATGTAAATTCGGTCTGCATATTACGTCTTGGACTTTTTAATTTCGGCTGGGCTATATAAAGTAGTGGTCCATCTTTAAATTTTTGTTTCAAGTAGCTCACCTCATCATTTCAAAATTCATTCTCATTATATGAGCCTAAATAATTTCTGTGCGAATTTTGAAATTGTAGTGAGTTTGTTGCAATTGTTCATTTATAACAACATCGAAATAAATACAGTTGCTAAACCGAAGTAAATAATAACAGACGTAATGTCGTTTAACGTCGTAATAAAAGGACCGGAAGCAACGGCCGGGTCAATTTTCAAACGTTCCATTAATAGGGGAATAATTGCTCCAGATAAGGTCGCAACTGTTAAGGTTGTAAGTAAAGCAATTCCTACTAAGATACCTAAGAATACATTACCTTTCCATATATAAATTAGCGGTATGACAATAAGGGCGGTGGAGCCACCGACGAGAATTCCAGTTAAAATTTCTCGGAAAATAAGTTTAAATCGATTTTCTTTGCCGTAATCACCAACAGCTAACCCACGGACCGCTACGGCTAAAGATTGAGTTCCAGCATTACCAGCCATCCCTGCAATTAAAGGGATAAAAATTGCAACGATTGGTACCTCTTCCAATGTTTCTTCAAAACCACTTATTAAGCTAGCTGTAATCATTCCTAAAAACAATAAAATTACTAGCCAAGGAAGACGCTTTTTCGCCGATTGAAATGGATTTGTATCTCTTGAGTCAACGTCAGAAATCGCAGCGAACTTCGAGTAATCTTCACTCGCTTCTTCATCCATAACATCTAAAATATCGTCGACCGTAATGATCCCAAGTAAATGATTTTGAAAATCAACGACCGGAAGTGCAAGCAAATCGTAGTCCCGCATCATTTGTGCGACTGCTTCTTGATCTTTTCCGACAGAAACGGAAACGACATTTTCACTCATTAAATTTTTAATAATTTCTTCTTCATCCGAGACAATTAAATCCCGTAACGATAAAACACCGACTAATCGTTTCGCTTCATCTAATACGTACGTATAATAAATCGTCTCCGCATTCGGTGCTTTTTCTTTCATAAAGGTTAACGTATCTTTTACTGTCTGCGTCTCAAGGATAGATACGTATTCTGTCGTCATAATACTTCCAGCAGTTTTCTCCTCATAATGGAGTAATTCTTTAATTTGCCGTGCCGGTTCTTCCTCCATTAAGGCGAGAAAGCTTGCCACTTCATCGATTGATAATTCTTTTAAAATATCGACAGCGTCATCAACAGCCATTTCCGCAAAGACCATCGTTGCAAAATGAGGGTCCATCTCCGTAATAAATTTTTCCGTATGTTCAAGGTCGATATTTTCCATCACTTCAGACATTTCCCTAGGTGATAAATACGCATATATATTCATCCGTTCCGGTTTGGGTAACGTAAGGAAAAACATCGCTTGATCATACGGATGCATGTCGAGAAATCGTTCACGAAACGCTTCTAATTCATTTTCTTCTAATAAAGTCGCTAAATCGACTCTTTGTTCAACAGATGTTTCCACGTTATTTGCCACAATTTTCACCCACTTTACTATTTTGCAGTTTGATCTTAAAGAGACATTTTAACAAGGAATAGACCATTCGTAAAACGAAAGCGTAAACTGAGAAATATAATAATCGTTTGTATTTCCTAAATTGATGAAATTACCCTCCGTAAGAGAAAAAGGGCAACCATGTCTTCGGGACATCTACATGAAAGGTAAGCAACTCATTCGTATGCGGATGGTGAAACTTTAAGGTGTGGCAATGAAGTGCATGATGAGTAAGCACTGAATCGGAGTTACCGTATAATCCATCACCGATTAACGGATGACCAATAGAAGAAAAATGGACACGAATTTGATGCGTTCGGCCAGTCTCTAGTTGAATATTCACATGGGTAAATTTTCGGTAACGACGTTTTACTTCATAATGGGTAATCGCTTCCTGACCATCCGGTGCAACCTCGCGTTCAATAATTGAAGTTTTTTTCCTTCGAATTGGTCGATTGATTGTCCCGTGATCACTTTTTACAACACCTTCTACTAGCGCTTCATAAAAACGCTCGATCTTTCGCTCCCGTTGTTTTTGAGATAAAATCGAATGGCTAAGTTGATGTTTAGCAACAAGCATAAGACCCGATGTATCTTTATCAAGACGAGTAACGATATGAACTGTATAAGGGATTCCTTTTTCTTCGTAGTAATGTAATAAGCCGTTTGCAATCGTGCCTGTAGGATGTTCTCGGGAAGGAATCGATGGAATTTTCGCCTTTTTATTTAAAACAATTAGCCAATCGTCTTCATATACGATATCTAAAGCGACTCTCTCAGCTACCATCGTTTGACTTCGAGTTTCTTCCGGAAATTTAATTGTTAACGTATCCGCTTCTTTTAATTGATAACGAACTGTTACCGGTTGACCGTTGATGAGAAGAAACCGTTTTTCCCGAGTTAACCTTTTTATATAACGGGAGGATAGTCGAAGTGAATCCCTTAAATATTGCCGTAACAACTTTCCAGCGTCTTTTTTACCAATTTTTACTTGAAGCATAATTATCGTTCTTTCGGTTTCACTTCCGTTACGAAGGAGTCGCGGACCCGATTCCAAAAAGGGAACGGACGATAACGGACAAAACGTACGCGTTCTTTAGCTACTCGGCATTGGATTGATTTTACATCGGAATACGTATTAATAATATGATCGATTGCTATAATAAATTCATTTGTGCGTAACGGGCGAAGTAAGCACGTATGATGCTTTGGTAAAATTAACGGAGAACCGATTGTACGGAAAACGCGATTGTTAATCGATGCAATTTCCGTCATTTGAATCGCTTCTAATGAAGGATGGATAATTCCCCCACCTAAGGCTTTATTGTAGGCAGTACTGCCGGAAGGTGTAGAAATACATAACCCATCACCACGGAAGGTTTCAAAGTGTTCGCCACGAATTTGAACATCAAAGACGACGGATTCACCTAACGTTTTAATCGTCGTTTCATTCAATGCCAAGGAACGTAATGGTTTTTCATCTTTATTAAAACGGATTATTACTTCTAGAAGTGGATATTCAACGACATGAAATGGAGTTTTTGCAATTTCGATTACTAGTTTCTCCAATTCATCGACGGTCCAATCCGTATAAAATCCAAGATGTCCCGTATGTACACCTAAAAAAGCCGTTTTATCTAAACGATTTACATAACGACGAAACGCTTCGAGAAACGTACCATCACCGCCAATCGATATAACAAGATCTGGCTCTTCGTCGTTATACACTAAATCAAAATCGATTAAATATTGTTTCATTTTTGCTTTTACTTTGTTCGAACGTTCGTCACCTCGAGAGACTATCGCAAAATTCACGTTCAGGGGCCCCCTTCTCTTTCTCGTTCAAATCACTAATTTTATGACTTTTCTTAAGCTTATATGCTACTAATAGTTTAGCATACAAATTATAACATAACTATTAAATTAAGTTGTATTCACTACTTATTCGTAAGCGTATTCGTTTGCAATAGACACTAAATTTGCGATAATAGTTCACGAGTAATAAACTGGAGGTACGTATGAGCCAACAAATAGAAATTGAACGAAAAACGATGTTAACGGAAGCAGAATTTGAATTATTATTAAAGAAACTGCCTTTTGAATCTGCGCCAATTATACAAACGAATTATTATTTTGAAACCGAAGACTTAGCGCTAAAACGTAACCGGTCTGCATTACGAATCCGGCAAAAAAATAATTCGTACACGTTAACGTTAAAAGAACCACACGAAGAAGGTGTGCTTGAAACGAACGAACCGCTTACAGAAGTTGAAGCTAAGAAGTGGTTACAAAATAAGCCTATTCCAACGGGAAAAATCGCTAATCAATTAGAGGCTTTATCTATTTGTTTAGAAGATTTACGTTATATTGGTTCCCTTAAGACGGAGCGTTATACATATAGTAAGGACGATATCCATTTTATGTTGGATAAAAGTTTTTATCTACAAACGATCGATTATGAACTTGAAATCGAAGCAACTTCCCTTAGGCAAGCTGAAGAGGAGATGTGTCAAATTTTATTAGATTATGATATAGAAGAAAGAACAGCTTTACCGAAAATCGCTCGTTTCTTTCATAAAGCTGACGAGTTATAAAGGAGAGAGCAGTATGTCAGAGCAAGCTGGTACAATTTATGAAGCGATCGGTGGACAAGAAGCCGTAGACCGTATCGTCGAATCTTTATATACTCATATCGCCCAACATCCGTTATTAATTCCTATTTTCCCAGCGGATTTAACTGAGACGAAATGGAAGCAACGTTTGTTTTTAACGCAATTTTTCGGTGGGCCTCCTTTATATTTACAGGAACGCGGTCATCCGATGTTGCGACGGAGACATCTTCCGTTTCCGATTACACCAGAACGAGGTAAAGCATGGCTCGATTGTATGGAGACTGCATTAGAAGAAGCAGAAATCGAAGAGCCTTATCGTAGCGCAATATTTGAGCGTTTGACGACTGTTGCAGGGCAAATGGTGAACAAATTTGAATAAAGACGTTCGTTAATATTTACTCTCCTTTCCTCATAATGTGTAATAGAATATAATTTTTTCACTTGGGAGGGAGAGGTCTAGGATATGGGCTCTTTACTATTTCGCCTGTTATTAGTTCTTTGCACGATTATATTAATTTTTCTCAATTTGCTCGCCCTTATGCGACTTCTTTCACCTTTTATTACGTTACCCCTTTTGTTTGTCTGTCTTTATATTACTTTATATACATTTAGTCAACGAAGGGCTTTTCGTTATCGAGAGCGAAACTAATTCATCAGATATCTCATTAAAAGCAAGCAAAAAGAGATAGGCAAAACCGAGCAAGTAAAATTACGGTATTCAGTTAAACTGAGTACCTTTTTATTTTATGCTTGCATGGGGAAGAGCGTTTTATTAAGCTTTTGCATTTGAAAGTTGCTTTAAGCCAAGCGCCATCTTGCTTTGTTAAGTAAGTTACTTTGGAGTATCCTTTTCTAGGTAAATTTACGAGCAAAAGCGATTCAACTTACATAGCGGAGGCTCCTACTGAGTAAGTCCACAGACAAAAGTCTTCAAGCTTACACAATGGACGCTTCCACCGGGTAAGTCTAAGTACAAAAGTAGATCAACTTACATAGTGGACGCTTCCACCGAGTAAGTCTAAGTACAAAAGCAGATCAACTTACACAGTGGACGCTTCTATTGAGTAAGTTTACGAACAAAAGTCTTCAAGCTTACACAGTGGGCGCTTCTTCCAGGTAAGTCTAGGGACAAAAGCAGATTAACTTACACAGTGGGCGCTTCCACCGGGTAAGTCTAAGTACAAAAGCAGATTAACTT
>CALGOZ010000152.1 GCA_937960785.1 uncultured Pseudogracilibacillus sp.
GGTAAGTTGAAAGGATTTTATCCGTTAACTTACTCATTGGCAGCCTCTCCTAAGAAAGTTAAAATACCTTTTTAAAAAAGTTATTCACCAAGGCAAAACAGCGTGAAAGATAAAGCAACTTTGGATCACAGCGCCAATGAAAGTTAGAAAAATAGCATACTTCCTTAAAAATAAGTATAAAAAACAGCATTCAGTTTAACTGAACATCGCCGTTTTGCTTCCTACACTTTATCTCGGTCTCGTATCGTATCGTCTACAAATAACGAGGTATTTGAGTGTTTAGGTCTTATTTTTTATACCGCTTTTTCCGATTTAATTCGTCTCATGTAAAGGTGAAAAGCAATCGACGTAATAAAAACGAGACTTGCGCTAATCGCATACATTAAGCTAAAACTATAGGAGGAACTGATCAATCCCCACACAAAGGCACCTAGTCCAATTCCTAAATCATATAGGACAAAAAAGGTTGACATCGCTTGACTCGTTCGTTTAATACCAGCTCTTTGGACCGACAAGGTTTGAAAACCGGGCAAAATAGACCCATAACCTAAACCTATTACACTAGCAGCTAAAAGAAATATAAGCACACCCTCGGTTATACTTAATAAACCTAATCCAAGAGCAAATAAAATTAAACTAGGTAATAGTACAAAATGAGCGCCCCGTTCATCAAAAGCCCGCCCTAAATAAGGTCTAGATATAATCATAAGTAAAGCAAAAATGAGAAAGAAATAACTTGAAAAAGCACTAAGTCCGAGCGATTGTGCATATACCGGTACAAACGATAAAATACTTCCGTAAGAAAAACCAACCATCCCACTCAAAATACCGATTGGTAATGCTTTAGTATCTAATAGATCTTCTAAACGTAACGTAGTAAAGGATGGCTTCTTTTTTGATTGCCTTTCTCCTGTTTCAACTAGAAAGGCAAATATTAAACTTATACCCATTAAAATACTTAGAATGAAAAATAAAAGTTGGAAAGATACGTTTTGGATTAGTAGCAAACCAATAAATGGACCAATTACAACTGCGATATTCATCGACATAGCAAAATATCCCATACCTTCTCCGCGACGGGAAGGAGGTACAATATTCGCAACGATGGCTCCTGTTACCGTCGTTACGATACCGAAGGAAATCCCATGGATAAAGCGAACGATCGCTAAGGCGATAAAATGGTGGACAAATAAGTAAGAAACTGTCGTTAAAAAGTACGCGATAACGCTATAAATGAGCGTCCGTTTTTTTCCAAATACGTCGGTTATTTTTGCTGAAAAGGGCCGAATCACGATAGCGGAAAGTAACATAAATGTAACGACTAAGCCAGCCTTTGATTCTGATTCTTGTAATTCAGTCACAACATAGACTGGTAAGGTTGTAATTAACGTGTAAAAGATTGTAAAGATAAGAAACTGAGTTAGTGAAATACTAACAAAGCTTTTCGTCCATATACGTGCTTCTTCTCGAACATTTTCTACTTGATTCATGCTGTCCCTCTATTCTAAATGTAAAGTAGTAACAATACTATTATATCGTTAGTAGGAAGAAAGGGTTCAAGAAGAGTGCTTATCTTTATTAGTCGTAATCGATAATGTTGCTCATTAAACGACTTAAATCATGGGCTACTTTATGGCGTGATTCATACACTTTATTAGTCCGTTTATGACTGTAGTTAATCTCGATATATTTTTTATATTGTTCATATGTTTGGACTAGCTTTTGTATACCTTTTGCTTGTTTTCCGTTCACTTTTTCATCGTTCTCTAGTCGTTGAACGACCGCTTCAGAATCGTAAACAACGTGAACTTTTTTATATTCATTTGCGATCGCCCATTCGACTGCTCGAATTAAAGCGAACATTTCAGCCCCTAAACTATGTAAATGAATTACATCAAAATCGAATATTATACCGCTATCTTTTGCGATAATCCGCTCGCTCTCCATGACGACAAAACCGTAACTGGCAAAGGCTCCATTTTGCATATAACTTCCGTCGATAAAGATAAGTGGTGGCTTTTCCTTTTTCTTTATAGTTTTGCCTTGCAAATAAGCTCGAGCATTTTCGTACCCTTTTACACGTTTCATTTTTCCATTAGGATAGTTTTTAATTTGTTGGAGTGCTTTTCCTTTATCTAAATATAATCCGGGATTATGTCCTCGTTTTACGACGTAATATACTTTATGTTTAGCATTAGTTTGCCGGTATTGCGCAAAATAGGCTTTAGCTTCTTTTAAGCCTCTTATTTTTTTCATTTTGCCGTAGGGAAACTGGTGAACTTGTGCTAGAGCTTGTTTACTATTTTTATAGATTCCTGGCTTACGACCGTGCACTACGACGTAGTATGTACGATTATGTGTTTGTTTTTGCACGCAATCCCACCTTTAAGTAATAAATTTTGTTAGGAAAATATGTTGCGTTCTTAATTTTGCGCTACATTTCAAAAGCGATAATCGTGTTTCTACCTTGGGATTTTGCTTCGTATACAGCATCGTCTGCTTTTTTAATTAATGTTTCACGCTCTACTAAAGATGTCGGTATCGTCGTTGCAATACCGATACTTACTGTCACAAACTCATCCTCTTTATCTAAGGACCGCTTAATGCTTAAATTGCGAATTTTTCTCTGAATTTCTAAAGCTAATTGTTCCGCTTTCTTTAACGTATATGTCGGCAATACAATCACAAATTCTTCTCCACCATAACGAGCGATGAGGGAATCTTTATGTTCGAGTAATCTTTCTAATGCTTGAGCAATTCGTATTAAACAGCGGTCCCCTTCTAAATGACCGAACGTATCATTGTATTTTTTAAAATGGTCAATATCGATAAATATGAGGGAAATTGGTATCGACTGTTCATAACAGCGCTCCCATTGTTCTTGCAAATGTTCTTCAAAAAGACGACGGTTAGCGATGCCCGTTAGTCCATCAGTATTTGATAGCTGTTTTAGTAGACGTTTATTTCGATTGATTGATACAGCCATTTCATTGAATACTTCCATCATTTGTTGCAATTCCTTCGGGCTTGTTGCAAACTTTTCTGGGTTAAGTTGCGTGTTGTACGCTCCCTCTTTCATTCGATCAATACCGTGTAATAGATAGTTAAACGGCTGAAGCAATGAATGTGTCACTGGTTGGAAAAGAACAAAGGCGATAATGATAATTAACATCGTCATAAGCGATAAAATAAATACCATTTGATTGTGCGGTGCGAGGACTTCTTTTGTCTCAATTTCATTAATTAAAATAAATTGTTTATCTAGTAAAGGACTAAAGACGCTATATAAGTCAACACCTTCTTTATTTTTGTATTCAAAAAAGCCTTCTTCTGCTTTTTGTATATCATGGAATAAAGTTCCATCAATTAATTCAGCCTCTCGTTCTGAACCAAACGTTATGCTGGCATCTTTCGTAAGCTGGGATATAATTTCCCCATCCTTCGTCGCTAAAGTAATCTTACCCGTATCCCCTTGAATCATCTCACTTAAAATCTCATTAATTCGGTCGAGATGAACAGCCGTCAATAATACTCCGTTAAAATCTCCCTCTTCTGTCTCAACCGGGGAAGCAAAAATAACAGCCTCTTCCCCAGTCGACAATTTTTCAATAATTATATAAACAGACCGTTCTCCTTCCTCGGCAACTTTGAAGTAATCACGATCGCTAACATTTAATGACTCATCAGAAACAATCGTATCATCTAAACCCGTATCGAGCCGGATATAGCCATCGCTATCGATATAGACTATCGAGTTTAGTTGATCATAATAATGATCGAAATAGTTGAATCTAGCTGCCATCACTTCATAGTCTAATTCCTTTGTAACAGGAAAGCTTGAAAGCAACATGACTTCTTCTTCCCTATCTTTTGTCCAATTTTCTAACGTAGCTACTTGCATCGACAAACTATAACGTAAACTATTTTTAATTTGGTCGGCTCTCATTTTCTTATCGACTGCACTATACGTAAGTAAATAAGTAAAACTTGTTAAAAACACTATTACGATTACCCAAAAGAAAAAGCGGGTAATTATTCCTTCTAACCTTAGCTTACGATGGATAAAATGAATCATATCATCACTTCCCAGTTACCGTTCAGGTTTCTTAATATAATCGCTAGTCTAGATCGATAAGAAAACATCGTCACAAGCGATTATAAGGCGCTTTTTAGAACTGGTTGTTACATCGTCCTTATATAGTCTTGCAACCACTTTTCTGCTTCTTCTTTCGTCGTAACTTGTTCATTTAACATGGCTACTTCTAAAGCTAATAAAATATCTTTATATATAGGGCCAGGTTGCACATTGTAACGTTTTAAATCTTCACCAGTTAGGAGTGGCCGTAACGAACGACGTTTTTTAACATATTTAAGTATACGGTCTTCATCCTCTAAGTTCATCATCGTTAAGGCGAAAATAATTGCTTCATCGGATATATTTTTGAGAGCTAGTTGCAATTCGCCTATCGTTTTATATTGTTCGAAAGTAAGATGTTCGACTTCTTTAATCGATTCGTACAACTTTCGCTTCTTCTTCGTTAGTAAAAAAGGGCCGATTGCATCGATTGAATTCGCGACATAAAAGGGGACCATAAAATATAAAAACCATTTTGAAGTTTTCGGTAAATTAGAATGCTTATCTAACAAGGATTGTAGCTTACGGACGTAACGTAGAGCCAACTTGCTTGATGCTCTATTATTCGTATATTGTTGCCAAAACTTTAGTTCATAAAGACGCTTAATCGAATTGTATACATTCTCCTCAATAAACATCCGCTTCACTTCATCGATAATACGTTTTGCAGATACTTCTTTCATTTGTTCAATCGAATGTAAGGCTAAGCTTTCTGTCTGTTCATCCATCCGAAAGCCAAAACGGATTTCAAATCGAACAGCACGTAAGATACGAGTTGGGTCTTCGACAAAACTTAAATTGTGCAACACTTTAATCGAGCGCTTATATAAATCGTTTTGTCCTGAGAAAGGATCGACTAGCTTACCAAAATGATTTTCGTGTAAAGCTATTGCCATAGCATTAATCGTGAAGTCTCGACGATACAAGTCCTCCTGTAAAGTCGATCCTTCCACATCAGGTAACGAAGCAGGACGTTCATAGTACTCTAGGCGAGAAGAAGCTAAATCAACTTCTAAATTAGAAGGATGAGTCCACGTCGCTGTACCAAAATCTTCGTGAGTCGTCAACGCTCCACCATACCTCTGTTGTAATTGCCTTGCTAAATGGATTGCATTTCCTTCTACGACTAAATCAATATCATCATTTTTCCGCTCTAATAAAATATCGCGAACGATTCCGCCGATTAAATATACTTCTTCATCTATCTCTGTCGCCGTCTTACTCACTTGTTGTAAGATTGTCAGAATCTCTTCTGGTAATTGTCTTTTCATTTCTTCAGCGATATTATCTTTCAGTTCATTTACAGTACCATTTTGTTCAACATCGAGGGCTTGTTCGTGGATTTTTTCAATAATATTTGTTCGGGTGACGATCCCGACAACCTTTTCCCCTTCAACGACCGGTAATCGGCCGATATTGTTTTCAATTACAATATTTTGAATTTCTTCTAAAGTCGTTTCAGGTTCGATTGTAATAATATTCGTCGTCATATACGCTTTTACCGGGGCATGTCCTAAGCCATGGTGATTCGCCTTATCTAAATCTCGTCGTGTAATAATACCTACTAACTTATCTTCAGCGACAATCGGGTATCCTGAATGACCGTAACGATACATTAATTTCCCCGCCTCTTCAATCGTTGTATCTGGTGTTAATGTCTTCACTGGGGAGGCCATTAAATCCTTTGCTGTTACGGCTGGCTGTAATGTGAGGTCGATTGATTGTTTTACCTGATTTACTACTTCATCGAGTTCACTACGTTTTACCGTTGCTGAACCAGCGTGTTGATGTCCACCTCCGCCGAATTTTTTAAGAAGAGGTTGTAAATTAATCCGATCTGCTCTTGCCCGGCCGACAATATAAACGTGGCGCTTCATTTTCACAATTGCAATCATCGCATCGGCACCCTTCATATCGAGGAGCTTTTCCGTTAATAAAGCTAACCCACCTTGAAAGGTATCCTGTTCATATGTCGTAAATACATATTCTAAACCATCGATTTCCTGGGACTCACAACGGACAAAGAGTTCATCGAGAAGGACTTGTTGCTCTTCTACAAGCGACTGTTCACTGAAGCGCTGTACCATTTCTAAGTTCATACCTTTTTCCATCAGAAACTTTACAACGTCAAAATCGCGAACTGTCGTCGTTTGATACGTGAAGTTACCCGTATCTGTATATAACCCAAGACCAAAAATCGTCGCCTCAAAAGAATCGACTGGCAGAGAGCGTCGCTTGATTTCTTCTACTAAAAGAGTGATCGTTGCACCTACATCTTCAATAATTGCAACATCTGCTTCTACATCTCCCTCTCTTGGTGAATGGTGATCATACACGGTAATGTGCACGCTTTCACGGGGGAGCTTGCTAGCATAAGCTCCAATTCGTCTTAAGGAAGCCACATCGACCATAATGAGTTCGTCTACTTTTTCCCAATCGATGTCTCGATCCCTAACAAAGGAAAACGTATCCCGATATATATTTAAAAATCGTTTCACTTGATCATTTTGTTTATCAGATAAAACGATCGTTGCTTCTGGATACAGCTTTTTTGCTGCGAGTAATGATGCAAAAGCATCAAAGTCAGTATTTACGTGAGAGATAATTACTTGCAAGTGAAACTTCCTCCTAATCAGTTTAACTTTTATACAAATATTACTATTTTCATATTATTATATTTCCCTATATTGTATAAAAGTTCAATCTAATTTCCTTACTTTTCAAAACAATGTCACATTTACTATTAGATTACCAGTAATTACCACAAATTACTAGTCAAAAGATAAGGGTTTCGTTCTATTTTATAAATAAAAATGGCTTGAATTACTAAGTCATTCAAGCCATCTATTCGTATTACTCACGGTTATTTAATTGTATAGAAAATCTTCCCTTATTATGTCTATATAAGAAGGTTCGGACTATAAAATTGCATCACTCTTCATGATTAAGCTCGAACGTATAGGAGTTTAAAAGTAAATACGGATGTAAAGCAAAAACTTAAAAACATCTTCGCATTTACAATATATTTCGGAGCCGATTCATTTACCCTTTATTTTGAGCGATTTACCGCTTCAATTAATCGTTCTTCGATAGTTTCTAAATACTTTTGGAGTTGGGAATCGTTTAAAGGTTGCATTAAAACTGTCGGACGAGGTAAACCGATATGAGTTTTTCCTTCCTTTTCAAAAACGGTAATTTTACACGGTAAAAAATAAACTGCTTCTTCATTTTGTAAAAGGACTCGCTCGGCTTCCTTGGCGTTACATACTTCTAAAACGTGATGATTTGAAGTTATTTCTGTCAAACCTTTATCGTGCAAGTTATTCGTAATGTTCGTCTCCCACAAAACAGAAAATTGAATCTCTTGTAACGATTCCTTTACTTGTTCAATTGCTTCTTCAACAGAATTTTCAGTAGTGACTGTATAATGAAATGTCATACTTTCTCTCCTCTACATTTTTATATCCATTGTTAACATATTAAATGGATTACCTTCGTTTAACGAAAGGAGATTAGCCAATTTGAACACGGTCGGAATGAGCAATGATACTTGATAATACGCTTAAAGCCGCGAGGTAACTCGTTTTTGGATTTCCTGGCATCGGTTCATTTTCCACTTGTAAAGAGAAGGTGCCAAATTCGCCGTTAGCTTCGATTGTATGCACATTTCGTTTTACTTGTGGATCGGCAATTAATCGAACATTTGTTTCCTTTGGACCAATTCCAGCTAATGAAAGGGCAATTGCTACGTTCATATTGCGTGGATAGCGGGCAATTACATCTTTCGCTTTTCCTTCAAAAAGGACTTGTTCTTCTTTAACTTCTTCTGCACCTTGTAAAGAGTGAGCTGGTTTTCGTGTCGTTAATGTAACTGATTTCAGTCCATCGGTAACCTTTGCAGATTGTAGTAAATCCAGTCCACCGACTGCTCCTGAAGGGATGTAAACTTTCGTTAACTTCTCTTCACTTTTTTCCTTCAATTGTTGCCAAAAAACCTCGTCACTAAAGGCACCTATACTACTTACGATTAATGGTATGCCATGATCAATTACTTGTAGTGCATATTGCCTTACCACTTCGATGGTAGCTACTTCTACGATAAGATCGAGATCAGATTTTAGAAGCTCCCCGACCGTTTTATAACTTGTTGCATTATATTGTTCAGCAATTTCCTTCGTTTTCTCATAATTGCGGGAGTAAATGGCGACAATTTTTTCGTTTCGATTGCTTTTATTTAATGTTTCTAACAAAAAAGTACCTATCGTGCCACAGCCCAACATACCAATCTTCATCTGCATCACCTTTAAATCGTTATTGTGTACATTTCACCTTAAGCGACCGAAACGATGAAGTCAACTATGTTCACTTAATTAGAACGAAAAGAAAAATAGACGGAAACATTAAGGTATTCCGTCTGTAAATTTAATGGACTGTTTTTATGAGGAGCGCCGTGTATTAATACGTAAGAGTGAATACAAAGGACAAAAACTAACTAAAGCTGTAATAATCGGAATAATTCCGATTAAACCGATGTAGCGAAGGTTACCCTCAATTAGAAAAAAGAGCGCCAATAAAATAACACCAACTATCAACCGCACTACTCGATCGACCGTACCTACATTTGCTTTCATTATAACCACCTTTTCGTAAAACGAATTATCTTACCCTTACTATATACCTCCCTAGGTATAATGTCAATGTTTATGGTTATTTTTACCTTTTGTCTGCCAATACGAGAAATAATGTAGCAAGTGGCCCTAGAAATAATGACAGTAAAAACCAATTTAAACCACTACGATTTTTACCTTGGGCTACTCCGGCATTCAATAAAGCGAGTGTCCCCCAGCCGACAACATATTGTTGTTCCATATTAAGTCCTCCCTATTCAATCGAGATGATAAATCGTTCTCCTTCATCTGAAGTAATATTAATAATTTCACCTTCGACTTGTTGTTCAATCGCTTCAGCTATTGCGTCTACATCTTCTTCGGTAATATATTTATTCGATTCTGGGATAACTGTGGCAATACCTTTTCCTAGCTTTAGTAATACTTGAACGAGGCGAATTGGAATCGTGACATTTATTTGCTGACTATCCTGCTCGAACACTTTTATACGAAGGCTTTTGTTCGTCGGTCTTTCTTTCGTCGCTTTCGTATCCTTGGGGGCTTTGATAAGTTCAATTAGTCTCGCTCCTTCTTTTGCATTAATTTTCCCTTCTTCTACAAGACGTAATACTTTTTCAATTTCATTACTCAATTGTATTCCTCCTCATTATTTACTTAATCTTACGGGTTACTTAAGATACGAATCGCTTCTTCTGCGTTAATTTCGCCTTTTTCTAACTGCTTCAGCACTTCCTCGGCTGATGAAATTTTACTTGTTTCTTTTGTTTTTTGTAACACGTTAATTACGTTGTCTAATTTTGCACGAACCGTTGGATACGAGACATTAAGCGCTTTTTCAACTTCTTTAATATTGCCACGATTAATTAAAAATAGTTCGATAAAGTGCAATTGCTCTTTCGATAACGACGCAAACTTAGAAAAGCGAAACGTATTTTCAATCGTCGTATGGCAAGAACTACATTTTAATTTCACTACATGCAGTTCTTTTTCACATACGGGACATTCATTGATCATTGGATACATTAAACTTACTCCTTTCCCTTATTAATTATACAGGATGAATTAAATAAATCAATGTTTTATTTAATATTATTTATTTTATTTGCATTAACTATTAAATAAATTAATTTTATATTTTAGTTTATGCGCAAGGAGTTAAGGAGTAAAATGAATTTATGACAAAGATAAGTCTCTTTGATATAATAAAGTAAACAAGTTTATAACAACCTAAGCACTACTAGGGGTGCCAAATGTTTGGCTGAGAGGAACGAGAGGCGTTCCAACCCTTTTGAACCTGATCTAGTTCGTACTAGCGGAGGGAAGTAGTAACTAAATTATTGCTTTCTCCTAGTCGAACCAGGTTCAATAATGAACTTGGTTTTTTATATTTTAAGGAGGTTAACGATGAAACATATTCCATGTGCCTTGACGATTGCCGGATCAGATCCATCGGGAGGTGCGGGTATCCAAGCAGATTTAAAAACGTTCCAAGAGTTAAAAAGTTATGGGATGGCTGTTATTACATCCCTGACTGCTCAAAACACTTTAGGAGTTCAAGATGTACATCACGTACCTTTATCCATGATTGAAGCCCAGCTACAATCTGTGTTTTCCGATATGCCTGTTCATGCTTTTAAAACTGGAATGATTGCTAATGCAGATATGATGGAAATAGTTCATAAACAAGTTAAAAATCAAGATATTCCCTTCGTAATCGATCCAGTGATGGTTGCAACGAGTGGAGATGTCCTAATTAGCGATGAGGCAAGGGATTACTTACGTGATTATTTATTGCCTTTAAGTACAGTTATTACACCAAATTTGCCAGAAACTGAATATTTAACAGAAATGAAAGTCGAGTCTTACGAAGACATGCAAGAAGCAGCAAAAATACTCGTCCATGAATTTGGTGCCGGTGCAGCCCTTGTAAAAGGCGGACATTTAACCGGAGAAGATGCGACAGACTTTTTATATGATGGGGAAAAAATGCATGAATTCTCGGCGAAACGAATCGATACGAAAAACACCCACGGTACTGGTTGTACTTATGGAGCAGCTATTACGGCATATTTGAGCCATGGTCTTCCTCTGCATGAAGCAGTTAAACAAGCGAAAGTCTATGTGACAAAAGCGATTGAACATTCCCTTGACCTAGGAGCCGGAAGCGGACCGACATGTCATTGGGGGATTCGTTTATGAAAATAATCGCCAAAGCAAGGCAAGTCCAACCATTAATCCACCATATGACAAATGATGTCGTTATGAATTTTACGGCTAATGGGCTGCTTGCCTTCGGTGGCTCACCAATAATGGCAAGCGACCGGAAAGAAGTTGCTGAAATAACTAATTTAGCTGATGGTCTTTTATTAAATATCGGTACGTTAAAGGAGGCTGAATTAGAAGCGATGCTGATTGCCGGTAAAGTAGCGAACGAGCGGAAGATTCCGGTTGTCCTAGACCCTGTCGGTGTCGCTGCTTCAAAATTCCGCCAACAGGCTGTCGATACATTGCTACAACACGTCTCCTTCCAGGCGATTAAGGGTAATGCTGGTGAAATTGCTCATTTGGCTAATGTACCTTGGGATACCCGAGGAGTCGATTCTGAAGATGGCGATCTAGTGGAACTTGAAACAATTGCTAATCGTGTTGCAAACAAGTTAGAAACAATCGTTATTATTACCGGAAAAATAGACCTAATAACGAACGGGGCATCTAGTTATCAAAACGATTCTGGTCATGAATTATTAACGAAGGTGACTGGTGCCGGTTGTTTACTCGGCTCCATTGTGGCTGCTTGTCTAGCTTCTAATAGTGATTCTTTACAAGCCACTTATGAAGCCGTTCGCTTTTATGGATTAGCCGCTGAACGAGCCGCTCAACAAGCGAATGTTCTCGGTCCTGGAAGTTTTATGCAAGCTTTTATCGATCAATTACAACGATAAGGTTGGGTTTACAATGGAAATTAAACAACTTTTGCGAAAATACTTTATTATGGGGAGTCAAAACTGTATAGAGCGCACTCCTGAGGTAATTTTAAAAGAAGCAATTGAAGGTGGAATTACACTTTTCCAATTTCGCGAAAAAGGAAAGAATTCCTTAGTCGGAGAGCATAAATTAGCATTAGGAAAAAGACTACGTCAGATTTGCAAACAACACAACATCCCATTTATTGTAAATGACGACATTGAGCTTGTTGAGCAATTAAAGGCAGACGGAATTCATGTCGGGCAGGAGGATCTACCAGTAGAAGAAATTCGCCAACGTTTTCCTGACCTTTTAATTGGCCTTTCCATCTCAAATGAGAAAGAATTAGCTAATAGTAATTTAAAAGTAGTCGATTATGTCGGAGCGGGACCTGTTTTTCCAACGAATACAAAAGAAGATGCAAAAAATGCTGTCGGACTTGACTGGATTCGTACATTACGCTCCAAACATCCAGAGCTACCTATCGTCGGAATCGGTGGGATTACAAAAGCTAATGCGAAGCATGTCATCGAAGCAGGTGCCGATGGTGTCGCTGTTATTTCAGCCATTACCTTAGCGGAAAATATCGCTCAAACAGTTGAAGCCTTGTAATTGGGCCTTTAAAACTAAATATAAAAAAGCTGGATTCTTTTTCTCGTATAAAATAATAAAGTAATCCAGCTTTTTTATTATTTAACATACTTTACTCCGTTACAATCGCAACACCTGCGCTAGCACCTATTCTTGTTGCCCCAGCTTCAATCATTGCTTCAGCCACTTCCTTTGTGCGAATCCCGCCTGATGCTTTCACTCCGAGCTCCTTACCGACAACTCGACGCATTAATGCTACATCCTCTATCGTTGCTCCGCCGGGTCCAAAACCGGTAGAAGTTTTTACGTAATGGGCTCCTGCTTCTTTCGCTAGTTTACAGGCTCGTTCTTTCTCCTCTTCACTCAAATAAGCTGTTTCGATAATTACTTTTACTATTGCCTTACTTTGACACGCTTGAACAACTTGTTCGATATCGCGATAGACCGTTGTTTCATCCCCTGACTTTAAAGCAGCGATATTTATGACCATATCGATCTCTCTTGCACCAGCCCTTACTGCTTCTTCAGTTTCTGTCACTTTAACTTTTGTCGTAGTTGCTCCTAAAGGGAAGCCGACAACCGTTGCTACTTTAACCTCGGTATCTCTTAATTGTTCTACAGCAGTCTCCACCCAATAAGGATGAATACAAACAGCTTTAAATCGATACATTTGAGCTTCTTTACATAAAGTAATGATATCTTCCTTTGTTGCTGTTGGATCTAGTAAAGTATGATCAATATAGGAGGCTAATGGTTTCGTCAAGACAATCGTCTCCTCTTCATTTTCCTTTATATTTAGTGTAAACGATTAGCCTTTATCCGACAACTAACGTTCTATAATCGTATGTGTCAAGCTATTCACGGCCTTGTTATTATTTCAATATTTCAGATACTCAAAAATTGTACGCTTTTTGCTACTGCACTTCACTTGCTTGCCGGATTATTTTATAAGATTCGTGTTTTTCGAATCTCATAAGATGGAATACGAACGCTATGCTTATCCCATCCTTCATAAAGAATTGCATGGGATACTTCAATATGCTTTTACTTTTTTAGATCTCGCACATATACACCATCTGCCTCAGTATATATAGAACTTATTTTTTTGAACTAAATACTTCTCCAATCAAATTAGAGATAGAGTATCTTTTTTCACCAGTTAAAATACTGTTTTTATACCCGAGTAAAATATTACACATATTCTACAATCCGCTTCAGTTGCTCATTTTATATACTAGCTTTATGATAAGTACAATAAAATATTAAAAAAAGAGGTCGTACAAATGAATACGATTTTAGTTGTCGATGATAAAATTGAAATCGTTAATTTAGTTAGTTCTACATTAGCTAAGCATCATTATACAATTCTAAAAGCAACAAGTGGACAAGAGGCCTTAACCTATATTGAAGAAGAACTTCCAGACTTAGCTATCGTCGATATCATGATGCCTGGCATGGATGGTATCAGCTTAACTAGGCATTTGCGTGAGTATGAAATCCCTGTTTTACTCCTTACAGCAAAAGGTGCCTTAGAAGATAAGAAAGAAGGCTTTCTAGCTGGAGCTGATGACTATGTGGTGAAACCTTTTGAACCAGAAGAGCTTGTCTTCCGTGTTCGGGCAATCCTACGTCGTTACGAAAAAGCTGTACAAGAAACTATTACAGTCGGTGAAGTGACCATTGAACAGAAAAGCTATGAAGTCATCGTTCGGGACCATACCTTGCTTTTACCTTTGAAAGAGTTCGAACTGCTATCTGTACTCGCCTCACGACCTAATGTCGTCTTTAGCCGTGAACAATTAATTGAGCGAATTTGGGGCTACGACTTTTCTGGTGATGAGCAAACAGTCAACGTTCATATTAAACGTCTGCGAGAAAAACTAACACCTTTAACCGATTCAATTCATATTCGAACGGTTCGTGGGGTCGGCTATAAATTGGAGGTCAGGAAGTAGTGCGCTCTTTATATGGTAAGTTTTTAATTTTTACTGTTTTGACGATGGTCGGAAGTGCTATAATCGCCTTTTTAATCGTGAACACGCTATATCATCAATTTTTGAAAAGCGATAACGATGCCAAAAACATGACTATTGTACAAGAAATTACAAGCTATATAGAAGACCATCCACAACTTGATCTAGACCACTTCTTAACAATGCAAGCTGAGGTTGGTTATAAACTGTTGCTTGCTTATAAAGAACATGATGAAGTTATATTAGAAATGTACGGAGAACCTTTTAGGGAATTCAATTTAGATACTGAAACAATCGAGAGCGTATTAAAAGGAAACGACTATCACGGTATGCGTGATTTGCCGAAAGAAACCTTCGTAACCGGCTTTTTTGCTGATGAGTTAGCTAATAGTGTAGCCACTTCATTTAAAGTTGACAATCAAACGTATGCATTATTTTTACGTCCGAATATTAAATTACTTTTTACTGAAGTACATTTTTTGCTTGGTGGATTATTATTTGGCATGGGAGTACTTAGTATAATCGCGATGCTATTCATTGCTCACAGACTAATTATCCCTTTGCAACAATTAACAAAAGCGACAAAAAACATCAGTGCGGGAGAGTATTTTATCGACTTGCCGATTAAAAGCAGAGATGAAATCGGTCAACTAGCTGAAGCTTTTAAAAAAATGACCGACGAACTCCAAAGGGCAGAACGTAGGCAGAAACAATTTATTACCGATGTATCCCATGATCTGCAAACACCGCTTCAACAAATGAAAGGATATGCGAGATTACTGAAGGAAAGTGAACTTTCAAAGAAAGAAAAAGAACGTTACCTTTCTATTATCGAAAAAGAAGCAGAACGTCTCTCTACGCTATCACGACAGCTACTTACACTTACCTTTCTCGATATTTCTCGTGACACCCTACAAAGATCATCCTTTCGGCTCGATGAGCAATTAAAGCGAATAATCGAACGATTCCATTGGCAAACTGAGCAAAAAGTGCAAACAATCATTGCCAAATTGCCAGAGGTCACTATCGAAGGTAACGAGGCTTTCTATGAACAATTGTGGGAAAATCTCCTATCAAACGCAATAAAATATGCACCAAAGGAATCATATATTTACATCACCATTACTGAACAAGACGATATCGTTAACTGCTCGATTAAAGATGAAGGAGAAGGAATCTCTCCCGAAGTGTTACCACGTGTTTTCGACCGCTTTTATCGTGAAGATGCATCGCGACATAAAGGGATTAAAGGAACAGGCCTTGGCTTAGCTATTGCCAAGCAAATCGTCGATTTACATGATGGAACAATAGAAATCATAAGTGAAGTAGGTAAAGGTACAGAAGTCATCGTTTCATTACCGAAAGAGAAATAAGTTTGTTATCTTTTATTCATCTTCCGTTCATCTTTGTTCCTTACAATAAGCTTGTATAAAATAAAGGAGGAAGATGTATGGAAACGATTTGGAGCACTCGTCTTGTTCGTTTTTCAGCAATTTTTGGTTTAATCGGAGCTATTTTAGGGGCTCATATGGCCGGTGCTGGTTCCCTAGCCTTTCGTCCTGTCCACGCTCACGTATTAGTCGTCGGCTGGCTATCATTATTTGCTTGGGGCGTTTATTATAAAGCATTTAAAGTCAAATCTTCTACTCTTGTTACCCTTCAAGGTTGGACTGGGATTATTGGTGCTACAGGACTATCGGTCGGATTATGGCTTCAATATTTACAACCACTTGGAGATATAAAGGCTCTTAACTTGGCCGTTTATATCGGTGGCGGAGTTATTTTACTCCTTAGTTTTGTTTTATTTTTAATCGTTACATTCCAACAGAACAAAGAATAAGTTGGAATCTTCTCGAACAACTAATAAACAGGTGGCCTGACTTAAACGTAATCGTATGTAAATTACGTTTAAGTCGGGCCACTTTTTTATTTACCAAAGCGTTAAGATACATATTATGATAAGATAAATAAAAATACGAAGATAAGAGTGGAGGTAAGAAGTTGTTTTCTTTACAAATTGATGATGAAGTATCGTTACGCATGTTTACCGAAAGAGACACTGAAGAGCTTTATTTACTAACGATGGAATCTAAGGATCATTTACGAAAATGGCTCGGATGGTTAGATGAAGTGCGCTCTCTTGAACATACACTTCAATATATACGACGTTCCTTCGATACATTTACAACGCTAGGAGGATTTCCGACAACCTTTGCAATTATTTATCGGGGAGAAATTGCCGGAACGATTAGCTTTAACCATATAAGCGAGGTACATCGAAACGGCTCAATCGGCTATTGGATAGGTAAGCGTTTTGAAGGCAAGGGAATAATGTCTCGCGCTTTTGAAGCAGTAGTTAATTACGGGTTTGAAACCTTACGACTAAATCGAATTGAAGTACGGGTTGCCACTGAAAATATCCGAAGTCGGGCAATTCCGGAACGATTCGGATTTACAAAAGAAGGAGTACTACAACAAGTGGAAAAGCTTTACGATACATATGTCGATCACGTTGTATATCGAATGTTGCATGCAGAGTGGAAAGCTCGACAAAGAAGTGGAATCTAGTTAACACTACCACTACGTCTGAAAATACAAGTTATATATTGACTGAATATTCTCAATGAAAAGCCCCTAAAGAAGACAATGTTAGTCTAACTTTAGGGGATATCGCCGTTTACCTTTTGGCTTATACTTTTGTTTTTATTTCTGCTACGACTTCTTCAACTTCTTGACGACTCATCTTCTCTTTCCCATCTTCCATTACTTGCAATGTCCGCTTCGCTAAAGCTAATGGAATTTTACAAAAGAGGGTAATAGTACGAGCAGATATTTGTTCCATATATTGATCAGCTAGTTCTAAGTTCCTCCAAGCATAGTCGAATACATCTTTACGAGTCCAACCTTCCGGAATAAATCGAACACCCCGTTCTACGAAGTCTTCATCCTGGTTACGCAAAATATTTACAGCCTGCAAACCACGCCCGAATCCAACTGCTAAATCGTAATCCGTCTCCGTTCCATCGTACCATTTCCAAATATCCGAAAGCATTACACCAACGAGACCAGCGACATAATACGTATAATCATCTAAGTCTTCTTTTGTTTTTATTACCCAATTTTTCTTCGCCCAGTCCGCCATTCCACCGGCCATTTCAGCAGTCGACTCTTTCACTTTGCAAACAATCTCTTCAGGACAAACTTTAATCCAATCAGCTAAACGTAAGGTCACTTCAGGTAGGTCTGCTTCATAAGGTGCAACAAGTTGTTTATAAGCATCTTCTGAAAAGTCTTCTACTAACAATAGCTTTTGTGTTTCTCTTAGAAGACTTTCGATTGTTTCATTTGGTAATTCTTCATGGTCTTCAATTTCATCAATCGCCCGCATACATAAATAAGCTGACCCGACTGTTAATCGTAGTTCCCTCTTTAACAATGTAATCGGTATATAAAATGTTCGACTTGTCTCTTTCAATACACGCATTGCATCTTTCTCTAGTTGTTTTCGTTCCGTCAAGTTCAGTTCCTCCTTTTACCTTAACCTTTAGTATAACAAAGAACGATTTCCTTTTGTTAATTAAGGACCTTTCTTAAAACAATTGTAGAAATTCCGTTCTTCCTGCGTTTAAGCAATCATTTCTTTAGTTCTTCTGTATTTTTCCCTTTTTTGTGGTAAACTAGTAATAAAATAATATACATTCTTTACTATCTTATAATGTAAAAGAAACAGAAATAACACTTTAAGCCAACCAAAAGAATTGAGTCCATTTAATTAGACAATTAATATTTAGTAGGACATATCAGTCAAACTTTACAATTTTTATAGATATAATGATTTAATACTTTAATGAATCTTCATTCATTTTCATTCACTTTTCTGTTATAATGGAAATTACAAGAAAAAGGGGGAATATTACGATGGCTGAAACAGACGAACTCGCACTAAAAGACGTCAAGAGAAAAAACTTCGTTATGTTCATTGCTTTTACAATCGGGATTATCGGTGCATTAGCTGTTACTATTATTAAAGGGGACTATATCCGAGTACCTATATACGCAATTGGTCTACTTTTACTTGTATCCGGTTACATTATCGATCACTATTTTGCTAAAAAGCATTTTTGGTTCCCTTATTATATGGTGATACTTGGAAATATCATTATGATCATATACGTCCTTATATTTAACGGCGGATTACAGACGATAGGGATCGTGTTCTTCTTACTATTTTTAGCGACAGGACATTTTTTTACATCGGTTTTTGTGATCGGTTACATCCTTGGAACTATTACACTCGTATTAGTTCGACTATATCCGGAACCGGTGCAAGCAGCTGCGATTGAGCATGAATTTATTTCCGTCCTTGCCGCTTTTCTTTTAAGTGGAATCGTTTCTTATATCGTGATTCGTCTAAACCAAAACCAATTTAAGCAATTGCGTAAATTCGTTGAAGAAAGCAACCGCAATGCAGCAGAAAAAGAAAAAGAACGTGCTACCTTGGCGATGCATGTCGATAATTTGAACAAGGAAATTATCGATGTCAATACCCGTCTCCAAAACAATATCCAAGTACAAGAAGAGCTTACGACAGTTATTGGTGAAATTGCGACAGGAAGTACAGACCAAAGCGATCGAATTATCGATATTAACGAACAGGCTGGACTTACGGTCGAACAAATGAAACAAATGACGAACGAGCTTACCCAACTAACGGAAAACTTCGCCCAATCCCACGAAGCAACAACCCGGGGAAATGAATTATCGATTACCCTTGAGGAAAACATGGTTCAGTTATTAGATAATATCGAACATTTAAGTGAAACCTTTCTTACTTTATCACAAAATATCGATGCAATGAGTAACTTTTTAGATGATATCGTCGATATTAGTGAGCAGACGAATTTACTTGCTTTAAACGCCTCGATTGAAGCAGCACGAGCAGGGGAAGCTGGACAAGGATTTTCTGTTGTTGCCAATGAGATACGAAACTTGGCAGAAACGACGAACAATATTGTCGACCAAATTACAGTAAACTTAAACGAAGTAAACGTAACGAACCGAACCGCCCTTGAAGAAATGAAAACGAACGTCGAAAATGTGACAAACAATTTAAAGGAAACACGGGAAGTGAGTGGGGCCTTTCATAATATTACCGACTATATGGAGGTGTTACGAGAAAGGTTTACGTTATTTGAAAGCTATGCTTCTGACGTCGATCAAAGTGCAGCAATTATTCAAGAACGAACGACAGAACTTTCAGCAATTATCGAGCAGTCCTCTGCTGGATTACAAGAAATGAACGCTTCCGTTGAAAACTTACAAAAAGAAAATGAACAAATCGGCGAAAGAATGGAAAATATTGAACAAATCGCATCAAGTATCCAACGCTAATACTTTTACAAAAAACACGGGCTACAAAATGCGCCGTGTTTTTTGTTGCTATTAGACCAGGTAAGCATCCCTTGTCGTATGCAATCATATATTTGTTAAAATAGAGTTATAAGCAGGTCGTTCGTTTTAAAGGAGGAGATTGTCATTGTTAGATGTATTACGTAAAAGTAAGGAAGTAAACGACTACGTTATCCAAGTCCGACGTCACTTGCACGAAAATCCTGAACTAAGTATGGAAGAGTTTAAAACGATAGAATTTGTAACTGAGCAATTAACTTCGATGAATATTCCCTATGAAACTGTCGCAAACGGTGGAATTATCGGTAAAATTGAAGGAGCTAAACAAGGGAAAACTTTAATTTTGCGTGCTGATCTTGATGGACTACCGATGCAAGAGGCAACGACGAATTTAACAAAAGAAAAGGTCGTCGTCTCAAAAGTAGACGGAATTGCCCACACTTGTGGTCACGATGCCCATACAGCTATGTTGCTCGGTGCTAGTAAGATTCTTGCTAAACATCGGGATTCTCTTACTGGCACGGTCCTCGTCGTCTTTGAACAAGGAGAAGAAATCGGTGGTGGAATCATAAACTTAATGAATCGACTAATCGAAATCGGAGCTGACGGAGTCTGGGGAATCCATCTGAAAAATGATTTGCCCTCAGGGAAAATATCCGTCGAAGCTGGACCTCGTATGAGTGCACCCCTACCTTTTGAAGTGGAAATTACTGGTACAGGAGGGCACGGTTCCCGACCAGATTTAGCTCACTCACCAATCGATTGTTTCGTCGAGTTGCATACGAAAATTAATACGATGCGAATGCTACGATTAAATCCTCATCAACCTTTAACCTTTTCCGTCGGTACAGTACAAGCAGGCGATGCGGCAAATGTCATACCTGAAACATTAACTTTCGCCGGTACCTTTCGCTTCCTGCATATCGAGCAAGGAAAACAAGTAGAGCAACAATTTAAACAACTGCTCCAAGATGTATGTCGAGCCCATAAATGTACGTACAAATTTATTAAAGAACCAGTAGCAAAAGAGCTGTTCGTTTATAATCACGATCAATGTGCTCAAATCGCTACGAAAGCTGTCGAAAAAGCATTAGGTAAAGAGGCTCTCGCTACCCTTCCGGCTTGGATGGCTTCAGAACCGTTCGCCTTTTACCAAGCGTTCTTCCCAGGCGTCTTTGCTTTTTTAGGTATTCAAAATAAAGCAAAAGGGACTGGGGCAGACCATCATAACGTCCACTTCGATGTCGATGAAGACGTGCTACACCTCGGTGTCGCAGCAACATTACAATACACCTTTGACTTTTTAAAGGCAAGCGAGCCCCTTTCCTTTAAAAGGAAATACGATCATGTAGAAGCATTGATGATTTAATTTTATTTAGTTCGTGTTTCATAGTAGGAACCCTCGAGGTAATGCACCTTAAAGTTAAAGGTAACAAGTTAACTTTAAGGTGCATCCACTTCTAACGTCGAATGAGATCAAACTGGGTCGCATCAGCTATAATTGCAGTTTCTTTCGGCACTTCGATTACAATACCTATTTCACCAATTGAAAAATCAAGAAACGTAGGCCCCTCATCCGTTTCAGTAAACTGTTGTAAAATTGCATCATGTCGAATAGATTGGAACTCATACTCAACAGGCTCACCAGTAATTCTAGCAACAACTTCACTATCTTTAACTTCGATTGTTGGAAGTTGGATATGGTCAGAAAAATCATAGCCATTTAGTATAGACGGTGTTTCATAATAGGTAACCTGGGCTACTTCGTCTTCACGATCCACCTCTGTTACAATAACAGGGATAAACGATTCCAATCTATACCCTTCGTATATCGCCTGTAATCGTAATGTATTTTCTTCAATTGGTACTTCCCATGATTCCACTTTATATTCTTCTAGTGACTCCATATACTTATACTCATACATTGATTCAAATAGTGAAGGAGGTTGTTCTATTTTTTCCTTGGACGTTATTTCGTCCGGTTGTACAACAAAAAATATAAGTGACATAAGAAATAAAACAGAAATATAAATTCCAATGATTCCTTTACGCAATTGTGGTCGCAATACTCTGTGTAAATTTTTCCGTAACCAAATGATAAAAGTTAACACAAGTAGGACTAATATAATTGTACTCATGATTGGTAAACCTCCAATCTGCTACCGGCGAATATTGCAATGAGCCAAAAGAGAAAGATAGATCCAAATACTTTAAAAGAAAACAGAAGTAAACTAGACTCCTTTATATAAAAAGTAAACATATAAGGATCATTGAAGACATTCGTCACTAAAATCAAAATACCAAAAAGCAACATAGGGACTAAAAAGACAAACGAACGATGTAATTGGATGATTTCCCCTACAACGTAACCAAAAGAAAAGACTAATAAATGATATAAAAAAGCAACAAATAAAGTGATTAACACTTGTGTGACAGACAATGAATCATAAGTAAAGATTTGATCTATACCATAGTAAAGCACCACAACGAGACGATAGGCTAGACCTAGAAATACAGAAGTGATCGTCCCGAATACGCTTAAGATAATCATAAATAACCCATTTGATAGATGATTCGTCCATTTGTTCGTAATAAAGTGAAACATCATCTGTTTAGACGCACGATTTGTCACGTAAATAGAAGCGATAAATATCCAAAGCAATGAAAAAGATATAATAATATCTGATGAATGAATATGTTCTGTAATCGAAACATGTTCAATAAAAATAGTGGAACTCTGACCAATGAAAGAAAGTAATAAAGCAACAATATGGAAAATGAATAGAGAACCAATTATATTATGGTACGCTTTTAATTTAAATAAATATTGACGTTTAATGATATCCATAAAATGTATCCTTTTAACGGAAGACATTATCAATCGACCCTCTCTTATTACTCGATAAATAAACGAGTAGTTCTGCTGGTGAAATGGCGTGAAATGTAAAATGACCTTCGTCTTTTTGAATAACTTTTTCATCATTTTTCACTACGATAAATAATTCATCAGTGCCGACCTCTTTTTCATGCAGTATGGCTTTTCCTTCTGCCCAACTACGCAACTCAACTTCTGCTCCCCGCACTCCCCTTGCATACTCCCTCATCTCATCGAGGGAAAGGTCTAAAGCAATCTCCCCGTCATCCAGCAAAAGGATACGCTCTAATATAGAGTCCATTTCTTCAAGATGATGCGTCGCGATCAAAAAAGTCCGGGGGTAATTTAAGTAATCCTTTAATAATACCTTGTAAAAGTCTTTCCGGGTTGCTACATCCATACCTGTCGTTGGTTCGTCAAATACGGTTAAAGGTACTCGACTACATAAACCAATAATCGCATTAAATGCGCTTCTTTTACCTCTTGACAATTCATAGTAATACATATCCTCCTTGAAGTGGAAATGTTGCATAAGCCGATTCGCTAAACTCATAGCCCAATTCGGATAAAATCGAGCATTTTCCTGCAATATTTCTCGTAACGTCAATACCTCGGGATAAGCCATCTCTTCACCAACATAAATCGAATTCATCGATACGAACAAATTATTAAATGGGCGCTCATTTAATACATAAAGTTCTCCAGCTGTCGGATACCATTGACCGGTAATTAATTTTAATAAAGTAGATTTTCCAGCACCGTTTTCACCGACTACACCGACGATAGTGTCGGCATTTATTTCAAAGCTTACATCCTTTAATAAGGTTGACGAACGAATTTTTTTACTTACGTTTTGACAACGAATCATCTTGCCCCTCCTTTTGCTTTCGATAAGCGTTTCGGATGATATCGACTAGCGAGTCTTCGTCAATTTGTAAATAAATTGCCTCCTTTATTAGAGTGGCGACCGACTGTTGTAAGATTGTTCTTTTACGTTTTTCACGAATGATTTGTACTGCTTCTTTCGTAACAAACTTACCGAGGCCACGACGATCGTATAAAATGCCCTCTTCCGTAAGTAGCGTCAAACCACGAGCAGCGGTCGCCGGATTAATTTGAAAAACTTCAGCTAACTTGTATTGGGAATATACTTTTTCATCAACGGAAAAATTCCCTTTCAAAATTTCTGTCTCAAGCCAATTTGCAATTTGCATATATAACGGTGTCGTACTCTTATAATCTAGCACGGACGTCTCTCCTTTACATCGACAGCACTTCGCTTAATAGAAGCAGTTACGTAAATGTTTTATTTTCGTTCCTGTAGTACATTGGTGTACTAATGCACCGTTAGAGGTATGCTACATCTCTTACTTATTTTTGTCAAGATTAATTTTGTTGACAGAAGAATGAAAAACGACTAAGGTCAACGATAAGAAAGGACGAAAACATTATGCATATTTATATCGATGCCGACGCATCACCAGTACAAAAGGATGTAATCGAGATTGCCAAAATATATCGCCTTCCAGTGATCCTCGTTAAAAGTTATGCACACTTTTCGCACGATGTAACCGATACCCATGTAGAAACAATTTATGTCGATGCCGCAAAGGAAGCTGCCGATTTTGAAATTGTAAAACGAGTCAAAAAAGATGATCTCGTCATTACACAAGATTATGGTCTTGCTTCTCTTTGTTTACCAAAAGGATGTCACGTCCTTCACCATAAAGGCTTCCTATATACAGAAAAGAATATATCTAGCCTACTCGCATCTCGTCATGCAAGTGCAAAAGCTAGACGAGCCGGTTATAAAACGAAAGGCCCTAGACGATATACTGAAGAGGAACGGGAACGATTTCGCTCCTTATTAAAAAAAGTAATCGAACACCACTTCGATAAGGACTTATAATGTAATTACCCGTCGAAACGTGGTATAATATAGAGTGTTACAAATTAATAAACTACTATTTACATAATAAACTGAAAATTGAAACATAAGGGAAATTTCTAAAACATAAAATGAGGTGACAAAGTGAAAAACGAAGTATCAATCGGTTTGTTAGGTTTAGGTGTTGTCGGATCGGGAGTATTAAAAATTATTGAAAACCATCAGGAAGAACTCGTTCATCAACTAGGACTTCCAGTGAAAGTAGATAAAGTCCTTGTCCGAGATATTGAAAAAGCTCGTCAAGTAGAAGTAGATGAGAGCTTACTTACGACAAATAGCGACGATGTATTAAAAAACCCTAATATCGATGTCGTCGTTGAAGTAATGGGTGGTGTAGAACAAGCCCGAGAATATATTTTAGAAGCCTTGCATGCAAAAAAACATGTAATTACGGCGAATAAAGATTTAATCGCTTTGCACGGACCAGAATTGGAGAAGGTTGCAAGCGAAAACGGTTGTGACTTATTTTACGAGGCGAGCGTTGGAGGTGGAATCCCTCTCTTACGCGGATTGTCCGATGGGTTAGTTTCTGATCGTATTCAGCAAGTGATGGGAATTGTTAACGGAACGACAAACTACATCTTGACAAAGATGGATAAAGAAGGCGAAAGCTACGAAGATGCATTGCAAAAGGCTCAAGAGCTCGGATTTGCTGAAGCAGATCCAACAGCAGACGTCGAAGGACTTGATGCGGCACGTAAAATGGTTATTTTAGCACGTCTTTCCTTCCTGACAAATGTCGAATTAGATGATGTAGATGTCGAAGGTATTTCAAATGTTTCTTTAACAGATATCGAATACGGTAAAAAATTAAACCTAACGATGAAGTTAATCGGTTTTGCGAAACGGACAAACGGAGAAATCGAAGTAAATGTGAAACCGACCTTCTTATCTGACACTCATCCTCTCGCCTCTGTAAACGATGAGTATAATGCTGTATACGTAAGTGGGGAGGCTGTCGGGGAAACGATGTTTTACGGACCGGGAGCGGGAAGCTTACCAACAGCTACTGCTGTAATGTCTGATGTCGTTAAGGCCATTCGTAACATGTTGCTTGGAGTAAACGGAAAACAGTTCATCCAACCGAAATACGAAAAGAAAATCACTCCAAAAAGTAGCCGTTTTAGCCAGTTTTACTTACGAATGAATGTTAAAGACGAGACGGGAGCTTTTGCAAGTATTTCCGATTTATTTAATAAGCGGGGCATTAGTTTCGAGCGGATTTTACAAACACCAAGAGAAAAGGGCTTCGCCGAAGTAATCGTTGTTACTCACGAGACCTCTTACGAAAACTTTACAAATGCTTTACAAGAGTTAAATGATTTACACGTTGTCGAATCAATAGAAAGTAATTACCGTGTAGAAGGGGATGCAAAATAATGAGCTGGCAAGGTTTAATAGAAGGTTATAAACAATATTTACCGGTAACAGAAAACACACCACAATTAACACTACACGAAGGAAATACACCGTTAATTTATTTTCCACATTTATCGGAAGAATTAGGAATAGAACTTTACGGTAAGTACGAAGGAGCTAATCCTACCGGCTCTTTTAAAGACCGAGGTATGGTAATGGCCGTTGCAAAAGCAAAAGAAGAAGGAAGTAAATCGGTCATTTGCGCATCGACTGGTAATACTTCCGCTTCTGCTGCAGCTTATGCGGCAAAAGCAGGACTAAAATCGATCGTTGTAATTCCTGAAGGTAAAGTAGCAGAAGGAAAATTAGCTCAAGCTGTCATGTATGGGGCCGATATTGTCCAAATAGCTGGAAATTTTGACGATGCTTTAAAAATGGTACAACAAATTAGCAAAGACTATCCGGTAACCCTCGTTAACTCGGTTAACCCGTATCGAATTGAAGGCCAGAAAACTGCATCCTTTGAAATCGTCGATCAATTAGGGGGAAAGGCGCCAGACATTTTAGCCATTCCTGTCGGTAACGCTGGAAATATAACAGCGTATTGGAAAGGGTTTAAAGAATATGACGAACATCACCGTTCTGGATTGCCTAAAATTTACGGTTTTGAAGCAGAAGGTGCCGCAGCAATTGCTAAAGGTGAAGTAATTAGTGAACCAGAGACGATTGCCACAGCAATTCGAATTGGAAACCCAGCAAGCTGGCAACTTGCGACAAATGCACGGGATGAATCAGGGGGACTCATTACTTCTGTGTCTGATGAAGAAATCATCGAGGCTTATCGAACATTACCTAGCAAAGAGGGAATATTTGCTGAACCTGGCTCCTGTTCTTCAATTGCAGGGGTGTTTCAACAAGTAAAAGCCGGAACAATCGAACAAGGTAGTACAGTCGTAGCCGTTTTAACTGGTAATGGTTTAAAAGATACGCAGACTGCAATTGATATTATGGAAATGGACTTAATTTCTTTACCGAATGACGAAGTAGCAGTTACAAACTATATTAAATCTACGGTAGGAAAGTGACATGTTTAAGATTAGAGTTCCAGCAAGTTCTGCAAATGTCGGTCCGGGGTTTGATTCTGCTGGTATCGCTTTAAGCCGATATTTAACGATAACTGTACAGCAAAGTGATCAATGGCATTTCGAACATTTAACAGACCTCGTTCCGATGGTTGACCATTATACGAACCATTACATATATAAAATAGCAATGCAAGTCGCTACTTGGTATGATTGTAAACTACCACCTTGTCATATTACGATGGAGTCGGACATCCCGCTTGCTCGTGGTCTCGGAAGTAGTGCTTCGGCAATTGTGGCAAGTATTGAACTAGCAAATCAATTATGCCAACTAGAATTAACAGAAAAGGAAAAGTTAGACCTAGCTGTTAAAATTGAAGGTCATCCAGATAATGTCGCTGCTGCCTTGCTAGGCTCTTTTGTTATTTCCGTCAAAATGGCGGATGAAACGAGTTATAAAAAGTTACCTGGTTTAGATATGGATCTCGTTTTATACATCCCTTCTTTTGAATTAAAGACGGAAGATTCCCGTAAAGTCTTACCGGAACAATTTCAAATGAAAGACGCAGCTACTGCAAGTGGTATAAGTAATTTAATGGTTTCGTCTTTACTAATGGGAGACTATGAATTAGCGGGGAAAATGATGGAGAGCGACTTATTCCATGAAAGTTATCGAGCAAAGTTAATTCCGAACTATTATGAAATAAGAACTAAAGCTAGGGAGTTTGGAGCGTTCGGTACGGTAATTAGCGGTGCGGGTCCTACGATGATTTCCTTTGTCCCTAATGGAAAAGGAAAAGAAATCGCAACGAAAATGAAAGAAATTTTCCCTGATTACGAAATCGAAGCAGAACAAATTGATGAAAAAGGCTTATATGTAGAGAAGTTAACTTAATAATGTGATAGATTTATAAAGGTATTTAAGACTGGATTGAGTATTTAGAAAAACTCAGTCCAGTTTTTTGTAATTATTTAAATCGTGAAATTGGCCTTGCGTTTTAACGCATTAATTTTGATGTCATAATGAAAAACAAGTCTTCACCGTTAGAATAATCTTACGGTAAAGAGGATGATAAACATTCCAGGAACCTTACCATTAAAACTCTCTCGCGGAAAAGAT
>CALGOZ010000153.1 GCA_937960785.1 uncultured Pseudogracilibacillus sp.
TTAATTTTTTATTATGTTAGACAGCTAGTCTCTAACGATTTAATTAGTTACGTCTATTTTGCTTTTCTTTCTGTTCTTTTTGCCTTGACTATTTAATAGTTGCCAGGTTTTCTCTAGAGACAAAATATACCTTAGCATAGAAAGGGTATTTTTGACTAGCGTTTTGCCTTTTTGTGTATGTTCTTTGAATATTTTTCTTTATTTACAGAATGTTCCATACGGTTTTGTTGCATTTTATACGTTTTTCGTTAGCTTGTTGAATCTTTTATCTTTGGTGATGTTCCTTTTATGGTCCTTTACTCCTATGCTGTTTCATTTATTTTCTTTTCTTTCAATTTTGTTTAAGTTATCGGCATAATTCGACATTGAGATTAAAGGTTTAGCCTCATATTAACTGCCGTAATAGTAGTAATAGGTTTCTTCGTTTTTCGGTACGTCGTTTAGGACGGCACCGAGAATACGAGTCTGACCTCCGCTTAGCATGATTTCTTTTGCTTTTTTCATTTCTTCTTTTTCCGATACGCCATTACGGACGACAAAGATTGTCCCGTCGACAATTTGGGAGACGATTTTTGCATCGGTTACCGCTAAAATCGGCGGTGTATCAACGATAACGAAATCGTAATGATCTTCAGCATAGGCGATTAGTTCCTCCATCCGCTTCGAGCTGAGTAGTTCCGCTGGATTCGGCGGGATTGGTCCGCATGACAATATATGCAAGTCTCCGATTGTTCCGGTTTCAACGGCATCTTCAAAGCTCGCTTCACCGATTAATACGCTACTTAGGCCACGTAAGTTGTCAAGACGAAAAGTATAGTGCACAGTTGGCTTCCGTAAGTCTGCGTCGATAAGTAAGGTTTTCATTCCTTGTTGGGCATAGACGACGGCTAAGTTCGCTGCTGTGATTGATTTTCCTGCCGATGGTCCAGGTGATGTAATAACGATCGATTGAATCGATTCGTCAACGGCAGAAAATTGGATATTCGTACGGATCGAGCGATATTGCTCGGAGATTGGAGATTTTGGATTTAGTTGCGTAATTAAGTGTCGGGCTTTATTCATTGGTTGTTTGTTTTTTCGTTTAAACATGGCGGAAGTCTCCTTTTTTGCGCTTTTGTACGGTGCCTCGGGAGGTTTTTCCAAATTCTTGGCGAATATCTTCTGCTTCAATCGAAGAGATACTTCCGATTACGGTTAAGCCAATTTCTTCGACATCTGCTTCCGTGCGCACCTTTGTATCTAAGTATTCTAATAGAAAGGCAATCCCTACACCGATCATTAGACCGAGGACGATTGCGATTGCGATGTTAAGTTTTGGTTTTGGTTCGACCGGGTTTGGTTGTTCTGGTGTCGTTGCTTCCGTAAGAATATTGACGTTGTCTACGTTCATTATATCTGGGATTAATTGTTGAAAGACCCGTACTGTCTCGTTTGCGATTGCTGTTGCGACGTGTGGGTCAGGGTCTTTTGCAGATACGGTGACGACTTGTGAGTTTTGTTCACTGGATACGTCGATATTTTTTTGTAATGTATTCGTTGTATATGGTAGTTCGAGATTTTCAATAACGACATCTAAGATGGCATCACTTTGGATAATGACGTTATATGTATTAATTAGTTCGACATTCGTTCGTATAGTGCCTGAGTCTATTTGGGCTCCTTGGGGACTTCCATCGTGTTGGGATTCGTTTACGATAAATTGGGTACTAGATTGATAGATTGGTGTTAGAATAAAATAGCTAATTGCAGTGGCGATAATTGCAGCACCAATTGTAATTGCGATGATTAGTTTGAAATGTTTTTTTATTATTTCCATTATTTCCTGTAGCGAAATCGTTTCTTCCATGTTGTTTTCCTCCAGTTCAAATCGAGCACACCGGTTAGTTGTTGACGTTGCGCTAGTTGTTACTTTAGTTGCGGAACGTGGTGATGTCTCGGCTTGTTGCTTTTATATTTTATTAGTTAATGAAATTTAGATTTATAGACTTTAGCTCTCGTTTTCCTTCTAAGGATATTAGTTACTTTGTACTGTTTATTTTTTGTATATATTTTTTAATTCTTTTGAAGCTATAGTTTGTACAATTAATAATTGTAACAATTTTCCTTAATAAGGACAATTTTTTATATAATAATAAGGTCGGTTATTATGTGAAAACATGACTATAGTAATTGTTTTTGTCCTATAGGTATAACTAGTTAACTATAAAAATATTTACTTGGTCGGGCTTAAAGAATGACCTTATGTTAGTCTGTCATTCTTATCTTAATATGTTCACCTATGTAATACAATGAATAGTGTGTTTTTTAGTCGGATTCTGGTGAAGTGGGGCGACTTTTTCAGTTTAAAGCAGGAAAGAGTTGGGTTGTTTCGTTATTTAGTAACTTTTACCCGGGTTAGGGATGAGGTTTTGATTCGGTTAGCGAGGAGGGTTTTTACTAGGGTTGTGGGGAAGGTTTCCTCGGATTGGTGAGGAGGTTTTTCTCGGGTTGG
>CALGOZ010000154.1 GCA_937960785.1 uncultured Pseudogracilibacillus sp.
CCTGTTTACAGCAAAAGCACCTACTGTATACGAAATTTGAAAATCTTAAATTCTGGTTACAGTAGCCGACAAACCTTAACCTATAATAGCTCGTACATCAGCAACTAACAATACCAACCTTATAACGGCTCGTACAAATGAACCGTCACATCTGCAAGACCTGCAAAGGCTTCCTCAGTAAGCTTACGAACATCCTCCCACTGTAAACCACCAACACCACAGCCAAGCGGCGGAATTGCAATCGACTTAATTTCCTTTTCTTTTACAACACGGACAAGGTCTTCCAATCCAGCTTCGATATCGCTTAACTTCGATTTATCTGTCCAATGTTCGAGGGTCGGAAAGTTAACGATATATTTTTTTCCAACTTCAGCCTCTACAGGAACGACATGCATTTTCCCAAGTTTTACTTCACCTTGCTGACAGGCTTTTTTATACTTATCAAACATTTCAGGGAACTTCTCCTTAAACTGCTTGGCAATTCCTGCTCCCATTACGCCGACAGTATTTACCGCATTCACTAGAGCTTCAGCTTCATCTTCAAGCAAGTTACCCTTTTTATATACAATCATCTTCATTCCTCCTTGTTTGTATTTTTATCGTAAAATTAACTTAATCCAAACAAATGAAACAAACGTACACATATAAAAATTAACGCCCTATCCGTTCCCGACGCCGAGGACGAATCGTTAAGACGACGATTCCTAACATTAATAAAATAACCCCGAACCACGCCGACATATTTAAATATTCTCCAACGATGACAACGCCTAGTACCGCTGCAGTGAAAGGTTCCGCCAACGATAACGTCGTCGCAGCTGAAGAAGGAATATACTTCAAACCATTCACAAATAACAAATAGCCGAGCGCTGTCGTTACGATCCCGATGTACAATACAGCTAAAATCCCCGACTTCGTAAGTAAACCTTCACTGCTAAAGTTGAAGAAAAACGGTAGCAACACAAACGCACTAATCGTAAAGACGACCGCAATCGCCTCAATCGTATCAATCTTTTCTAACACTTTCTTATTTAAAAACGTATACGTCGCGAATAAAAAGCCCGCACCAAAAGCAAACATAATCCCTAACGGATCGATAATGACGAGCTCCTTATTAAAGAAAAGTAGCATACTCCCGATAATCGCCAGCGTCGTTGCAATAAACCATTGACGATTCGGCGGAGTTCGTAAAATAATCCATTCCATAAGTCCGGAAAAAACCGGAGCACTTCCAATCGATACGACCGTTCCGACCGCCACTCCCGTCAACCGAACAGAAGAGAAGAAACAAAATTGGAAAAGCGCAAGAGCAAGCGCCACAATTACAATATATTTTAACGGCCAACGTGAAGGATTAATTTTTCCTAGAAATAATAAAACGAGTAAAAGAACAAAACCACCAACGGTTAGCCGCATCGTCGCGACGATAAACGGATCGACCGTCTCTGGAATAAACGTTTGTGCCGTTCCTGTCGTTCCCCATAAAATTGCACCACTTAGTACGAGTAAATACGCCATTCGTTCTGACAATTTGTGCCACATCCTTTACAAGTCTAATAATCAATAAAGTAGATGACAATTAGTCATTTAAAAGGTAAAAAAATAAAATTTACTGCATTTAAAACTACATCGAATAAGAAATCCTTTATATTCCTAGTATATAACTATGACTATAAAGGACCGTTTATATTTAGAATACACTAATTTATAATTTTGGTAAATTAATTATTGTAAACTCTTTCAATAATCGTTAATTATCTCTTCTCAATACGATAAAAAGTTGCCTGCATCCTGCTTAACTATTACACTATACGTAAACGAAATTTAATAAAAACGCGGTGCTTCGTTCCGAATAACTGAAGTTATCGAAAAAGGACGAATGACTATTATACGAATGGAGATGATTGATGATGTTAAGTAAAGAGGATCAAGAATTTTTGCGTCGCCTTAATGCTGAAACGGATGCTAGGCTGAAAGCGAAAGGCATTGACCTTGAAAAAGTGAGAAGAGAATACTCTCCTGAAGATAAATTCACAACGAAAAAAGGCGATTTTAAAATTATCGACCCTAAAACTGGGAAGGTTGTCATTGAATAAAAGCATCCATTGAATAGAAATTAGTCGGGTGCTTTTTTTATATACTTTTTTGTTAACACAGCCTTTGTAGCTGTGGTTTTTTTTATGCTCTAAACTAGCTTATCCCGTTACAAAGTTCAAAATTAACCATCAAATCAAACAAAAGGGGGGCAATGACAAATTTCGATGAATAAAATCGATATGAACTACTGAGTACACACTCTTTACTTAAAATAAATCTTTAGCCCTGCACAGGCCGAATCCTAAAAGTATTTACAAAATCCCCCCTCACGACGTACAAGGTATGATTGTCACATCCGACCGGAGCGAATAATAATAAATACCATAAACAAAAAGAGTAAGGTTGCAATAACGAAGCCAATTTCAATCACTGGAATTTCCCAAATTAAAGGTACTTCACCTACAAGAGAGGCACCGATAATTAAACCAGCCATTAAAATACTAAAAGCAAGCAAAATTATACTAAAGGAGATTCTATTTGCAATCCGGTCTAATTTATTTAAAATATAACGACTCTCGAAAATATTAATATCAAACTGTAACTTCCCCCGTTTCATCGATGATGCAATATCTTTTATGTCTCGAGGAAGTTCGGAAATTATTTTTATATTATCAACCACTGTGCGTAACGACTTTCGCCCGAGGGTAAACGGGTTGTACCGTTTAAAGAATAATCTTCTCCCATACGGCTCGATTGCATCCATAATACTAATTTCTGGGTCTAAATTTTCTAAGACTGACTCTAACGTTAAAATCGCTTTTCCTAATACTGCGATATCATTCGGTATGTCGATTCGATGCTCATATGAAAGATTAAAAATTTCAAGAATTACAGATCCTAAACTAATTTGTTGTAAAGGGACATCGTAATATTTCACTAACATCGCATCGATATCCCGACGCAACTCACTCATATTGTCAACCCGATTGAGCAATCCCCAATCACGGAATGTCTGAATCATGCCTTCGGTGTCTCCGGATTGTAAATTAATAATAACGGAAGAGAAGTGATACTTTAAGTCATCACTCAAATGACCAACCATCCCAAAATCTAAAAATGCCACTCGATCTCCCGGAAGGACATAAATATTACCAGGATGAGGATCCCCATGGAAAAAGCCTTCCTCCAATATTTGATATAGCATCGCATCAGCAATATGCCCTGCAATCTGTTTCGTATTATATCCTTTCTCTTCTAGTTCATCGCATTTACTTACTTTTATCCCGTTTATCATCTCCATCGTAAGGACGTAACGAGTCGTATAATCCCAATAAATTTTCGGAATATGAATGTACGGATCGTCGACAAATTGACTAGCAATCCGATCCGCATTTCGCCCTTCTAACAAATAATCGAGTTCATTTTTTAACGAATAGGAAAACTCCTCTATAATATCCCTTATCCGATACGTCCGAGCCCATTCGACCCGCTCCTCTAAAATCCGTGCAAGATTTTGTAATATTTCTAAATCCGTTACGACAATCTCTTCTATATCGGGACGTTGAACTTTAATGGCTACTTTTTCTCCTGAGGGGAGTGTTGCAACGTGGACTTGCCCGATTGATGCCGTCGCTAACGGTTCGATAGAAAATGTAGCAAATAATTCATCAATCGAGCCGTCCAATTCTCCCTCGATAATCTCCCTTACCTTTTCATAAGGAAACGACTGTACATCGTCTTGTAATTTTTCCAATTCAACTGCGATTAATTCTGGAACGATATCACGCCTAGAACTTGCAATTTGCCCCAACTTAATAAACGTCGGACCAAGACTTTGTAACGCCTCGCGTAATTTAACTCCGATATCGGTTAAGTTTTCTTCAGCGTAGGCTTTTTGATCCCGGCGTTTTTTTATCCGATCTGTTAAGCCAAGGCGAAATAATATATGACTAAAACCATTTTTTATAAACGTATTTATTATTTCTTGATAACGCCGGTGATGTCGTACTCGATTTTGTAACATCGTAAAGCCTCCATTTTATTCGCTTATTTATCAGTTGTTTTAATTATTCTTCCCAGCGAAAGCCTTCCTTCTTATCCCGATGAACGATTAACTCAAATACATCCGGCCGAGAATAATGACCAACAGGGTCGAAATCATAACGAGCTTCGAGGAGCTTTTCTAATGCTAAATCCGCATAAATAACTTTTTCTTCACCAAGGACTGGTTCAACTATCCAATTACCAAGCGGACCGACGACACAACTACCACCCCGCGATAACTCTTCTGGTAACTGTTTGAAAGATTGGCGAGCTTGGATATCGGCTGGATAATCGCTTTTCGTTGAATATTGGTTACACGATAACACAAAACAACGCCCTTCTAAAGCGATATGTCGCATCGTACTAAACCAGGTATCCCGGGCATCGGCGGTCGGTGCAATATAGATGTCGATTCCTTGGGCATACATCGCTGTACGTGCTAATGGCATATAATTTTCCCAACAAATAAGGGCCCCAATTCGACCAAAAGGTGTATCAAAAACCGGTAACGTACTTCCGTCTCCTTCACTCCAAATAAGTCGCTCCGAGCCAGTTGGTTTTAATTTACGATGTTTTCCTAGCAATATACCTTCCGGACTAAAAAAGAGCACCGTACAATAAAGCGTGCCACTAAGTTCGCGGTCTTTTTCAATCACACCGATTACTACATAAACCCCGGCATCTTTTGCTGCTTCAGCAATTCGGTCCGTATCTTCGCTAGGCACGACGACGCTTTCCTTCGCATAACGAGCAAAATCTTTACGCCCCACATCCGAACGCGAACCGACAACCGCACCAAAGTCCATTCCCCGTGGATACGCTGGGATAAAAGCTTCCGGAAACACGACGAGATCGGCTCCGTTTTCTTTCGCTTCTTTAATATAATGAACCGTACGCTCTAGAGTCTTTCCTCTATCCAATACGACTGAACTTGCTTGAACAAGCGCAACACGGCACGATTCTTTTCCTGTCATTTAAGACACCGCCTTCATTTTCCAATCATATTTTATTCCGACTTTCTCATTCAAAATATTCTTACTTTAATCTATTATAACAATATTTTCCTAAGTACACATCATACCCACTACCTAGCATCCTTTAACAGAAAGTTTTGGAGACTTTTCATTACAACGGAAGGGAAATTAGTGTAAACTTAACCTATAAAGGTAAACAGCCTTTGCAAATAGATACCGCCAGGAACTAAGGGGAGATTTTATGCAGGGGGACATCACCATATCGTGCCCTTTGATATCGGCACATCCTTTAACACATATAGTAATGTCTCTTACATGAATGAGGCGAATTTTTTAACACAATTGAAAAGTTCCATAAGAAAAACACCTTACGAACTTGAAACTAAAACGTACGAACAACGAATTTGTACATTATCGTTACCTCTTGGATTAACTTGTCATATTATGAAAAATGGAATCGGAGTTTTGTCATTCCAAATTCCGCTTTACAAATAGAACTTCCAGAACAAGTCATTAAAGCCGGCTTCCCAATCGATCTATACTACTGAAAAAAATCAGAGCAACAAGCAATATTAGAAGGGAAAATCCAAACATTTCACAAATTTTAGCCAGAAGATATTACGAGACTTTTAAATGAGATAAAAAAACAAGAGTAACCTAGTCAAACTGCTAGTGGCATTGTTTTTTCCACTAGCTTTTTTATATAGTCTAGGATTACTAAAGCACCACAAAGCGATATCTTTTTAAAGCACATTTTTATTTCTCATTCACTTTGTTTATGACCTAATAAATTAGAAAAAGGAAAGTTTGGTTTAGAAAAGACGAATTTACTGCAGATAAACACTTTATACATTTATAGGAGCTTCAATTACTATATACGAAAGCTTTTTTCTGTTTATAATGGAATCGGATGCTGTATATGAAAATTTCCTTTGTTTACAAGAAGTACATTTACCGTATACAGAATTTCAAAAAAATTAATCCCGTTTACAGCAAATGCAATCACTGTATACAGAATTACAAAAAATTAAATTCCGTTTACAGCAAACACACCTACTGTATACAGAATTTCAAAAAAATTAA
>CALGOZ010000155.1 GCA_937960785.1 uncultured Pseudogracilibacillus sp.
GGTTCTCCTCGTTGAATTTTAAAGGCGCGGTATAGTTGTTCGAGTAAAATAAGTTGCATAAGCTGATGTGGGAAGGTCATCTTTGAAAAGGAAATCGTTTCGTTAGCCCGGGCTATTACTTCCTCACTTAAGCCGTTTGCACCACCGATGATAAAGGTTACATTATTTTTACCTTGAAAGCTTATTTGTTCAAGACGACTGGCGAATTGTTCGGAACTAAATTGTTTACCGCGAAGATCAAGGGCAATTGTATAGGCATTTGGTTTAATTCGTTGTAAAATCTTTTCCCCTTCGATTTTTTTCGCATGATTTATTTCAGCTTCACTCATTGAATCGTGTACTTGTTCTTCTCGAACAGAATGCAAGGAAAGGTTACAATAAGGTTGAAGTCGTTTTTTAAATTCATTTACCCCAAGTTTTATAAATTTCTCCCTTACTTTACCTATAGCAAAAAGATTAATATTCATCGATTTATACCTCTGTTTTGATATTCTACTGGCATTAATTATAACAAGTCTACTATAGGTTATAAAGGAGGATAAAAGTTGCGAATCGTTGTGGCACCAGATTCCTTTAAAGAAAGTATGACGGCTTGTGAAGTTACAGAAGCAATTTATAGCGGGATTAAAGCCGTTAGCCCCAATTGGGAAGTAATAAAAGTTCCTCTAGCTGACGGTGGTGAAGAGACGGCGAGTTTAATAAGTAAATATAAAAAAGCTACTTGTAAAAAAGCGGTTGTTACCGGACCACTAGGCGAGAGACGGAAGATTAAATACGGAATTACTAAGGATCGAACAGTTATTTTTGATGTGGCTGAAATTATCGGTTTACAGCACATACCTAAAAACTTACGCAACCCTCTAATGACGACATCATACGGTGTAGGAGAATTGATTCGGTATCATCTTGATCGAGGAAATACTAACTTTATTATCGGATTAGGGGGTAGTGCAACGAATGACGGAGGCCTCGGCATGCTTCAGGCGCTAGGTTTACAAGCATTAGATAATGAAGGAAAAGAAGTAATCCGAGGTGGAAAAGGTTTATTACAACTTGCTCAATTAAAGACTAATTCTCTCGATAAACGTCTCGGTATAAGTACTTTTACAATCGTTCACGATGTGAAAAACCGATTGCTAGGAAGAGATGGTGCTACGTTTACGTTTGCCAAACAAAAAGGCGCCGATTTAGAAATGTGTAAGCAACTAGAGCAAGGGATGGTTAAGTATGCTAATTTAGTCGAACAAATAAGCAACAGACGAATAAAGGAAGTTGACGGCCTTGGAGCGGCTGGTGGTTTAGCTACTGCGTTTTATGCATTTACGGAAGCGAACTTTCGGTTAGGAATCGATTATATGCTTGAAGTCTCCCAACTAGAAGAAAAGTTAGCAAACTGTCATTTGGTTATTACTGGTGAGGGGAAAATAGATGAACAAACATTACATGGAAAAACAATTTACGGTGTCGCACAAAAAGCAACTTTACATAGAGTCCCCGTTATTGCCCTTGTAGGAGCAAATGAACTTCCAGCTGAAAAACTTGATGAGGTTGGTCTTAGGGCTGTTTTCCCAATTGTAACAAAACCGATGCCCCTAGAGGAAGCAATTAAAAAAGGTGAACGACTAATCGAGACGACGACGAAACAAATTACGCGCCTGTTGTTAACGAATGAATTATTTATAAAATAGTTTATACTAAACGTAGAATGGTAACTTGTTTTGTAAGGATTTAAAGACAGAAAAGCTTAGGTGATAGGTGTGGCAAAAAGTATTAAAATTAAAAATATCGTCGACCAATTTCAACTAGAAATATTAACTGGAAAGAGTCAGTTATTTAAGAAAGTGACAGAAGATCATGCACGAAGACCAGGGCTAGAGTTTATTAAATATTTACCCTTTTTCCCACAAAACAGGATATATGTTTTAGGGGAAAATGAAATCAAATATTTATATACGTTACCCGAAACAGAAAGGGAGGCGCGAATTAGGAATTTAGTGAAATATGATCCACCGTGTATAATCGTTACTGACGGAGTTGAAGGTTTGAGATATTTACCAAAACATTGTGAAGAATGTGGAATCCCGCTTCTCCGAACTAAAGAGATCAACTATGAATTTATTAAAAAAATCGATGCCTATTTAATTCGCCAATTAGCACCGGAAATAGCTGTGCACGGCGTTTGTTTAAATGTGTTTGGAGTCGGGGTCTTATTGCGCGGGGCTTCAGGAATTGGTAAAAGTGAGACAGCCCATTCCTTAATCGGTCGGGGTCACCGTCTAGTAGCAGATGATATCGTTGTATTAAAAAAATTAAGTCCTCAAACATTGCTCGGTACGCATAATGAAACGAATAAAGAATTGTTGTCTATGCGTAGTATCGGCCTAGTAAACGTTGTTCGAATGTATGGTGCGAGTTCCTTTCAGGAGGAGACGCGAATTGCCCTTGATATTGAATTGACGAAATGGGACGATCGCGAATTGTATAATGAACTTGAAGTGAAAGCTCAATACTCAACGTATATGGATATTCATATTCCGTATTTTCAAATACAATTAAAACCCGGTAGAGATGTAGTTGGATTAATTGAGGCTACAGTAAACAATTGGTATTTAAAACAACAAGGTTACAGTGCTGCGGACGAATTTATGAAACGTCTAGATAGTGATTTAACCTAGTAGCACAACATTACACTTCTGTATGTATAGGACGAACTCATTTTCGTAACTTTTGCGATGAGTTCGTTTTTCGTTACTTTAGGAAAATGATTATTTATAAACGGCTAGTCGACTCCTTTTTCCAAT
>CALGOZ010000156.1 GCA_937960785.1 uncultured Pseudogracilibacillus sp.
AGATTTTCAAATTTCGTATACAGTGTTCACGTTTACTGTAAACGATTTTTGATGCGATATACAATAAAGTCGATTATTTTATATAGTTAATGAAAAAGTTTTAAAAGAAAAGTTATATATCTAGATTTGACAGCTCCGAAGGAAACTTTTTAAGGAGGGGTTAAATGTTGAATGTCGAGGATACAGCGTTAATTGTAATCGATGTGCAAGGGAAGTTAGCTGAAATCGTCGATGAAAGTGACTTTATTTTGCGAAATATCGAGACGTTAATTAAAGGGGCAAAAATTCTAAATATTCCTATCGTATACGTGGAGCAATATCCAGAAGGGCTTGGTCCGACGGTTGAACAGCTACAACGTCATTTGGAGGGTGCCCATTACGTGAAGAAGCGGACCTTTAGTGCCTTTTTAGAAGATTCGTTTGTCGAAATGTTAGCAAAATTAAATCGCCATTCGTTATTGATTGCGGGAATTGAATCACACGTCTGTGTCTATCAAACGGTACGAGATTTGTTGAAGCAGTCCTATAACGTAGAGGTTGTCGCTGATGGAGTGTCATCGCGAACGGCACAAAACCGACAAATTGGAATCGAGCGGATGAAAGCAGAAGGTGCATCGATTACATCGACAGAGATGGTGCTCTTTGATTTAATGAAAACTTCGACTCATCCACAATTTAGAGAAATAAGTGCATTAATAAAATAAATGTAAAAAACGAATCGGCTCAATGTCGGTTCGTCTCTTATTTTTTATAAAATTTTCGCTATATATTTACAACATTACATAAAGAAAAAGGTGACAAATTGCTAAGGATTTATATTTTACTTTTGATCGTAATGGTGGCATGGGGATTTAATGTATCAGCTCTTGTTGTACTTGTTCGAGCTGTAGATCCATTGACATTGACAGCCTTCCGAATTATGACAGCTGGAATTGTCGTTCTTTTTATGACGAAGGCGATGGGGCTATTTCGGTTTCCGACGAAAGGCGAATGGAAAACGATTGGTATCATAATGTTATTTAACGTAGTGCTCCACCATTCGCTCCTAGCTTTCGGTCTTACTAAAACAACTGGTGCTAATGCAAGTATTATATTAGGATCTTTACCACTAATGACGATGATTTTATCGGTAATAATATTGCGTCATTCGATTTCTCGGGCGCGTGTGCTAGGGTTTGTTATTGGCTTTGTCGGTATTTTATGGACGTCGGTGGCAACTGATGGTGGAATAGATGCGGTTTCTAGTGGAGATATATTTATTTTCTTATCTATTTTAGCGCAAGCTTTCAGTTTTATTTTAATCAGTAAATTAAAGCCGACGTTTGATCCCCGTCTATTAACTGGATATATGTTGCTTATTGGTTCCTTTGTTCTTACTATACTTGCTACAATAACGGAGAAAAATTTCTCCCAACTTACTTTACTTTTCGACTGGAAAATTGGAACTGTCTTTTTATTTAGTGCAATTGGGGCCACAGCTCTTGGACATATGGTATATAATTATGCGGTGCGTCATGTCGGACCAGCAGAGACAGCAATTTTTACAAATTTAAATACGTTGTTTGCCTTAGTGGGATCTGCCTTCTTTTTAGGTGAATCGATTTTATTTAGTCATTATATTGGACTAATTTTAATTATCCTTGGGGTCTTTTTTGGTACTGGAGCCTTTGAGTATATAATTAGAAAACGACATCAAACTTAATTGCTAGAGTAGTAGTTTCACATGAGGGTGAAAGGAACTATTATGCTAAATGTATAAAACATCTGCACATCGAAGTCAATAACTTTCACTTATATACCCGTGTGAAAATTTTACAAAAACATACAAAAGTCTCATGAGTAAGCGCTCGATTTCGACTTTTTTATAAAAAAATATTATCGCTCGAAAGGCTTATCATTACTAGGGTTAGATTGCTCTTATAAAAAATCGCTTTCAAAAAATATTAGTATATCGCTTAACATGAGCCATTAATCATGTTAGTATGTAAGATAACTCGTAACAGTGACATATCTGTTATGAGTTTTTTGTTTTCCAAAACTACAGAATGGCTAATTGTGTGCTATTAGCTGTTTAAAATTAGGCGTTTTGGGTATAAGTATTTTCAAACAAACTATTGGGGTGGAATCATGAGTGGTATAAAGGTCAAGAATTTGACCAAAGTATACGGAAGAAAACCAAAGCAAGCAATTAACTATTTAGATGAAGGAAAGTCAAAGGCAGAGATTCTTGAATTAACCGGAATGACTGTAGGAGTTAGCAAGGCAAACTTCGAAGTTAATCCGGGAGAAATCTTTGTTATTATGGGTTTGTCAGGAAGTGGTAAATCGACTTTAGTTCGAATGTTGAACCGATTAGTAGAGCCGACAGAAGGTGAAATTTACATTAATGGAAAAGATATAGCAAAAATGAACCGTGAAGATTTGCGGAATGTTAGACGGAAAAAAATGAGTATGGTATTCCAAAATTTTGCACTTCTTCCGCACAAAACAATTTTGCAAAACACGGAATTTGGCTTAGAAATTCAAGGTGTTAGCCAAGAGGAACGGGAACAAAAAGCCCGTGAAGCTCTCGAGTTAGTCGGATTGAAAGAATATGTCGATATGTATCCTGATGAGTTATCTGGTGGGATGCAACAACGGGTAGGACTAGCCCGAGCGTTAGCGAATGATCCGGATATTTTATTAATGGACGAGGCCTTTAGTGCGCTTGATCCATTGATTCGTAAAGATATGCAAGATGAATTGATGGAGTTACACCAGTCGTTAAACAAGACGATTATTTTCATTACGCATGACCTAAACGAAGCCTTACGCATAGGTGATCGGATTGCGTTAATGAAAGATGGTGAAATAGTCCAAATTGGAACAGCAGAAGAAATTTTAATGAACCCTGCTGATCAATATGTAGAAAAGTTCGTTGAAGATGTTGATTTAGCAAAAGTATTAACTGCCGGTCATGTCATGAAGCGACCGGAACGAGTGATGGTCGATCGTGGACCAAGGGTTGCTTTACGGATTATGAAAGAAAACGGTGTTTCGACCGTTTATGTTGTCGATCGGCAAAAGCGTCTCCTTGGAATTGTGACTGCGGATGATGCCGCAAGAGCAGTCCGCGAAAATTTAACATTAAAAGATGTATTAATAGAGGATGTGCCAACAGTTACAGAAGATATGTTAATTGATGATTTATTCGAGCCGATGACTGAGGCTCAAGCACCATTGTCAGTTGTTGATGAGAAAAATCGTTTAATTGGAATCGTCGTTCGAGGTTCTGTTATTGGAGCTTTAGCTGGCGATGATGAGGTCATTAATGGAAACGGAGGTGCGACTGAAGATGAATAGTGAGCAACTCCTTCCAAAATTACCGGTTGATGATTGGGTAGAAAAACTTGTTGTTTTCTTGAAAGAATATTTTCCAATGATTTTTTCAGCAATTTCCGATGCGGTTAGTTGGATGACAAAGGGATTAGTTTCCTTACTATCTATTGGTCCACCTATTGTGTTAATTTTAATACTTGCGTTGTTATCTTGGTGGATTGTCAATTGGCGTCTCGGCCTATTTACATTGATTGGCTTAGGTCTAATCGATAATTTAGGTTACTGGTCTGAGACAATCGATACGTTAGCGTTAATTTTAATCTCAGTTATTTTCTCGATTGTTATCGGAGTACCGATTGGAATTTGGATGTCCCAACGTAATGCAGTGCAAACGATTGTTACACCAATTCTTGATTTTATGCAGACGATGCCAGCGTTCGTCTATTTAATTCCGGCGGTTGTCTTTTTCAGCCTCGGGGTCGTACCAGGAGTAATTGCGACGATTATTTTTGCAATGCCACCAACCGTGCGACTGACGAACTTGGGAATCCGTCAAGTCGATGAGGAATTAATCGAAGCGGCAAATGCTTTTGGGGCGACGACGGGACAACGTCTATTCAAGGTTCAGTTACCTTTAGCTACGCCGACGATTATGGCTGGAATTAACCAGACGATTATGCTATCGCTTTCGATGGTTGTCGTTGCATCCTTAGTAGGTGCACCAGGTTTAGGTACGATTGTTTATCGCTCGATTACACAAGTTGATATCGGCATGGGTTTTGAAAGTGGACTTGCCCTCGTTATTTTAGCGATGGTGCTCGACCGAATGACCCAAGGAAAGCCGAAACGTCAAAAGGCGTAAATTTAATTTCTGTACAAGGTTTTTAGCATAATATTTTCGAGATAAAAGGTGTCTTGCCTTTTATATAAATTAATTACTATTAGGAGGATTGTATTCTTTTATGTTTAAAAGAACAAAGCTTTTTAGTTTCATGTTACTTCTTGTACTTTCGTTAGCACTGGTAGCATGTGGTGGTGCAGATGATGGTGCAACAGACACAGGAGATACTAGCGAGGAAGCAGGCGATAGTAGTGAGTTATTGCTTGATTTAGGTCAAGAAAACTTATCAGTACCATACGTTGCTTGGGCTCGTGAAACAATTTCAACGCACTTATTAGCAGCGATTTTAGAAGATGTTGGTTATAACGTTGAAGTAAAGCAAGTTGAAGCTGGTCCAATGTTTGCTGGAGTTGCAGAAGGTACGGAAGACTTCCACACGTCCGCTTGGTTGCCAGCTACTCACGCGAGCTACTGGGAAGAGTATGGTGACGATTTAGTTCAAGTAACTGAAGTATTAGATAAAGCACCGCTTGCTTTAACAGTTCCATCATACGTTGAGGATATTAACTCGATTGAGGATTTAAAAGATAACGAAGAATTCGGTGAAGCGGTAAACTGGGAGATTATCGGTATCGACCCAGGTGCAGGAATTATGCAGAATACACAGACAGTTATTGAAGAATATGGCTTAGACAACTGGACTGTTGTTGAAAGCTCTGAAGCTGCAATGTTAACGACACTACGTGAAAAAATTGAAAACGAAGAGCCAGTTATCGTTCCATTGTGGAAGCCTCACTGGATTTTCGGTGTTGAGGACTTAAAGATGCTCGAAGATCCAAAGGAAATCTACGGTGGTGAGGGTGACCAAATTTACACGGTTGCTCGTAAAGGTTTAGAAGAGGACGCTCCTGCAGCCTACCGTATTTTAGAAAACTATGTCGAAGACTACGACTTAGTTGAAGAATTAATGCCACTCGTTCACGACGAAGGTCAGGACCCAGCAGATGTTGCTCGGGAGTTTTTAGAAAACAACCCAGACAAACTTGCTGAGTGGACTGAAGGCGTAAGAGAATAATTGTATTTATAAGGAAAGGAACCGGCGCAGTGCTGGTTCCTTTTTTTGATTGGGGCGGATTGGTGTAAATCAAATTGCGCTTTTGTACTTCTATAAACGGGAGATCAATTTACTGTAAACGTAATTTCAAATTTTTAAATTTCGTATACAGCGTTTGCGTTTACTGTAAACAGAATTTAAGATTTTCAAATT
>CALGOZ010000157.1 GCA_937960785.1 uncultured Pseudogracilibacillus sp.
TCAAGGAAATGACCAGCGGTTCAGGCCATCTCACAAAAGAAGGGAAAAAATTAGTAGCTTCACCGATTCAAAACTCTTAACTAAGACTACTGTAAAGTGGAATGTACCGTTTGCTAATGATTCGCCAGTCCCTATTTTTTTGGACCCATCTTCTCCCGTTAGCTGCTAATCGTTTACGCTCGCTATATTGACTAACTAAGAAATCTAGCTTATTAGACAAATCACCAGCATCCTCCGGATCAAAATACAAACCTGTTTCACCGTCAATAACCATTTCCTTTAATGCATCGACCTTACTTACTAAAACCGTTTTTTCCATCGCCATTGCCTCGTATGGTTTCAACGGTGTAACCAATTCACAAACTTTTGACCTTATCCTCGGAAACGAAAAAATATCGATGACAGAGTAGTAGTTCTTCACCCATTTAAATGGTATACGTCCGGTAAATATAACCCTGTCATCAATATTTAAGTGCTTTGCTAAAGCTTTTAGTCCTTCGAGCGCTTCACCATTTCCAACTATGAGTACTTTAACGTCTGTTATACGTTTCATCTGTTTAACAGCGTTTAATAAAAAATTAAGCCCCTCGTACTCGGTTACGGAACCGATAAATCCGATAACGGTCTTCCCGGAAAGTTCATGTTTTTTAACGAGCTGATTGTCAGCAATTTGAGGCGCAAAAAAACGTGTATCTACAGCATTGGGAACGACTGTTATTTTGTTTGGGTCAATTCCTTTATTGGCTATATAATTCTTTAAACTATTACTAATCGTTACAATATGATTAGCTTGTCCCATAACTTGGAATTCCATATAGTGGTGAATATTGAATTTTTCCGACTGTTCAAATCCCTCAATATAGGAACTTCTACTCATTTCCCAAAAACCTCTTACCTCATACACAAAAGGGATACCGAGTTTTTGAGCACAGCGTAATGCAGGATAGCCGTTATAAAAATTAGAAGCAGCATGAATCAGACGGGGTTTCACTTTCCTTGCTATATTTAAGATTGCTTCTTCGTATTTGTACAGGTACTCATTAACGGGTTGCCGAGAAAAACTGTAAATATCTTTTTGCAATCGATAATAAGGAATACCATCCACGTGTTCTACATTAAAATTCGTTTTTTCTCCGATATCTGGGAATCCCAGCCTCGTCACGACTACTGGCTTCATCCCTAATTTAGATTGATAATCGACGATATATTTGCTGCGAACCGCATAACCATTACTGCTATAAGGAAAACTGTTATTTAATACGTGTAAAACAGGATAATCAATCATTTTATTATGATATATCTGTACGCACTTTTCCTTTTTCTCTTGCTCAATAGTTTGTAAGAGGTTCAGTTCAGACTCCAGTATTCGCACTTTACGTTTACTACCAATATTTGCTCCAAGTTGTAATTCTTTTTTCGCGTAATCTAATGCCTTAGACAAATGGCCCAATTCTCTGTAACAGGAGGACAAACGAGAAATTACTTGGATATTTTGAGGATTTTGTTTAAGCATTTTTTCGTACAAGTTAACTGCTAAAGGATATCGACAATTTTTTTGTAACAGCTCACCCAGTAATAAAAGATTTAAACCGTTTAAGTTATTGTAATCATTTAATGAAAGAATGTGTTTAGCAGTTCGATCCAACAATTTTGCATTATTCGTAACACGTAATTTTTCAATAGCTAATTTTAAACAAAAAGCTCGTAGACTTTCGTACTTATTAACTAAACGAAACAAATCGTCATCGGAATAATGATTTGCTAAATAACCAATTCTTAAGTTTTCTTTAATTTTTTCCACAATGCTTGTCCTACTACTTCCTTCTCCCAATTCGGTCTCAATCATTTTTTCCACATGATCAATCGGTTTCTTATTAATGTCAGAAATTTCATAAATAATTAAATGGGCATGTGATAAAATATTTCTCAATAAGTTATATTGAAAAATTCCAGAGGTAAGCAGAGCGTCATTCAATAATCTTCGACACTGTCTTTCAGAAAGAATGTTAAGGTAACATAAAATTTGCTTGCTTTTTAAATCCTCAAGCCGTTTCTGATGAATACATTCTTGTACAAATTTTTCAATAAGGTTTACATTTTTGGGATGCTTATGCATTGCCTTTAAAAATAGTTCTATCCTTTCATCTCCCGTAAGCACAGTATCATCTTCTAAAAAATACATGATTGGTAGAGCGTGACATTTTTTATCGTTCTCAATCACGTCAAACAAAAATGATGTCCACTCATGCGTCAATCGAAGTGATTTTGCTTGTCTTCTAGCTAACTTATAAGCTTCAGTACCATCTAGTCTGGCAGAAATTGCTTTACAAAAAGCGTCATAAGCAGTTTTATTCTGCCCTGCAAATTGGAATACTTTCCCTAACGTCATATGAATTCGGTAATTGGCAGGAAAAGTATAAATAATCCATGGGTGCTTTAAAATCTTTTCAATGAACCAATCCTTAAATACTGACATACATAATTACTCCCAACAACAAATCTGCTCTGACTACAGAGCAGATTCGAAGTGAATTCCATTATTATTTACTCGCGACTGCCACTTCTTCTACGACTTGCTGATCCATGTCTGTGTTTTTGCTGTCCCCGAGGCGAAAATGAACAAAACCGGCAGCTTTCCACTCGTCGCGGTTTAACAAATTGCGCG
>CALGOZ010000158.1 GCA_937960785.1 uncultured Pseudogracilibacillus sp.
GCAATAAAAAAATCTGAGAAGGAATCTCTCAGATTTTCGTTTGAATTTTACTTGTTGACGCCGACGTATTCTTCTAGAGTTAAGTCTTGTTCGTATATTGTTTTTGCGGCTTTTTTTCCGACATAACGTAAATGCCATGGTTCGTACTGATAGCCGGTAATGTCTTCCTTACCTTTTTCATATCGAATGATAAAGCCGTATTTATAGGCGTTTTCAGCGACCCATTTTCCTTCTGGAGTATCGCCAAATTCCTCCACTAAACGAAACTCAACAGCCTCAGACGTAATATCCATTACAAGGCCAGTTTGGTGTTCGCTTTCTCCTGGACGGGCGCTATACTGATTGGCTGCTTCCTCACCGTCTTGTTCCACATTTGAGGCGAAAATGGCTTCTTGGCGCTCAAAGGATCGGTATCCGGATTGGGCGAATAAAAAATGGCCTTCCTCTTCTGCTGCATCAAATAGTTGCTCAAGAGCTTCTGCTGCTTCTTTTCGTAATTGTTTTTTAGGGTCGTCCTCGGTAAAAGGAAACCTAACGTTGGGCACAACGAGGTCTTCTGGTTCGTAATCTTTTGGTAACGGATGATCCTTACCGACAAGCACTGTTAAACTATCGGGCGAAGTATGGTCAACGAAAGTACAGTTAGCTAATAAAAAAAGCGCCAACGCAATTACGACAAGTACGTTTCGTTTCATTTTTTAATTCTCCTTGGTTATTTCTTTGTCGCAAAAAGACGACAGATTTCGATAATTACTTCGACGGCTTTAACCATATGGTCAGCGGAGGCGAATTCATATTTTCCGTGAAAATTTTCTCCACCGGTAAAAATATTCGGTGTCGGTAGGCCCATATAAGACAGTTGTGAACCATCTGTACCTCCACGAATCGGTTCGATAACAGGGGTTATACCAATATTATTCATTGCTTCTTTCGCAGTATCGATGATTTCGATGACTGGTTCAATCTTCTCCCGCATGTTGAAATATTGATCGTCTAACTGTAATTCAATTGCTTCTTCTCCATAACGCTCTTGGAGTTGGGAGACGAGAGTAGAAATTTTCCCCTTACGTTTATTGAAAGTCTCGCGGTCGAAATCTCGAATGATAAAATGCACTTCAGCTTTTTCGACGGTACCTTCTAAAGATAATAGATGGTAAAAGCCTTCATAACCCTCTGTATATTCTGGGGCTTCTCTTTCCGGTAGGGCGTTAATTAACTCATTTGCCATTTTCACTGCATGGATCATTTTTCCTTTAGCTGTGCCGGGGTGGACGTTGTGTCCATAGAAGGTAATTTTCGCTTGAGCAGCATTGAAACTTTCGTACTGTAATTCCCCAAGAGGTCCACCGTCCACGGTATAAGCAAAATCGGCGTTAAATTTTTCAACATCAAAATGATGAGGTCCTCGTCCTATTTCTTCATCCGGAGTAAAAGCTACCCGTAATCGTCCGTGGGGAATAGATGGATTGTTTATTAAATATTCCATCGCGGTCATAATTTCTGCAATGCCAGCTTTATTATCAGCCCCGAGTAAAGTCGTACCATCCGTTGTAATTAACGTTTGACCGACATATTTAAGTAATTCTTCATTTTCCTCCGTTGTCATAACGATTCCTTCCTCTTTATTTAAAAGTAAGTCGGATCCGTCATAACTTTCCCATACTTGAGGGTTCACATTTTCGCCGGTGAATTCCGTAGCTGTATCCAAATGGGCGAGCCAGCCGATTGTCGGCACATCACCGTCTACGTTTTCCGGAAGAGTCGCCATGACATAAGCACGTTCATCGATTGTTACGTCTTCCATGCCGATCTCCTTTAATTCTTCAACGAGCATATGGGCTAAATCCCACTGTCCTTCCGTCGATGGCGTTGTATCACTTGTTTCATCGGATTGAGTATTTACTTTTGCATAGCGAAGGAGTCGTTCGATTACTTTTTCTTTCAAATTCATCATTTTCACCTACAGTTTTATATATCTTATTATAACAGACGTATATGCAAAGTGCCGAAAAAAATAAAATAATTAAGAGTAATTTTCATTACGAAAATAATTCATGCTACAATGGATTTACTTTAAAAAAATAACATTGTAATAAAAGGAGAGAGTGTCCGATGTTAGTTGAAAAAGAAATGTTAATAAACTGGCTCAAAGAAGATGACCTTGTCGTAATTGATGTGCGCGCGGATTTACAAGACGAGACGTATGGCCAATATGTTTACGAAAAGGGACATATTCCTAGGGCGCAGTTTCTTGATTTAGAGATAGATTTATCTGGTCCGGTACAAAAACATGGCGGAAATCATCCGTTACCACCTTTAGATACTTTCTCAAAAAAGTTAGGAACAATCGGAATTAGTGGCGATGAAAGAGTCGTCGTTTATGATGAAGGAGGGGGCATGTTTGCACCACGAGCATGGTTTCTATTAAGACATGTTGGACTTACGAAAGTATATATTTTAAATGGTGGTTTTAAAGCTTGGGAAAAAGCGCAGTATCCCATTACGACGAAACAAGGAGAAGTTACAGCTAAAGCGTTTACACCTCGCATAAATGAAACGGAAATTGTGAAGATGGAAGAAGTGAAAAATCGAAAAGAGTCGTCAATATTAATCGATTCACGAGCTCCGGAGCGGTATCGGGGAGAGGTTGAACCTCTATATGCCCGGGCAGGTCATATACCAGGGGCAGTCAATTACTTTTGGGAAGAAGTGTTTACAAAAGACGGATTGTTGAAAGATGTCGACAAGCTAAAGAATCACTTCAACGATTTACCACGGGATAAGGAAATAATTGTATCTTGTGGTTCCGGGGTTTCTGCTTGTGCGAATCTTTTTGCCCTTCGTAAGCTTGGCTACCAACAGGTAAAGTTATATGCAGGGAGCTTTAGTGACTGGATTTCTTATGCCGATAATCCAATCGATTCGAAACAAAAGCTAAATGATTAATATAGAACCGATAATTTCAATTAGAAAAATAGTTAAAAGGAGCGACACTTATGGATTCGGACGTACTTCGTTGCGAGTGGGTAACTAATGATCCGTTATATATAACATATCACGATGAGGAATGGGGTTCTTTTGAAAACTTTTTTGACGATAATTACCTATTCGAATCTCTCACATTGGAAATTGCCCAGGCAGGTCTAAGTTGGCTGACCATTTTGCGTCGTCGTGAAGCATATCGGAAGTTATTTTGCTGCTTTGATCCGAAGGAAGTTGCTCAATTTACGAAAGAAGATATTGAGCGATTATGTAATGATAAACGAATTATTCGCAATCGCCGTAAAATTGAGGCGACAGTCGAAAATAGTAAAGCGATTGTTAAGCTTCAATCGTCGCATGGCAGTTTTCATTCGTTTTTATGGGATTTTTTTGGACGGAGGCGAGTGATTAATAACTGGCGAACGGCTGATGAAGTGCCTGCTCAAACGAAACAATCGAAAGAATTAAGTGATTATTTGAAGCGACACGGTTTTATCTTTGTTGGTCCGGTCCTTTGTTATTCGTTTATGCAGGCTGTCGGTCTTGTTGATGACCATATTGCGAATTGTATCGTTCGTAAGCGAAAGGTTAATAATACATAGACGTTTCAATAAAGGTATCGTTACTTTATGTAGGAAAGTTCACTGCGTAAAAACGTTAATAACTCTTTGACTGCAAAAGATTCGTAACGGTCTTTTTTTGTAATGACACCTAGGTTCCACATCGGTGGATTGACGAGTGGAACGGTTGTAATCGATGAAGGGTTCATTTTTGAATAAATCGATTGTGGTAATAATGTAACGCCGAGTCCGGCACTTACTAATTCAGTGATCACGTCCCATTGAGCACTTTTATAAGCGATTTTAGGTGTGAATTTCCCGACTGTTTTACATTGGTTAATAATTAAATCGTGTAAAGAAAACTCTTTATTAAATAAAATGAAGGGCTCATTCTTTAACTCCCTGAGATGGACTTTACTTTGTTTTGCAAGTTGATGGTTCGGTGGAACGTATAATTTAAACGGTTCTGTAGTAATGGGATAGATTGAAAAAGCTTCTTCCTGGACAGGTAAGACGACGATGCCTACATCGACTTCCCCTGCTTCGATTAAATATTCTATTCGTTTTGCTCCGTGCTCGATAAGTTGAAGAGAGATTCGCGGATAACGTTGGTGAAATTTTTTCGCAATAATTGGGAAGAATAGGGTCCCTATAACTGGTGGTATGCCGATGTTAATTTCCCCCGACGGTTCGTGTAATAAGTCGTCTAAAGCCGTTTGAAGTTCTTCCTTTGCATGCATTATTTTCAATGCCTTTTCGTAAACGAGCTCTCCAGCATCGGTTAATTGTAGAGAGCGGGTAGACCTTTCGAATAAAATAACATCTAGTGTTTGCTCAAGTTTTTTAACAGATTTACTTAAAGTAGGTTGGGATACGTAAATATTTGAGGCAGCTTTTGAAAAACCACGGTACTCAACAACAGCGATGAAATGTTCTAATTCTTTCAATTCCACTATGTTTCCTCGCCTTCACTTATTCTTTAATGGAATGCAACTTATTCTACATATTCATTTTACTTATAAATGTACTCGTTGTAAAATGGTTAGAGAAGCACATTTAGGGAGATGAACAGAATGAACAAACAAGATGTAGTTGTTGTAAGCGCTTCAAGGACGGCGATCGGAAGTTTTGGCGGTTCTTTAGCCTCTGTAAAAGCGACAACACTAGGGGCAACAGTCATTCAAGATGTTTTGGAAAAGGCAGGAGTACAGCCGGATCTTGTCGATGAAGTCATTATGGGGCATGTATTGCAAGCAGGCTTAGGACAGAATACTGCACGCCAAGCAGCGGTTGAAGCAGGTTTACCTGAGCACGTTCCGGCTTTAACGATAAATAAAGTGTGTGGCTCCGGATTAAAAGCGGTCCACTTAGCGGCGCAAGCAATTATTGCTGGAGATGCAGAAGTCGTCGTTGCCGGTGGAATGGAAAATATGAGTCAAGCCCCTTATGTGATGCCGGGAGCCCGCGATGGATACCGTATGGGTCATCAAACAATTGTCGATAGTATGATTAACGACGGATTATGGTGTGCGTTTAATGATTATCATATGGGTATAACAGCAGAAAACATTGTTGAACGGTATGAACTTTCACGTGAAGAGCAAGACACTTTTTCTGCTGAAAGTCAACGTCGAGCCCAAGCAGCAATTGAAGCGGGTAAATTTAAAGAGGAAATTGTTCCGGTCGAAGTACCACAACGCCGTGGTGAGCCGGTAATTTTTGATACAGATGAGTACGTTCGTGGTGATACGACAGCGGAAAAGTTAGGTAACTTACGACCAGCGTTTAAAAAAGATGGAACCGTCACTGCTGGAAACGCATCGGGTATTAATGACGGGGCAGCAGCAGTGTTAGTAATGAGCCGTGAAAAAGCTGCACATCTCGGCGTTAAACCAATCGCAACAATTGTAGCAAACGCAAGTGCTGCCTTAGATCCATCAGTAATGGGTCTAGGTCCGATACCGGCAACGGAGAAAGTTTTAGAAAAGGCAAACTTATCAGTAGCTGATATCGACTTAGTCGAAGCGAATGAAGCGTTTGCTGCTCAATCACTAGCTGTTGTTAAAGATTTAGGTTTTAATGCTGAACAAGTAAATGTAAACGGGGGAGCAATTGCTTTAGGTCATCCAATTGGAGCAAGCGGCACCCGTATTCTCGTTACTTTAATTCATGAGATGAAACGTCGTAACGATACCTATGGCCTCGCGACATTATGTATAGGTGGTGGCCAAGGTGTTGCGACGATTATAAAAAATGAAATAGCATAAAGGCTAATAGGTTAACTTGAATGAAACATCTCTTTTATTAATTGTTGAACCCCTTTTACGGTGTAAGTTCGCCCGTAAAGGGGAATTTTTTTGTTTATAAACTTTCTGGTAAAATAAAGTTTAAACGTAATCCATAGGAGAGGAGCCTATTAGATGATCGCTCTATCATTTAGTGGTGGAAAGGATAGTTGCTTAGCGTTATACCATCTACAAAAGAAAGGCGCCCATGTAGGTTGTTTATTTACGACTGTATGGAAAGAGGACGGTCGTACCGTAGCCCATCATGAATCACTTCATGTTTTACAAAAACAGGCAACTAGACTTAGGCTACCGATTCATTTTGTTTATACGACTTTTGATACGTACCGTGACGATCTAATTTCGATGTTAAAGAAACTAAAAGAAGAGTATTCTTTAACGGGAGTTGCCTTTGGGGATTGGTTTATCGAAGGACATCGGGAATGGAATGAAGCGTGTGCTAAAGAAGTTGGTTTAAAAGCCCATTTCCCTTTATGGAAGCCAGAGGCGAATATGGAAAAAGAATTAGAAGCGTTCCTCTCTTTAGGTTTTCAAGCGACAATTGTAAAGGTCGATGAAGAGAAGTTGTCGAAAAAATGGGTGGGGCGGCCACTAGACCGCTCATTTATCAACGAATTACGTAAAAATCCATCCCTTTGTCCAATGGGTGAACACGGGGAATATCATACGACTGTGACCGATGGACCGATATTTTTAGAAACATAATTAGTGTGGGTGCTCACTGAGAAGGAGGAATAGCATTTTGTGCTAACTTACTTAGTGTTGGTGATTGTTTGGGAAGCGTAATTATTTTAAGTGCCAACTTACTCAGTGTAGGCGTCCACTGTGTAAGTTATAGTATCAATTCGTTTCCACTTACTCGTTGGGTGCATCTGCTGTGTAAGTGTAAGAGGTTATTCGAAAAAAGTTACTCACTGGAGCTTTCCGATGTGTAAGTTGAAGTATCAATTCGTTTA
>CALGOZ010000159.1 GCA_937960785.1 uncultured Pseudogracilibacillus sp.
GTAAGTCAACATACAACAGCGCTTCAACTTACCCAGTGGAGTGCTCTCACGGGTAAGTCAACGTACAAAAGCACTTCAACTTACTCATTGGAGGTCCTTGGCGAGCAATTTATAAGCAAAAACATCGTAGCTAATCCAGCGTGTTGCTCTACTAAGTAAATCTACGTATAAAAGTGCTTCATCTACTCAGCGGACTCCTTCGCTGAGTAAGTTAATAAGAAGTAATAACTCATCATACTCAACGGATCTCCCGCTAGATAAATTAATAAACAAAACTCTTAAAACTTTTCCAACGTGGAAAACTTTAAGTGTTTTTTGTTAAAATTCCTGTAAAATGAAGCCATATTTGTGATCATGACGCTCAACTTAAGACAATATAGACAAAATAAATAATAACTACAAAAAAGTTCCCGAACAAAATAAAACGGACTGATCTCCTACATCATAGAGAAATTCAGTCCATTCGTTCATTTAAGGATGGCTTTGTCCCAGCCTCTTTTTATACTTAAGTTCGTCCTTATTTTAACCGTTAAAATGAGATAAACTAAATTTATTAATTTCCAAGTTGGAGGTCATTTTTATAATATTGACCTCGTTCGACGTAAGATTTACGAATTCGTTCCATTTCTGCAAGATCTCCCTCTGTTAAATCCCTAACGACTCTAGCAGGACGTCCGAGGGCTAAAGTATTTGGAGGAATTTTTGTTCCTGGAGTTACAAGGCTTCCCGCACCGATAAAAGCACCCTCACCAATTTCTGCTCCATCTAATATTTGCGAACCCATACCGATTAGCGCTTTTTTTCGAACTGTACAAGCGTGTAAAGTTACTTGATGCCCAACTGTTACATCGTCCTCAATAATGACTGGTAAATTTGGGCTTTGATGGATAAGGGATAAATCTTGAATATTTACTCGTTTACCGATTTTTGTCGGGGCGACATCGCCACGGATGACCGCTTGGAACCATATGCTCGACTCTTCATCGATTTCGACATCTCCGATTATTGTAGCATTTTTAGCGACAAACACAGATGGATGAATTTTTGGGAATTTATTTTTATACGAATAAATCATGGTTGCTTCCTCCTCTTTATTTCTTTTCGATTGCAATAACGAAGGGTGGATTATTAATCATATTGATATATTTATATGTAATCGATAAGTAATGTTTTTGATCCAGAGAAGAGGCGAACTGTAGGACGGCCTCCTTCTCTTCTTCACCACCGGGATGACCTGCATAAACGACGAGCACAATTAAGCCACCTTGCTTTAGAAGGTTTAACAGCTTTTCAAGGGCTGCGATCGTTGAGTCAGGTTTTGTAATAATTTTCTTATCGCTTCTTGGTAAATAGCCTAGATTAAAGACCGCAGCGTCAAGCGACTGTTCTTCTTTTATGTATTGATCAACATTTGCATGGCTATCATGGATAAGAGTTACATTTTCACGCTTATGTTCCTTTAAAAGAGTCGAAGTCGTCTCGATTGCTTGCCACTGTATGTCAAAGGCGTAAACGTGACCTTGCTCACCGACGGCTTCACTTAAAAAAAGTGTATCATTTCCATTACCGCAAGTTGCATCGACGACGGTTGCACCTTTAGATACCGTCTTTTGTAAAAGTTCATGAGCAAAAGGAATTGCACCGTGTAAAATCATTCTTGTCATTCCTTCCGTAGATTTACTTTTGTTTGATAATTTAAGTTTAGCATTAAAGATAAAGTTGAGCGACATTTTTATAGGGACATGGCACGAATCTTGACAAATTTCCGCCAATTCTCTACAATTCGAGTAGCTATATACATATAATTGACGGAATCGCACGCAATTTTATCAGGATATTATTAGTCGTTTTTTGAACGGCTATTTATTTTACATATATTTTATTATATATACCTCCAAGTAAATAGCGATTTATATTTTACAATGGAGTAAACGATTAAGGGGAGGCATAACGGTGAGTTATAACCATAAGGAAGTTGAACGGAAATGGCAGAAATATTGGTTAGAAAACAAAACCTTTAAAACGGATGCTTATTCCGATAAGAAAAAAATTTACGCACTAGATATGTTCCCGTATCCTTCTGGGTCTGGATTGCATGTCGGTCATCCCGAAGGTTATACGGCGACAGATATTATTTCACGTATGAAAAGAATGCAAGGATATGAAGTGTTACACCCGATGGGATGGGATGCTTTCGGGCTTCCAGCTGAGCAATATGCATTAGATACGGGTAATAGCCCAGCAGAATTTACTGATAAAAACATTGCCACGTTTAGACGGCAAATTCAAGAACTCGGGTTTTCTTATGACTGGGACCGTGAATTTAGCACCACAGATCCTCACTATTATAAGTGGACACAGTGGATTTTTATTAAGTTATACGAAAAAGGTCTCGCTTATATGGATGAGGTCGAGGTTAACTGGTGTCCGGCTCTTGGTACCGTTTTAGCAAACGAAGAAGTAATTGATGGAAAAAGTGAGCGCGGTGGACACCCTGTTGTGAAAAAACCGATGAAACAATGGATGTTAAAAATTACAGCTTATGCTGATCGCTTACTTGAAGACTTAGAAGACCTCGATTGGCCGGAAAGCATTAAAGAGATGCAACGCAATTGGATTGGTCGTTCAGAAGGAGCAGAAGTTACGTTTGAAATTAAGGATCATAACGAAACATTCCAAGCATTTACGACTCGTCCCGATACATTGTTCGGTGCAACGTATGCTGTCTTAGCCCCAGAGCATGATTTAGTAGAAAAAATTGTTACCGACGAACAACGTAAAGCCGTCGAAGCCTACGTCGAAGAAGTAAAAAATAAAACAGAAATTGAACGAACCGATACGACGAAGGAGAAGACCGGAGTTTTCACAGGTGCTTATGCAATTAATCCAGTTAATGATAAAGAGATTCCGATCTGGATTGCTGATTATGTCTTAGCATCTTATGGTACAGGAGCTATTATGGCTGTTCCAGCCCACGATGACCGAGATTATGAATTTGCTAAAACCTTCGATTTGCCGATTGTGGAAGTGGTTGAAGGTGGAAATATTGAAGAAGGACCATATGTAGAAGATGGTAAGCATATAAATTCAGATTTTATAAATGGAATGTACCAAGAAGAAGCGATCGAAACGATGATTAACTGGTTAGAAGAAAATGGAAAAGGTGAACGTAAAGTTACTTACCGCCTTCGAGATTGGTTATTTTCTCGTCAACGATACTGGGGAGAGCCAATTCCAATTATCCATTGGGAAGATGGTACGATGACGACGGTTCCCGAAGAAGAACTTCCGTTAACTTTACCAGAAATGGATGAAATTAAACCTTCTGGTACGGGTGAATCCCCTTTAGCCAATAGCGATTGGATTCACGTTACTTGTCCTAAGACTGGTATGAAGGGGCGCCGAGAAACAAACACGATGCCGCAGTGGGCCGGAAGCTCATGGTATTATTTACGTTTCATCGATCCACACAATGATGAACAATTAGCTGACCCGAAGCTTTTAAAGAAATGGTTACCAGTCGATCTGTATATCGGTGGAGCAGAGCATGCTGTATTACACTTATTGTACGCACGTTTCTGGCATAAGTTTTTATACGATATCGGTGTCGTCCCGACGAAAGAACCGTTCCAAAAGTTATTTAACCAAGGAATGATTTTAGGGTCAAACAATGAAAAGATGAGTAAGTCACGGGGTAATGTTGTAAACCCAGATGATATCGTACAATCTCATGGTGCCGATACATTACGTCTTTATGAGATGTTTATGGGACCGCTTGATGCTGATGTGGCATGGTCGACGGAGGGATTAGATGGTGCACGTCGATTCCTCGATCGAGTCTGGCGTCTCGTCGTTAAGGAAGACGGTAGCTTATCCGACAAAATCGTTGACGAACCGACAGAATCCTTAGAAAAGGTTTACCATGAAACAGTGAAAAAAGTAACCGAAGATTACGATAATCTACACTTTAATACAGCTATTTCACAAATGATGGTTTTTGTAAATGAAGCATACCGAGCAGAAAAGATTTCTAAAGAATATATAGAAGGCTTCGTCAAGTTATTATACCCAATCGCTCCGCATATCGGTGAAGAGTTATGGGATCGATTAGGTCATGAAGATACCATCACATACGAAGCTTGGCCTACCTATGATGAAGCGAAATTAGTTGAAGACGAAGTTGAAATTGTCATTCAAGTAATGGGTCGCGTACGTTCAAAAGTGAATGTACCGAAGGATATAACTAATGAAGAATTAGAAAAAATTGCCTTAGAAGACGAACGAATCCAAAAGTGGATCGACGGTAAAACAGTCCGCAAAGTGATTGTTGTTCCAGGAAAACTAGTGAACATCGTCGCCAACTAATTGCCGAAAATAGTAAAATATAATAATATATAATAAAATGCCCCTAGAATTAGCAATAGACTAGATCTAGGGGCTTTTTTTACCATTTAACAAGAAATATGTCAAAAAACAAGAAAAGAAAAAGATAATTCTCAAAAAATGTGTACGAGTAAATAAAACAAAAAAGTTATAAAAAACGTATTCTATGGTAATTTATACTATGTTTAGTTAAAACTACATGCAACATTAAAAATGAAATGAAAATGTAACAAAATTTTAAGCAAAAAAATCGTCGTTTTATGTTATGCTAGAGAAGGATATATAAGAAAAGCTTATTCATGCAAGGATAATATATAATAGGGTTAATAAGGTGGTAAAAAAATGATAGAGTTGATCGATGTACATAAAACGTATCCAAATGGCGTTACAGCTGCCAAGGGTTTAAATATAAAAATTGACCAAGGTGAATTTGTATACATCGTTGGTCCTAGTGGTGCCGGTAAATCTACTTTTATCCGAATGATCTACCGCGAGGAAATTCCTACTAAAGGGGAAATTAAAATTCATGATATCGAATTATCTAAATTAAAACAAAAAGATATCCCTTATTTTCGCCGTCAAATTGGAGTCGTTTTCCAAGACTTTAAGTTGCTACCAAGATTAACCGTTTTCGAAAATGTAGCCTTTGCATTAGAAGTTATTGAAATGTCTCCGGATAAAATTCGTGATCGTGTCATGGAGGTGCTTGATCTTGTTGGGTTGAAACATAAGGCTCGCTCATTTCCAAATGAGCTATCTGGAGGAGAACAACAGCGAGTTTCAATTGCCCGAGCGATTGCGAACTATCCAAAGATTATTATCGCTGATGAACCTACAGGGAACTTAGACCCGGACACTTCATGGTCTATTATGCGTATTTTAGAGGAGATTAATACTCGGGGTACTACAGTGATTATGGCTACTCACAGTAAAGAGATTGTAAATACGGTGAAAAAACGAGTCATCGCAATCGAAAACGGTATAGTTGTAAGAGATGAAGAACAAGGGGTTTATGGCTATGAAATTTAATACGATAAAACGACATTTCAAAGAAGGAATGAAAAACGTCATCCGTAATGGTTGGATGTCGGTTGCATCCATCGGTGCGGTAACTGTTACACTTATATTAGTTGGTACATTCATTATGTTAATGCTTAACATCAACCAAATGGCAGTGAAAGTAGAAGAGGATGTCCAAATTAAGGCGTTGATTGAAGTAACTGCAGATGAAGACGACATTCGTGATCTAGGTGATGAAATCGAGGCTATCTCCGGTGTAGAATCAGTTGAATTCTCATCGAAAGACGACGAATTTAAAAATTTAATAGAAGATATGGGAGAACAAGGTAAAGCTTGGGAATTGTATGAGCAAGATAACCCACTCAATCATGCATATATTGTAAAAGCATCAGAACCACAAGAAACAGAATCAATTGCAAAGCAAATCGAACGCTTTGATTATGTTTATAAAGTAAATTACGGACAAGATGTTGTTCCGAAATTATTTAAGTTTAACAATTATGTACGTGCAATTGGTGCAATTTTAATTACAGCTCTTGTATTAACGGCAATCTTTTTAATTTCCAATACTATTAAACTTACAATTATGGCACGAAGTGAAGAAATTGGAATTATGAAATTAGTCGGAGCGACGAATGCCTTTATTCGTTGGCCGTTTTTTGTCGAAGGATTTTTATTAGGTGTTCTAGGTTCGATTATACCGATTACCGTATTAAGTATTGCGTATACGTATATTTATAATTCATTAATAGATCAAACAGCTTTCCCATTTGTACAGTTGTTACCATTAAACCCATTCTTATGGCAACTATCCCTCGTCATCATTTTAATTGGTGCTGTGATTGGTATGTGGGGTAGTGGAATGAGCGTTCGTAAATTTTTAAAAGTATAATTCGCATCAATCAAATTTACAACGAAAGAGGGAGGATTAAATGTATAGGCGCATTATTTACATAATAATTACGCTAATTGTTCTTACGTTTTCCTTTAACTACAGTTTAGACTCTACACTAGCATCATCCGATATCGATCGTAAACTTAAAAAGCTAGAGCAAGAAGAACGCGAAATAAAACAAAAAACAAACGAAATTAATCGCGATAAACGTGAAATTAATGAAAAAATGGATGAGAACAAAAAAGAACAGATGACCGTCCAGGAGCAATTAGATGCGATTGAAGAAGAACTCGTTGTGACTAGAGCCGATATTCAATCCGTTACATCGAATATCCGCTCTACGGAAAAAGAGATTAATAGTTTAGAAAACGAAATATCCCAATTGAATGACGAGATCGAAATTTTAAAAGAAAGAATCGATGAACGAAATGAATTGTTAAAGGAACGACTTCGCTCCCTTCAAGAAAGTGGCGGTAAGTCTCGCTTCCTATCTGTATTATTAGGAGCTCAAAACTTTACCGACTTTATTATGCGTACGACAGCAGTAAATACGATTATGGACCAAGACCGTAGCATTATGGAAGAACACGAAGCGGATCAAAACGCTCTAGCGAACAAAAGAGTAGAAGTTGAAACAAAAAAATCTGACGTAGAAAGTAAACGCGATGAACTTGAAAAAGAACGAAAAACATTAGAAGGATTGCAGGCCCAACTAGATGAACAAAAGGCAGAACAAAGTCGTTTGAAAAAAGA
>CALGOZ010000160.1 GCA_937960785.1 uncultured Pseudogracilibacillus sp.
ACTCAGTAGAGGTCTCCATTGAGTAAGATGCAACACTTTTGTGCGTGGACCTACTCAGTAGAGGTCTCCATTGAGTAAGCTGAAGTGTCGACTCTAATTATCTTACCTAGTGGAGGGTTCCATTAAGTAAGCACAAGTGTTATTTCTCATTAACTTACTCGACAGAGAGCCTTCTACTGAGTAAACTGAGATGTTATTCCTTCCTAACTTACTTAATAACGCAATAAGACGCAAGGTTTAAAGCATTTTTTAAATGCATTAGCTGAATAAAAAGCTACTTGCTCAAGTTTTTTGCTAAGTTTTGCCCAGTCTCTTTCTAGTATGTCAATTATTTAGGCGTTTTCGTCCAAACGTTCAATAATTTCTTTTGCAATTATTTGGGGTGATTTTCCGTCGGTATTTACTTTTAAATGATGAGTACTGTAATAAGCCTTTCTTTCTTCAAATAGTTGTTTTATTTCATCTTCGGACTTTTGTTGTAAAATCGGCCTCGTTGTAATTAAATCACCGAGTCTATCCAACCAACTCTTCCAACTAAGGTCGAGATATACGACGAAACAATTATCTAAACAAGCATTGCGAATTTCCTCTTGTAAAAAAGCCCCTCCACCAAGAGCAACGACTTTACCTTCTTTTTTAATAAGAGATAAAATGTGTTCCTTTTCCTTTTTGCGGAAAAAAGCTTCTCCATATTTACTGAAAATTTCTGTCGTCGGCATACCTAATTCTTGTTCGATTTGTTCATCAGTGTCGATAAAGGGACGATTTAATAGTTTAGCGAGTTCTTTTGCAATCGTCGTTTTTCCCGCTCCCATAAAACCGATTAACATAATGTTTTTCATCTTTTATGGCCACCTTATGATTTATTCTTCGTGATTTGGATAAAGTTTCTGTGGACTTGTCGACGTCCCTCTTCGATGTGGGGATCAAATTGAATCGTCGCTGCTTGTCGTGTTGCAATTACTTGTTTTAATGCTTCTTCTAATCGTTGTTTTACGGATTGATCTTTAGATGTTTTATAAGCGATTGATAATCCAGCGACAGTACCTTGTTCTCGTGCGACCTTTGCACTTTCAATTCCGGTAATATTTCCAGCGACGTATACATTTTCTACCGGCGTTTCCATCGCTTCGTTATGGACTGGGACGTGACCGCCTAATGAAGCAACATATTGAAACGGTACACCGACGGTTGCGGCCAGTTCACTTAATGGATACAATCCCCCCGCGATACAAACGAAATCGACAGGGATTTCGCTTTCTGTTCCTTGAACTGGTGTACCGTCGGCATTTATATCAACCGTCGTAACAGATTCAACGGCTTTTTCTCCGTTTATTTGGGTAATTGCTTTTCGTAAATGAATCGGCATGTCCCACATTTTCACACCAGATTTAGGAAAAAATTGTACAGCTAGATTTTGTGCCCAATTAAAATGAGCAAATTTACTACCGAATCGAATAAAAGCAGAAGGTGCTAAGTGAGCGATGCGTACGAGACGCTCCATTACTTTTTTCGGATTACTATGTTCAGTAGTCGCTACATTTTCTACCGGTAATGCTATGCTATGTATATCGATTCCTGCTAGTTGCAACTCCCGGGCTATTGCTACAGATAAGACATTAACACCGACGATAATGCCCCGTTCACCGACACGTACGCGATGTACGTTCGTCATTACTTGCGCAGCACCAATTGACATAACCCCTGGTAAAGTCCATCCAGGAATAGGTGTTGCCGCTTCAGCAGCACCCGTTGCGATTACAACGTGAGTAGTCGGGTAGTTTCCTTTATTTGTATGTACGATAATTGATCCGTTTTCTTTCTTTTCGATATGGTGAACGGATACATGCAGTTTGATTTCTGTATTTAATTTATTTGCTTCTTCGATTAATTTTTCACCTTCTGCAATACCGTTCCACCATTCTCCGTTCGGTTCTTCATGTAATTGACCGAGCAGTCGACCTCCTGCATAAGGGAATTCGTCGAGGACGGCGACGTTTAAATCATGTTTACGACATGCGATTGCTGCAGCAAGTCCTGCAGGTCCAGCACCGACGATAATGACATCGTATTTACTCATGTTTCTTCACCATCTTTCATTTCTGCATATTCTTTGTACGTTTTAGGGAACGTTTCATTGCTCGGATCTAATGGTGAAGGTTTTTCCCTTTCACTTTCAACTACCATATTCGGCTCAATTGGTGTAAGGCAAGCTCGAACGTTTGATACTCCATTTACAGTAACTCGACATTCAAAGCAATGCCCTATATTACAATAAATGCCTCGGGGTGAACCGGAATGTTCGTGGTATCGTAAAGTACGAATTCTGTTAGCTAATAAAGCTGAAGCAATCGTATCCTTTTCATAACCTTCATACGTTTTACCATTAAAGGTAAACGTAATCTTTTTTCCTTTCGTTGCGTCACCGAGAATTGGATGATGTTCAATCCGTTTTTGTTTCATTGTTATAGCCTCCTAGTTGCTCTAATGAAATTGGTCGAACGGGAGGTTGTACTTTTAACGGAAGAGGATCGGTCGGTTCAGTGTTCGTTACTTTTAATAATACTTCATCGACGATCGGACGACAGGTCCTACCTCCACAAAAACCCATCCCGGCTCGTGTGCGTAATTTTAATTCTCGGGCAGTAGTATTAAATTGTTTAGCTGTTTCTTCTAATTGTTTTAACGTTACTTCTTCGCAACGACATATAATGACATCTCTCACTTGTGTAACCTCCAAGTTTTAAGGTATGATATACGTAAAACTATATATAAATATATTTCTATCATAACATAAAATAAATTGTTATATGAACAAAGTCGAAAGAGAATCGTTCAAACAAGTCGATTCTTTTTCTTTTCTTGAAATATAATACATGAACCATTTTCATTTTGACATTTAATAGGGAGGTATACCGGTGGGAAGGAAACGGTATGAAGTAGCAGTCATTGGTGGAGGAATTGTCGGAAGTGCAACAGCTTATTATTTAGCAACGGCTGGTTTAGAAACAGTTTTAATTGAAAAAAATGATATCGCTAGCGGAACGAGCTCTCGCTGTGATGGGAATGTTACGATTGTGGATAAAGATCCGGGTTTCGATAGTGAGATGTCGCTTGTAAGTCAAGAGTTATTAAGGGATTTGCACGGGACGTTAGAAATCCCTTTTGAATTTAGAGAACATGGTAGTATTTTAGTTTGTGATAATGAAGAAGAAATGGAAGCAGCCATCGAATGGGTAAAGACGCAAAATGAAGCGGGTTTACAGTTTGAAGTGCTTGATCGTCAGGATATTAAAGATGAATCACCATTTTTTGCAGACGATATTCCCGGCGGTCTAGTTTGTGAGACTGATTCCTTAATTAATCCTTATATGTTTTGTTATTCGTTAATTCATAAGGCTGAACAGTTTGGATTACAAGTAAGAGCCCAAACAGAAGTGACAAATATAACGAAACAGGAAGACTTCAAAATCGAGACGACTAACGGTACATATTATGCTGAAAAAGTCGTTAATGCTGCGGGAGTTTGGGCTCCGTTTGTAAGTGAAATGTTAGGGATTAAATTGCCAATTATTCCGCGTAAAGGTCATATTTTAGTCGGTTCACGTTCTGAGCCCGTAATGTTGCGAAATGTAATGGAATTCGGGTATTTAATGAATAAGTTTGGTCGTGAGCGCATTGCTGATGAGCGGACGGCAGCACACGGAGTTGCTCTCGTTTTAGAGCCGACCGAAAGTCAAAATTTTTTAATCGGAAGTAGCCGTCAGTTCGTAGGTTACGATAGTACGATTGATATTAACGTCGTTCAGACAATTGCAAATCGTGCTTTGCGTTTTTTCCCAAAAATGAATGATTTTAAAATTATTCGTGCCTATACTGGATTTCGTCCGTATACGGAAGACCATTTACCAATTGTATCAGCTGTCGATGAAATTCCGGGATATTACATTGCAGCAGGACACGAAGGGGATGGAATTAGTTTAGCAACAGGAACGGGTAAGTTAATTGAACAATTAATTACCGGCGCCGAGGAAACTGTATTTTCACCAGAACCGTTACGGTACGATCGTTTTGAACGGGATGTTGTAACTGTGGATTAAAGATTGCAACGCGAATTCCGCTTGTGCGGACTTCGCGTTTCTGTTTAAATAAATACATAGCTTTATAAATAAAGGAGAAATAACTAGTTTATGGATCGACGTGTATATATGTTAATGTTAATTGCCTTTGTCGTAGGCATGTCAGAGCTAATTGTCGGTGGAATTTTAGATTTGATTGCTACCGATTTACATATAACGATTAGTACGGCGGGGTTACTTATCACTGTCTTTGCTTTTGTCTTTGCAATTTCTTCCCCAATTTTACTTGTTACTTTTGCAAGAGTAGAACGAAAGAAACTAATTATGCTTTCTTTAGTTGTTTTTTTCATTGGGATTATGTTAGCAGTCGTTAGCACGAATTTCACAATGTTATTGTTATCTCGTATTTTATCTGCAGCAAGTGGTTCGGTTGCGACAGTTCTTAGTATTAATTTAGCCTCCCGCGTCGTTGAACCGGCTTATCGGGGTCGGGCAATCGGACTTGTCGTGATGGGGATTAGTGGTTCTCTTGTGCTCGGCTTACCAATTGGTGTGTTTTTAGGGAACTTTATTAATTGGCGTGCACCTTTTATTTTGACCGCTTTTTTAACGTTACTTTTATTTGTTGGGGTCCATTTTACGTTACAGCAGGTAAAACCAACCCAAGTCGTCACCTTAAGAGAACAATTAGCTACGTTGAAGGATCATCGCGTGTTTTTAGCCCATGCAACGACATTTTTCTTTTTAGCTGGTCACTTTACCTTTTATGGATATTTAACTCCTTATGTAAAAGAAACGATGAATTTCGATGGCTTAACGATTTCAATTTTATATTTATGTTATGGGATTGCTGCCGTTTCTGGCGGTGGTTTAGCGGGTGTTTTTGCTGATCGTTTCGGTAATCGTAAAACGTTACTATCAGCAATCGCTATTTTAGCGTTAAGTTTATTTATTATGCCATTTACGACGAATTTACTCATTCTTTTTTGGCCGATTTTAATTTTGTGGGGAATTGTCAGTTGGGGAATTACACCTCCGATCCAAAGTCATTTATTCCAAGTTGCACCGGAAACTTCCGATATTCAACAAAGCTTAAATAATGCAGCATTACAACTAGGAATTGCCTTTGGAACGTTAGTGGGCAGTTTTATTATTGATTATCGCTCGATTGCTGTCACACCACATGTTGGAATTGGCTTTGTCGCTTTATCCTTTATTGCAGCGATGATTACAATGCGAAATAGGGAGCGAGGGGTAAGGGAAAAAGGATCAATATAAAAAGACGGTGCCTACCTTTTATAAAAGGCACCGTCTACTAAGTTTCTAATAGTTTATTTTTCTTGTTTAAAAAACGATGTAAAATAAGGAACTGCATCTAGCATCATTGCACCGTACCAAAACATTTCTCCATCGATACGTTTGACAATTGCGTCAGGAAATTGTTCTTTAAACTGCTCAACATGGCTTTCTTGAAAGGGGAAAGGTTCAGTAGCTAAAAAGATATAGTCTAAATGTTCTTGTGCGAAATCTTTTTCAGTAACCGTTGGATAACGTCCTTCGTATGTTGTGAAAGGATTTTCAAACCCTAACGTTTCCAATACGGAATTAATATATGTACGATTACCGGCGACCATGTAGGGGCGTTGCCAAATAACGTAGGCGGCTTTTTCACCCTTAAATTGTCTAGGTAATGTATCTAACATGGCGCGAATTCCGTTACTTAAGGATTCTGCTTGAAGATTGCGATCTGTAATTGTACCAAGGTCTGTAATCATTCGGAAGGCATTGTCCACCGATTGTATTTCAAAAACATAGACGGGATAATGTTTTTCTAATTCTTTTACCATTTCTTCTGTATTTTCTTCTTTTTCCATAATGATTAAATCTGGTTTTAGCGAATGAATACGATCTATTTTGAAATCTTTTGTACCACCTACATTTAAGGCTTTTGCTACTTTATCTTGTGGATATTTGCAAAAACGAGTCCTTCCGACAATTTCGTCATCTAATTGGAGTGAATATAAGGTTTGTGTAATCGCTGGGGCAAAAGAGACGATTTTTTTCGGTGGAAAGGAAAAAGATATTTCTCTACCTAAATGATCTGTAACAGTTTTCATCGCAAGTCCTCCTCATTCTATTTATTTTTGTGTGAAAAAAGAGTTCATTTTATTTTCTCAATCATCTTTATCCTAGCATAAAAACTGTATTAAAGGTAAAATGTTTTAATTGCGAAATTGGTTAAACTAAGCGATACTTTAAACGTAAGCTATTAATTTTAGGAGGGTAACGGATGGCTAGAGAAGCAAAAGTGTTTTTTAAATTTACGAATGAAGATGTAAAAGATTATATCGCTGATCAAACCGGTGATTTTGGTACGATTTTCGCAAATGGTGAATTACACGTTTTCGTAAAGGAAATAAAAGAGTCGCAACAAACTTATGAAAAGATTCGTCAACTTGCCGGTAGTATCGCTCGCGATTTACAAAAGCAAAAAGTAACGAAGGCAATAGTTGCCGATGAACAGTTTAAAGAGGCATTCCAAGTATTAGATATTCAAAAAGTAACAACAGCCTTCGTGGAAGGTTGGCATTTAGGTAGTTATCAGTTTACGACTTATAAATCAAAACAAGAAACAGAAGCGGTTGAATTACATTTGAAGCAAGGAGCCCTTCGTCAACAAGCGGTTAAAGAAGGGAAGTTACGCGCTGAAGCGACGGCATTCTCTCGCGATTTAATGAATGAAATCCCAAGCAAATTAAATCCGGAAACGTTTCCGCAAATTTTAATGGAAACCTTCGAAGGTACGGACGTCGACGTTGTAGTCCACGACAAGAACGCTTTGGAAGAGATGGAGATGAACGGTTTACTTGCAGTAAATCGTGGAAGTAAGTATGATCCGGCTTTTGTCGAACTTCATTATAAAGGCGACGCTTCTAAACCGTTAATTGCTCTCGTTGGTAAAGGGGTTACGTTTGATACGGGAGGAATTAGCTTAAAGAGTGGTCGTAATTTAAGTGATATGCGTATGGATATGGGGGGAGCTGCAGCAGTAGCTGGTGCAGTGAAACTGTTAGCTAGTTTAAAAGCAAAAGTAAACGTCGTCGGTTTAATTCAAACGGTAGAAAATATGCCGGACCGTCATTCCTTATTACCGGGTGATGTCATTACATATAAAAATGGTCATACGGTTCAAATCGGCAATACCGATGCGGAAGGTCGTTTAATTTTGGCCGATGGTTTATTGCGCGCAGAAGAGTTAGAAGCAGATTACATCGTTGATATTGCAACATTAACTGGTGCAATTGCCTTTGCATTAGGACCGAAAGTAGCTGGAATTTTTGGGGAAGAATCATTATTGACAAAAATGAAAGCAATCGGTGAGGAAAATGGGGATTTCGTTTGGCCAATGCCATTAATTGAAGATTACGACCAAACGTTGAAAAGCGATTATGCCGACTTCTCCAATATAAGTAATCAAAGCTATGGTGGTTCGATTACAGCGGCTTTATTCCTTCGCCGTTTCATTGAAAATCCGAAAAGATGGGTCCATGTCGATATGGCGGGTGTAATGGAGAGTAAAGAAGAGGGGTACTATCGCAATTCAGCTACCGGCTTTGGTGCTCGTTTATTAGCAGATTATGCTGTAGAGGTATCATCGTCGAATTAATCATAAAAGTTGAGACATATTAACATTAAATAGAAGAATGGATTAAGTTTTCTAGTACTAGAAAGCTTAATCCATTTTTATTTTTGTTCTAAAACTTAATTTCGTGTGCGCTATCTATTGGGATTTCCTTACTAAATAAGGCATTTTAAAAACGTTGTTCCTTTTATACTGAGAACAACGTTTTTATTAATATGTTTGTCCTAACTTGTGTACTTTATAAATTAGTCATCGTCATTTGGAGCAAAAATTGTCCGTTGTAATATTTCGCGAGCAGACTTACTAGCTAAGTTGCGGTTAATGACTTTGGTAATTTTTTCATTCAATTCTTTACGAAATCCCTCAGTTAATGTGGTTGGTCCGACTAAATAAATTGATTTCCAACCTTTTTCCTTTGCATAATTACGAATAATTGGGACTAGATTCCGATACCAACGTGTTTGATTTTCGCGCATTCTACGTTCGAACTTATGCCGGTGGTTAGCACTACTTGAAATAATTGAACCGAAGGCTAAACCTTTGTATCGTTTCCAACTTTCTGTATCAAAATCCATCTCAAAGTGTGCTTCGTCTTCTAATTCACCGAGAGTAGACGAAATTAATGTAACACTATTTGCCTGAAGTAAAATTACTCCTGTACGTGTATAAGTTTGAAAGAGCTGTTCTAATTGTTCTGTTGCTGGTTCTTCTCGCCATTGGAAGTCATTTTCAACGGGGAAATGAAACGGATAAAATAATACCTTATCTTTTGAAGCAAAACAGATAAGACTTGTTTTTAAATTGCGTTGTAGATCACGGACTTTTACTCGTACATTTTTAATAATTTGTTTTAGAAGTGGGGCATCATCAGGGTTTGATATACGATGATATTCTTCTGTTCGTTTTAGTCCATTTTTTAATCTGATTTTCCATTCTTCACTAGCGGAATCTGTGTTTAAATAAAAGGTTAAAACCCGTCCTTCTAAACTATTAACTTCATTACGAATGACATCGCGTCTAAAAGGTTTTTCCATCTAATATTCCCCTTTCTGCAAGCCTAATAATCTAATTGCCTATTTTAAGCATAACAAAGAACCTTACTTTATGTAACACTATTTAATGAAATTCGACAAATTTTCTTAATCTTTTGAACGAACTATTTCTTTTTATAATTTTTATGGAAAAGAATCCGCATAACAAAGTTCGATAGATAAATATATTAAAAATAAAATGACCAGTAAAGTAACTAGTCGTTCAGGTTTTAAAAATTTAAGCCATAAAAATATGTATAACTGTTGAAAGGATTACTAGATAGGCAAAAGTCCAATGGATATATCTTCGCGCAACCGTCGTTCTGAAATGACGTAACCAGCCAAATATTACGACACCGATTAAGCAGGTAAGAGCAATAAGACCGGTAATCATTTTAATATTTTGTAATTCAAAGGGGAAATAACGTAATACGAGTATAAAGTGAATACAAATTATTATTAAAGCGGAAGTCCCTGTCCATTTATGGAGGGGCAAAACTTTCTTTGATAATTTGGCAAATATAATTTTTCTTTCCCTAGGGATCGAGGAACGGATTGTCGTAAATACGGCATGCCTCGTCCAATTGTATAAAATAAAAAGCATCCCAAGACCACCGACAATTGTATGGGGCATGAGATTGCCTTCACTTACTTTTATTACAACGAATAAAAATATAATAAAATTAACGATAAACCAAACACTCATACTCTCACCTAATTTGTAAAGATAAATTTCATCATTTATTTCATTTTATCTTCAATTTCTATTTTTGAACCGTTGTGGAACTTTACTTCGATTTCTAGTTCTTTATATGTTTTTGGTAAGTCAAAAAGACTTAGAATTTCTTCTGTTACTTCTCCCATATCACTTATTGGAGTAACTTCTACTTGTTCCATTCGTTCGACGATATAGTCGAAAGCTTCGACTCCTTTAATTTTTTCGCCATTAAGTTCATCATCAATTTCCGCTTTAATTTCTCCATTATCCTGTTTAATCTCTGCTTCATATTCTTTACTATCTTCGTATTCGACTTCGATCACTACTTCTGTAAAGTAACGGTCCATTAGTTCACTATTCATGTAGGCTTGTTCATCATTTCTGGACTCTGTTGCATCTGATCTATCCGAGGGATCCTCTTCTTCAAGGTGATCGCGTTCTTCAATTGTTGTTTCGAAGTAATCATCACTTTGCTCTGAATCACTTCGTTCGTCGTCAAGCTCCATCGCTTGACAGGATGCGAGTATTCCAACTGTACTAATGATTAGAAAAGATATAAGCCGACGTTTCATTTTACCACCTCTAAATTTTTTTACAACATTCCGATACGTATAATGTTACGCCTAAGCAATCGATTTGTCGATAGTAAAATCCCGTTATTTCCCGGGTAATGATTTTACTAAAGTGAAACTACTGCTTTTGGGAAAAAACTGCCTCCCGAGCCAAACGATCGGCATGTTTATTTTGCTCACTTGGTATCCATTTAACAAAACAAAAGGAAAAAGGCTTTTTTAATTGGTTTATTTTTTCTAATAAGGGCTGAAATATTTCATTCTTCACATGATTTTTATCAACAGCATCTGCAACGAGCTGTGAATCTGTTTGAAAGGCTAAGCCTCGTTCATAGCCAAATATCGTGCATATTTCAAGGGCCTTAATCATCGCGATAAATTCAGCTTCATGATTTGTCATCTTACCTAATGGAAAGGAATATTCCTTAACTTTACCATCCACCTTAATGACAATTCCAGCACCACTAGGTCCTGGATTTCCCCGTGATGCTCCATCGATTTTAACTTCAATCAAAAGTATCTCCCTCTTTTGCAACTAATTTATGTCTGATCAATAATCGCTAACAGTACGTTGTAAGTATTATTATAAGAAATTTTGAACATGATGTCTTGCTTTGTACGTTAAATTAATAAAAAATATAAGATATATTGTAAATAAACGATTTTAAAGTTAAAATATAACTGTATGCCATTAGGTAGTTTGTCTTATCTTGATTATTACAACATAGTTAATCGTCAGTATATATTGATAGGTCTAACGACTTGAAAAATATATATTTCAGTTTTTGAAATGGTTTCCATTACGTATAAGTGTCGTAGAATAATAATTAAGGAAAGGGGCATTCGATCGTTAATGAAAAAGTTAAGAACAAGAATTTTAACTTTAATTTTACTTCCAACGTTAGTGATTTTTATCGGCCTTATTTTATATGTTTCAATAAATGTACAAAAAGAAGTAGAGCAAACGGCGGAAGAAATGTTATATTCTCATGGTGAGCGTTTATCAGGGTACATAGAAGTAGAATTAGGTAGCATAATGTCGGCGGTTAAAACGATTTCCCAAACGTTTGAAACGTATATTGAACGAGGCATTCGTCCAGAGCGAGAAGAAGCAAACATGATGTTGCAACAGTTGTTAGAAAGTAACGATTCAGCTTTATCGACGTGGATGTATTGGGAAAAAGATGCCTTCGATGGTAAAGATGATGAGTTCGTTAACGAAGAAGGCCACGATCATACCGGACAATTTATACCTGCTTGGTCGAAGGAAGAGTCGGGCAATTATTTCGTTGAACCGGTACAAGGTTACGATGAAGAAGGTAGCTTTCAAACGAATTTGAACTTAGTATTTAATCAAGGTCAACCACAGATTTGGGAGCCGTTTCATTACTCAATTCAAGGAGAGGAGTATTTAATCACCTCTATTGTATATCCGGTCATAATTGACGATGAAGTAATCGGAGTGACTGGTGTAAATATGACGTTAGAAAAAATCGATGAATTTATTCGAGATTTTACCTTTTATGAAAGTGGATTTGCCGGTTTTATAACTGCTAATGGTAATATTCTCTCCCATGAAAACAATGAATTAATTGGAGAAAATTATTATGAAATACCGGCCTTGCTCGACCATCCCTTAGTCGATGACTTAATTCGTGATATTATTGAATTTAAGCAAGTATTAATCGAAGGTGATTCGGAAATGTCAGATGAACAAGTTTTCCGAATGTTTACTCCTTTGGAGATTAATGAAGTTGTTTATCCGTGGGCTACGTTTATTGTCGTTCCTATAAATGAAGCAATGGCAGTATCAAACAGTTTATTAACAGTAATTTATATTAGCGCAATAATCGTTGTTTTAGGATTGACGGTTATTATATTAGCCGTTACTCGAAATATCGTAAATCCAATCGAAGCCACGGTCCGCTATGGAGAAAGGATGGCTCAAGGAGACTTCAGTACTGATTTAGAAGGAAGCTTTTTAAAACGAAAAGACGAACTCGGCGAATTAGCGCGTATTTTTAACGTTATTACGAATAATATGCGAAGTTTAATTGGAAATATTCAATCGGATAGTGAAGCTCTACTCGAATCTGCGAATACAGTGAAAGTTAGTTCCGACGAGACGTCTGAGGCTGTGACAAAAGTTGTCGATTCAGTTGAAGAGTTGACAAACTCAGCTAATCAACAAAAAGAAGTTGCAGTCGATAGTGTGAAGTCGATGGAGGATATGTCATCAGGAGTACAGCGCGTTGCCGATGCGGCATCGATGGTTTCGGAATCAGCTTACGAAATGCGCGATCGTGCGGTAGCTGGAGGAGAAAGTGTAGAAAGTGCAACGGAGCAAATGAATCGAATTAAAAACGAGACATCAGAAACAAAGTCAGTTATCGAAAGCCTGCGTGCCGACGCAGACCGAATCGGTGCAATTATTGATACGATTACAGATATATCAGAACAGACTAACTTATTAGCCTTAAACGCAGCGATTGAGGCGGCTCGAGCAGGAGAGTCGGGACAAGGCTTTGCTGTTGTAGCTGACGAAGTGAGAGTATTAGCTGACGAAACAAAGGATTCAGCAGTTCATATTCGCGATTTAATTAAGTTAATTCAAAACCATACGTTACAAGCAGATCAATCGATGGACTCAAGTATGACTGAAGTTGCTCAAGGGATTGAAGAGGTAAAGCAATTAGGTTCAGTATTCGAGAAAATAACAACTTCAATCGATTTAGTAGCAAAAGAAATTGAAGAATTAGCAGCTGTATCCGAAGAGATGTCTGCTACATCCGAAGAAGTATTAACAGCATCTGAACAAATTGCGTCGAGTGCCGAGAATTCAGCAGAACAGACAGATCATGTAGCAACTTTAGCTCAAGAACAACTTGCATCTATGGAAGAAATGCAAAATGTTTCTTATCGTCTACAAGAACTTGTCGACAATTTAAACGAACATATGAGTCGCTTTAAAATATAATAGATGAAAAAAGACGTAGCAATTCCCTTAAGAATGCTACGTCTTTTATCTATATATATAATGAAGAGAAAAAAGGAACTTAAATTAAATAGTAATATTAAATATAAAAATTAAACTTCCCCCTTTACAAGAAGTGATATTTGTAGTAATATATTTCTTGCTGGCGGTTATGCGGAGAAAAAACGACATATTTCCTCCAGCAGTTTGACAAAAGTTGATAAATATCTTATAATATAGTTCCTCGGATAAATAGTTGACAAAAGTTTTATAAGATGTTAATCTTATATGGGTCAACGAGAGGAAGTTGATTGCTCTTTGAAAATTGAACATAGACCAATATGTGCGAGTGAAGTTGAACAATT
>CALGOZ010000161.1 GCA_937960785.1 uncultured Pseudogracilibacillus sp.
TGTAAACAGAATTCGTATTTTTGTAATTTCGTATACATTAGCGTGCTTTACTGTAAACAGAATTCGGATTTTCTTAATTTCATATACAGCAACCAACTCTACTGTAAATAGAAATTGAGTATTTCTAATTTCGTATACAGCAATCTAACTTACTGTAATCAAAAGCTAAAACTTTTAAAAATGGTTTACAGTAATGGCGTAAGATTATCAAAGCAAACACAAAATCTAGTTAAAAACACAGACGCTCTAACTTATTCAGGAAAATAAAGAAAAGAGGAAGGAAAATGGCGAAGAAAATTGTAGTCTTACCGGGTGATGGAATCGGTCAAGAAATAATTGACGCATCGGTGCAAGTGTTACAAGCAGTCGGTGAAGTGCATGGTCATGAATTCACCTTTATTGAGCGCGATATCGGAGGAACTTCCTACGACCGTCACGGTACACCGTTAACCGATGAAACGATCGAAGTTTGCAAAAAAGCTGATGCAATTTTACTCGGAGCAATCGGAGGACCGAAGTGGGATAACTTACCCGTTGAAGACCGCCCGGAAGCTGGCTTATTAAAAATTCGTAAAGAACTAAATTTATATGCGAACATTCGACCAATTAAAGGTTTCGCACCATTGCTTCACGCATCCCCGTTAAAAGAAGACATTATTGAAGGGAGCGATATTTACATCGTTCGTGAACTAACCGGTGGCCTTTATTTTGGAACGCCTCGGGAACGCCGCGATCAAGGAAATACCGTCGTCGATACCCTTCTTTATACACGGGAAGAAATCGAACGAATCGTTGACCTCGGCTTTCAAAGTGCAATGATGCGCAACAAACATTTAACATCCGTTGACAAAGCAAATGTTTTAGAATCAAGTCGGATGTGGCGTGAAATCGTCGAAGAAAAAAGTAAAGACTACCCAGAAGTAACCGTTGAGCACATGCTTGTCGACTCCGCAGCTATGCGTCTTATTACAAATCCCAAAAGCTTCGACGTCATCGTAACAGAAAATTTATTCGGAGACATTTTAAGTGATGAGGCGTCCGTCTTAACCGGCTCGATCGGAATGTTACCATCAGCGAGCCTATCTGATTCCGTTGGTTTATACGAACCAGTCCACGGATCAGCACCAGATATTGCTGGAAAGGGAATTGCCAACCCGCTCGGAATGATTTTATCGGCAGCGATGATGCTTCGTTTTGCCTTTGATTTACAAGAGGAGGCTGATGCAATCGAGCAAGCTGTAGAGGCTACTTTAGAAGCTGGCTACCATACGGGTGACTTAAGCATGAAAGACGGAACTTTAGTCGGCACAGACGAAATGACAGAACAAGTGATTAAAAATGTACGCAAATAACGTATAACCTTTAATAAAACAACAAGAAAAGTCATTCATTTGGAGGTGTATGATAATGACAAAACCAAAAACGATTATCGAGAAAGTTTGGGAGAAAAAAGTTGTTCATGAAGAGGAAGGGAAACCAGATTTATTATATATCGACTTACATCTGGTTCATGAAGTAACGTCACCCCAAGCTTTTGAAGGTTTACGAATGAAAGGACGTAAAGTACGTCGTCCAGACTTAACCTTTGCGACGATGGACCATAACGTTCCGACGATTAATCGTGAACAAGTAAATGACCCAATTGCTAAACAACAGATGGATACCCTAGCGAAAAACTGTGAAGAGTTCGGAATTGAGTTGGCGGATATGTTCCATCCTGACCAAGGGATCGTACACGTAATCGGACCACAGCTCGGTTTAACCCAGCCGGGAAAAACAATCGTCTGTGGAGACAGCCATACATCGACCCACGGTGCTTTCGGAGCTTTAGCTTTTGGAATTGGAACGAGTGAAGTTGAACACGTCCTTGCGACTCAAACCATTTGGCAAGCAAAACCAAAAACATTAAACGTTAAAGTCGAAGGTGAATTAGGCGTCGGAGTTACGGCAAAAGATTTAATTTTAGCGATTATCGCAAAGTACGGAGTCCATATGGGTACTGGATATGTAATTGAATATACTGGAGAAGCAATTCGCAATATGACAATGGAAGAGCGAATGACAGTTTGTAACATGTCTATTGAAGCTGGAGCTCGTGCAGGTTTAATTAGCCCAGACGAAACGACGGTTGAATTTTTACGTGGCCGACGTCACGTACCAAAAGACGAAGAATTTGAAAAAGCTGCTCAAGAATGGCTCGCCCTTGCGACGGATGAGGGCGCCGAGTACGACAAGACTTTAACGATCGATGCAACAAAAATCGAACCGCAAGTAACTTGGGGTACTAACCCAGGCATGGGAGCACCAATTAGCGGTTCTACACCAACTATTGCCGAATCAGAAGATCCAAGAAGTGTCGAGCTCGCCTTAGAATATATGGGCCTAGAAGAGAACCAACCGATGACATCGATCGAAATCGACCACGTTTTTATCGGTTCTTGTACGAACTCTCGCCTACGCGACTTAGAAAAAGCAGCCCGCATTATTAAAGGTAAAAAAGTAAAAGACGGCGTTCGTGCGATCGTCGTTCCAGGTTCTTTCCTTGTAAAAATGGAAGCAGAAGAAAAAGGAATCGACAAAATTTTCAAAGAAGCAGGTTTCGAATGGCGCGATGCCGGTTGTAGTATGTGTTTAGGGATGAACGAAGATATCGTACCCCCAGGGGGCCGTTGTGCATCCACATCGAACCGTAACTTTGAAGGAAGACAAGGAAACGGTGCTAGAACGCACTTAGTAAGCCCAGAAATGGCTGCTGCTGCTGCAATCGAAGGCCGTTTTGTCGACGTTCGCGAATATGAATTATCAACAATTTAGGAGGGACGTTCAATGGAACCAATCAAACAACATACTGGCTTAGTCTACCCACTAAATCGAACGAACGTGGATACCGACCAAATCATCCCGAAACAATTTTTAAAAAGTATTAAACGCACCGGCTTTGGAAAAAACTTATTTTATAACTGGCGTTTTGATGAAAAGGGCAATAAACGGGAAGACTTTAGTTTACACAATCCAAAATATAAAGACGCATCTATTTTACTCGCGGGAGAAAATTTCGGAATTGGTTCTTCCCGTGAACACGCACCTTGGTCTTTATTAGATTATGGGTTTAAAGCCGTTATTTCTCCTAGCTTTGCTGACATATTTTATAATAACTCGTTAAAAAATGGCTTACTCGTTATCGAAGTAGCAAAGGAACAAGTAGATAAATGTATGAAAGAAGCTGAAGAAAGCGAGTTAACGTTAACAATCGATTTGGAAGCAAAGACCGTCACAGACCATAAGGGAACGACCTTAGATTTCGACATTCCAGAATATAATCGACAAAATTTACTTAATGGTTGGGATGAGATCGATTTAACGTTACAATTAGAGAGTAAGATTCAGGCTTACGAAGAAGCAAATAACTTATCGTAGCTAATAAGTAGCTAATAAGCGGAACTATTTAGGGAGTGTGGAATCATTGGGGATTTATTAACAGGAGAAAAAATTTATCAAGCGTACGAACGGTTGAAGCCAATCGTACATCGAACACCATTAATTACATCCGAAACGACGAATCGTATCGTCGATAAAAAAGTATATTTTAAAATGGAAAACCAACAAAAAACCGGAGCCTTTAAATTCCGGGGAGCAACGTTTAAATTAATGCAACTTTCAAAAGAGCAACTAGAAAAGGGGGTTATTACGGCTTCGGCGGGAAACCATGCCCAAGGAGTCGCTTACGCATCTCGAAAACTCGGAGCAAAAGCGACAATTTTCATGCCGGAGAAAACACCCCACACGAAAGTAGAAGCAACTCAAAACTACGGAGCAAAAGTCGTTTTGACCGGAAGTTCATTTCAGGAAGCATACGAAGCTTCGATGGAATCCCAACGAGAAACGGGTGCTACGTATGTGCATCCTTTTGATGATTACGACGTGATGGCCGGTCAAGGGACAATCGCAATGGAGACGTTGCGCCAAGAGGACCGCATCGATACGTTTATCGTACCGATTGGTGGTGGTGGGCTCATTAGTGGTATGGCTGTAGCCGCAAAACATGTAAACAAAAATATCCGGATTATCGGGGTGCAGGCAGACTTTATTCCACCAGCCTATTATGCTTTCCACGGAATAAAACCGCAAAAACCCCTCCGAGCAGATACAATCGCTGAAGGAATTGCAGTTAAAACTCCAGGAAAGCATACATTACCATTAATCGAGAAGTATGTCGATGATATTGTCACTGTTACTGAAGAGGAAATTGCTAGTGCAATTCTCTACATGCTAGAACGAAATAAAACGTTAATGGAAGGGGCCGGCGCAGCTGCTCTTGCTGCTCTTTTTGCCCATAACGATTCAATAAAATCACGTCACTGCGGTGTAATCGTCAGCGGTGGGAACTTTGATATCGATCAAATCCCACTAATCCAACGATTAGCCAACGGTCACTCCGCATAACGCAAGTTGGCCCGGAAAAGCGTAGCTTATGGTACTTTCGAATTCGTGGTAACATTTCAAGCTTGTTAACACTATCCCCTGGGAAGTGTAGTTTATGGTACTTTTAAATTCAAGACGGATGTAATTAAAATCAAAATTTTTTTACTAAGGATAAAACCCTCTAGACGATGCAATATGCATTTTGTTAGAGGGTTTTATATTTTGGCTATTGCCCACGTTGTGATAAAAGTATTGTCGATTTTTGCATAGATATTTTTGTTGGCTCGTCACCACGGAAAACTTTTGTTCTATTTTGTCCTCAACCTTTCCGTGGCGCA
>CALGOZ010000162.1 GCA_937960785.1 uncultured Pseudogracilibacillus sp.
TATAATTGGAATATAAATATAAAATTCTGAATTTTATATATTTAGAAACAATAAATCGATGACGGGAAAAAAGGAATAAGGCAATATGTAATTACAGAGATTTAGGGACTGGTGAGAACCTAAAATTACATCTTGTTCCGACATCATCCCTGAGTGCTTTGTCGAACGGAGCTTGCTCTCAGTAGGCTTAGCCGGGTGTTTTTCCAAAAGCACCTGTTACCAAAGTAGACTTCTCGTGTGGGAAGTCTCATGAGGTAGCCTTCGCGAGAATGCTACAAATTTGGGTGGTACCGTGAAAGTAACTCTTTTCTCCCCAAAGTCCATAAAGATGGATTGTGAGGAGGAAAGAGTTTTTTATATTGAAAAAAATGAGTTAACTACCCAAAGAACATACAGCAAGTACTTACACAAATGACAATCGTCACGATTGAAATGATAAAAAAATTTTAAGGAGGAAAAGAAAGTGAAAGTAGAGGCAAAAATGAGCCCAGAGACGCAAGAAGAGACAGCTGTACAACAAGAGCCAAGGACGGGTGCCGATTTGCTCATTGAACTTTTAGAAGAGCAAAATGTCGATACTGTTTTCGGTTACCCGGGCGGGGCAGTATTGCCAATTTATGACGCAATGTATCGTGCGAAGACAAAGTTCAAACACGTCTTAACCCGTCATGAACAGGGCGCGATTTTCGCAGCAGAGGGTTATGCGCGAGTAACGGGGAAAACAGGCGTCGTAATCGCTACATCTGGTCCAGGAGCTACGAACTTAATTACCGGGATTACCGATGCGATGATGGACTCGTTACCCCTTGTTATTTTTACCGGGCAAGTTGCGAAGACTGTAATCGGAACGGATGCCTTCCAGGAGTCGGACGTTTTAGGAATTACGACACCAATTACTAAATATAACTATCAAGTAGATGATGTACGGGATCTACCACGGATTGTAAATGAAGCTTTCCACATCGCTTCAACAGGAAGACCAGGTCCGGTTGTTATCGACATTCCGAAAAATATTTCAGAAGCTTTACCAGAAGGGACGTACAGCCGAGAATTTAACTTACCTGGATATCAACCAACGACGAAGCCGAATCCGATGCAAATTGTCAAACTAATCGAAGCATTAGAAAAAGCGAAGAAACCTCTCGTCGTTGCGGGAGCAGGTGTTCAGTTCGCTGAAGCGAGCGAAGAATTAAGAAAGTTTGTCGAAAGGTCACAACTTCCAATCGTTAATACTTTGCTCGGTTTAGGGACTTTCCCAGGTTCGCATCCATTATCTTTAGGTATGGGCGGTATGCACGGTTCCTACGCAGCGAACATGGCGATGTATGAATGCGATCTTTTAATTAATATCGGTGCCCGCTTTGATGACCGTCTAACAGGAAACTTAGAGCATTACGCACCGAAGGCGAAAGTTGCTCACATCGATATCGACCCAGCAGAAATCGGCAAAAACATAAAGACAGAAATTCCAGTCGTAGCTGATGCTAAAGAAGCATTGAAAGCATTATTAGAACGCGATATAAAGCCTCTTGACCATCAAGCATGGCTCGATCAAATTAAAGAAAATAAAGAAAAATATCCATTATGGTACGAACACTCAAGCGAAGGAATTTCACCACAATGGTTAACGAAGAAAATTCACGAATATACAAAGGGAGAAGCCATCGTCACTACTGACGTCGGTCAAAACCAGATGTGGGCTGCCCAGTTTTACACATTGGATCAACCGAACAAATGGGTTACTTCCGGAGGGCTTGGCTCAATGGGCTTTGGTTTTCCAGCTGCCATTGGCGCCCAGTTAGGTCGACCAGATGATGTCGTCGTCTCGATTAACGGTGACGGTGGATTTCAAATGAATTTCCAGGAATTAATTTTATTAAAACAGTGGAATTTACCGGTGAAAGTAATTATCTTGAATAACGCTGCATTAGGAATGGTTCGTCAGTGGCAACAGGATTTCTACGATGAACGTTACTCCGAGTCTTTACTCGATATGAATCCCGATTTCGTTAAATTAGCCGAAAGTTATGGCATTCGCGGTCTAAAGATTGATGACGAATCCGAAGCAGAAGCGGCATTAAAAGAAATCTTTGAATACGACGGTCCGGTCGTGGCAGATTTTCGAATTATTCCGAAAGAGCGGGTGTTACCGATGGTCGCACCAGGAAAAGGAATCCATCAAATGTTAGGAGTGACAAAAGAATGAGACGGATCATTACATTAACAGTACAAAATCGTAGCGGTGTCTTAAATCGTGTCACCGGAATGCTTCAGCGCCGTAAGTTTAATATCGAAAGTATATCCGTTGGAACGACAGAAACTCCGGACACTTCAAAAATGACCTTAGTCGTCGACGTTCCAGACGAGGAAAAGATAGAACAACTAACTAAACAATTAAACAAACAAATCGATGTCATTAAAGTATCAGACATTACAGATCAAGCTGTTGTTGCACGAGAACTAGCACTTATTAAAGTTGCTAGCACTCCGCAAATAAATAATGAAATCCAAGGACTAATTTCTCCCTTCCGTGCTCGAGTTATCGACATTAGTAAAGATAGCACAACGGTACAAGTTACCGGTAGCTCGGAGAAAATCGATGCACTCGTCACGCTATTACGTCCATATGGGATTAAGGAGCTAGCCCGAACAGGAATTACAGCTTTATTACGTGGTCATCAACCACAGCAAAGTGGGCAAGTAACGGATATTTCGCAATTTTCAGTTTAAGATTAATGAGTGATTAAGATTTAGGGGAATAGCTGGGGAAGTTTTTACATAACCTTATGAAGACTTTCCTGGCAGACGTCCCCATTAGGTAAGTTACAAACAACCCGCTCAGTGTAGCGTTCCACTATGTAACTTTTACTGAAAATACGTTTTGACCTACTCACTGGAACTTTTTATAGATGGACTTACATTGCAGGTCATTGTTACTGAACTTTCAATAGTATTTCATCGTTCTTATAACACTATCATTTTAGTTTAATAGATTATGATTTTAGTAAGATTAGAAATATAAATTTTAAAAGGAGAGATTCAAAGATGGCTAAAGTTTTATATGAAAAAGATATTCAAAAAGATGTATTAAATGGAAAGAAAATTGCAATTGTCGGTTATGGTTCTCAAGGTCACGCCCATGCACTAAACTTACGTGATAGTGGTTTTGATGTTGTAATTGGAATTCGTCCGGGTCGATCCCAAGAAAAAGCAAAAGATGATGGATTTGAAGCAGTAGAAGTTGCAGAAGCGGTAAAACAAGCCGATGTAACGATGGTTTTATTACCGGATGAAATGCAAGCGAAAGTGTATGAAGAAAGTATTCGCGATAATTTAAAAGAAGGAAGTGCGCTCGCTTTTGCCCACGGGTTTAACGTACATTATTCTCAAGTGGTACCACCAAAGAATGTCGATGTGTTTTTAGTTGCACCGAAAGGACCTGGACACCTCGTCCGTCGTACGTATGAAGAAGGCTTTGGTGTGCCAGCCTTATTCGGAATTTATCAAGACTACACAGGAAATGCTCGCGAAGTAGCACTCGCATATGCAGCAGGAGTCGGAGGTGCTCGCGCAGGGGTACTCGAGACGACGTTCCAAGAAGAGACAGAAACGGATCTTTTCGGAGAGCAAGCAGTACTTTGCGGTGGAACGACAGCTTTAGTCAAAGCTGGTTTCGAAACTTTAGTCGAAGCGGGATACCAACCTGAAGTTGCTTATTTTGAGTGCTTACACGAGCTAAAATTAATCGTCGACTTAATGTACGAAAGTGGACTAGAAGGCATGCGCTATTCAATTTCTGATACGGCCGAGTGGGGAGATTACGTCTCAGGACCGCGTGTCATTAACGATGAGACAAAGGCACGCATGCAAGAAGTCTTAAAGGACGTCCAGTCAGGAAAGTTCGCCAAAGAATGGATCCTCGAAAACCAAGCGAATCGTCCGCAATTTAACGCTATGAAACAGGCAGATAAGAACCATCCAATCGAAGTAGTTGGTCGAGAATTACGAGACTTAATGCCTTTTGTGAAAAACGAATTAAAATAAATGAACGAGAACTATAAGAAACCGAAGGAAGAATAGGAGGCGGACGAATTTCCCGCCTCTATTTTTCAACATCTAACCCCTGCTGTAAACAGAATTCGTATTTTTGTAATTTCGTATACATTAGCGTGCTTTACTGTAAACAGAATTCGTATTTTTGTAATTTCGTATACATTAGCGTGCTTTACTGTA
>CALGOZ010000163.1 GCA_937960785.1 uncultured Pseudogracilibacillus sp.
AATCGCTTCTGGGAAGGTTACGACAGTCGTCAATCAAACAAGACAAAGTTAAACTATGAGCTTATTTATATTACGGATGAAAGCTTTGGAAAAGTAAGATTACGAGAGTTTATCTTAGAGAAGTTGCCTAAGTATCAATGGCGGTCCAACTATTTTCAAGATACGATGACTGAAGCATCTAAGGTCGAATGGGATGTCAGGGCCTTGCAATTATTGCTACGGAGAATGGTTCGTGACCAAAGGGCGATAACTAAATAACGGAAAAAAGGAGTGAGATTGTTGACTCAAATTTATGAATGGAATATCCAATTTAAAACTCTTTCACCCTTACATATTGGTGATGAGGATGATCATATTTTAGTAGATCAATACGGTAAACCTTTTATCCCGGGAACTTCTTTAGCCGGAGCTTGTCGGAGTTATTTAGAAATGACTGAATATGGTTACTTAATTCATAACTTATTCGGTGAAAAAGCTAGCTATCGTCCCAAGGAAGGTTTAATCTTTACTGATAGCTATTTACAAGGGGATTTTGATTACGACTTACGCCCGAGTGTACGAATAGACGGGGAGACGAGAACAGCTGAGAATAAAGGTTTTTTTGAACGGATGTTTATCGCGCCGGGTGCCTTGTTTAAATTTAACTTAACTTTATATGCTTCGGGAGAGAATGCGACTGAACAACGGGATGCCGTCGAACACTTACTCCATGCGATCCATCATGGAATCGTTCGGATCGGAGCGCTTCAATCTATAGGTGGCGGTCGAGTAGAGATATCCTCCTGTCAATATAGGCATTACAATTGCCAAAATTTAGAGGACTTACATGCCTATGTTAACCAGTCGAAAGTAGCTGAGGAATATATTTTTACAGACGATTTCAAACCACAAGCAACGATGCAATTTATTATTAAGGGTGAGACGGCGACTCCTTTACTCATTGCATCGTCAAGCATGCATGATTCGTCCGAAGCGGATGCGATACCAATGAAGACAAAGGATGGTAAGCCCCTTATTCCTGGGTCCAGCTTAAAAGGCTTATTACGTCATCGTGTTGAACGCATTACGAACGCCTTATCCCTACCCCAAGGTTCAAAATATATAGAGCAACTCTTTGGACAAGCTCCCGGAAAGGGAAAGACTAGGGCAGGGAGTTTGCAATTTCGTGATGTGGTGATAAAAGACCCTGAATGTATTAAGTATTATCGTACTTCCATCAACCCCTTGACCGGTAGTGTAAGGGATGGAGCATTACTTAATGAGGAGACTGTATCAGGTAAGTTAAATATTAAAATCACCTTAAGTTATAAGGAAAAGAATGACGACCTATACGTCTCAGCAGCTTTACTTCTGTTTGCTTTACGGGATTTAGCCTTACAAGAGTTATCAATCGGTAGTCGTTCAAGCATAGGTTATGGATTTATAGATGTAGAGAAAATTGAAGTACAATTAGAGGAAGATAGAGCCTTACTATCGATAAAAGACGAAACAATCGAAGATCCCGCTCACTTACTTCAAAGCTTTAATCAAGCCCTACAAAAGGTAGGCCAGTCCCAGGAGGTGAAAGACGGTGTCTAGTAGCTTAGCTTTACAGACTATTGAAGTTGAACGAGTCGGCGATGAGCTAAAATGGCCGGAAGACTTATCATCCGATGCCTATACTTTAATTTATAGCCATAGCAAATTAGAGTTAAATCAAAGTCAAACAAGTTTGAAGGCAAGCAAACTTTATGAGGCTTGGGCCTTCGACGGTGTGAAGTCTTGGCATATTTGGAATCGAGATGGTACTTGGGTATGCACGACCTATGATAGCCGAAAGATAGACAAGAATCTCGTAGTCGAAAGAGAGCAATTGTTAATGAAACAATTCACTAAATCTACGGGAAAAGATACCCTAGTTATTCATCACCGTCTTGCCTTTGATCAAGATGACCAAGCTTATATAGCTTATTCCTGTCCGATTAACTTGCGGAAGAAAGGAGAAGTGAAATGACAAAAAGACATAACGTTGCCTATGCTCCGTATAATTTCGTTCCCTTTCCGGAAGAAATTATTCACCGTTATAAGTGTTTTTCTGAACTACCGAGCCATGACTTGAGTAGAAAAGAGGATCAAGCTTTACTTTCTGGTGAAATTACTTTTGATATCGTCGCTGAGTCTCCTATTTTAGTAGCTGATGGTAATAAGAAAGATAGTGAATTCTATGACTTTGTAAAAAATGCTCGCGGGAAGTATGAGATTCCAGGCTCTACGTTACGTGGCCTGATTAGAAATAGTCTCAGTGTCTTATCCATGAGTGACTGGTCAAAAAGAATCGATGAAGAAAGATACTATTATCGAATGGTCGGAGAAAGTAGCTCAAGGCTTGCTCAGACTTATCATCAGACAGTTGACAGTTCGGTGGAAGTATATCGAGGAAAAAGATATAGTATTGCCAAAAATGTAAAGGCCGGCTATCTTGTGAAAAAAGCGAAAGACAAGTATGTAATTTATCCTGCCCGAACTGATGGCGGACGAAAGGGAAGAAGCTATTATAAATATCATATAAGTCAGGTTAATGATAGGTTCAAAGGAAGAATAAAACGATTTATTAATGAAGGTTTTCAGGTCGAGGATTGTCGTTTTGCAGTGAACAAAGACGGTAAGGCTACTTATCTAAATGGTAGGGATGCCCCTTTTGAAGGGAAGAAAATTTTTTCTGGTCCTATGAAAGGTAGGACGGCCAAACAATCTTTTTATATTATTAACGAAATAGACAAAGATGCTAAGCCAATTAATATTAGTCCTAGCCAACTAAGAGCCTATAAGGCGGACTATGAGTTCAGAAAGTCCAAGTTCCCTAAAGGAAAAAAGGAAACAATGGAGGAATATTTCTCATTACCGAAGGAGATAGGTTTAGATAATGCTAAACCATGCTTTTATCTTCAAAGGGGCGAGCAATTATATTTTGGTTTTACGGCATTTTTAAGATTGACTTATGACTATACGACAAGAGACGCGATTCCAGACCATATTAAGCATAGTGGCTTCGGAATTGATTATGAGAAGGCCTTGTTTGGCTTTGTTGAAAAGGATTTTGCCCAATATTCTGGGAAAAATAAACCAATCAACTATGCGTCGAGATTAAGTTTTTTCCCGAGTGAGTTATCTGGTGAAGCAGGTTCAAAGGTAAAAACGAAAGTCACCCTAAGATCCCCAAGGGCCTCAGCTTTACAAATGTATTTAGATCAAGATTTAAATAAAGCTGGATACAAAAGTTATAACGATAAAGATGCTCAAGTAAGAGGAATGAAGCAGTATTGGGTTAAGAATATATTACAAGATAGAGAAGGGGCAAATGAGTTACATCTACTCCCAAGAAAATCAGTCTTCCAAGCCAAAATAAAGTTTGAACATTTGCATAGGGACGAGTTAGGTGTCTTGCTGTGGACATTGCAGGGACCTCAATACCATCAAATAGGAATGGGGAAACCTTATGGATATGGGCTTGTAAGATTTACGAACCTTAATTGTAAGACTACAAATCCTTCTAATATGTATCAAGACTTAAATCGCTTTTTTCAGCTTGGCTTCGAACAAGCAGATGTTGAAAGTCTTATAAAAGACTATAAAAACTATGTCAAAGAAAAATTTTCTATCAATTTAGATAAGCAAGAGAGTATCCAAGTTTTCCTTAAGATGAAGGAGAAAGCACCTTTATCCGATAAGGATATGGCCTATATGCCTCTTAGAGGTGGATATAGTAAAAAACCAAAATTACCAACAGCAAGGGATTTGCTAGAAGGAAAGTATAGGAGAAGGAGCTAGAGAAATGTACAATCGCATGGTCGTCACATCAGGTACATCTTTACTCAATAACAATCGCTCTCTACTTGAAAGTGAATTTTCAAATTTTTTTCAAGTGAAGGAACGGTTAACTGATGAAAGCTTTAGCTTAAGTGATAAGGTTATTCAATACTTGAGCACTCAACTTCTATCCCTCGACAAATCAGACCTTGATCAAATTAGTGCAGAAGTATCGATGGTGGCTGTTTTACAAGGGCGTGAACAATTAGTGAAGGCACCCTATATCACATTGTTCTATACAGATTCCTTCAGAGGACGTGTCGCCGGCCTTGTCAATAAGAAAATATTGGAACAAGTATATGGAGCCACGGTCCGAATGCGGAAAATTTACGAACTTGATGTCCATAAACGGACCGTGTTAAACCGCGCTTTAGGTAAATATTTAAGCGATATTAGTGAAGCTCTTGAAGAAGGAGAACCGAACACAACTTGCTTTGCACCGATTGGAGGCTATAAAGTGATGACCTCCCTTGGCCACTTAGTTGGGAATTTACATCATTACCCAACCGCTTATTTATACGAAGGCTCGACTGTGGTCCACGAAATTCCTCCGGTAATTGTAGAAATTAACGAATCACTAATTAAGGAAAACCATCAGCTATTGAAAAAGTTTTTTGATGGGGATTGTTTTATATATGAGGAATTATCCCCTGAAGAGCAAGCATTTATAAAAGAGCAGTCTGTCATGTTTGAGCAAGTGGACGAATTGGTTGCACTAAATCCCTTTGGTAGATTTTTATGTAATCAAAATAAATATTATAAATACTTCAAATCTAAGGTATATATGGAGGAATCTTTGTATCGGGAGATTAATCGTCGCTACACTAGTTATTGGAAGACGGTATATGATGAAATTAAGGATCTTATTTTCCAGCATGAAAGTAACCCAGCAGACTACCGAGCCACCCTATATCATGAGCCTGACTTTTCCCAATTAGATCTTAAAGGTTCGAGCTATCACTTATTTAAAGGTGGCAACAACCCCGTCTTCCGCGCCCTTTGGTTGTATAATGAAGAAGACGACGCCTATTACATCGCTCACATATGGTTCGATCACGATGTTTATAAAAGGGAAGCAACCGCAACGATAAAACGAAAAAAGCACAAAGGAAATTGGATTAATATTACAGAACAATTATATTCATAAAGTTATTTATCGAGACATTAACTTGAGCCAACGTATGAGATAGGCTGGGCACGTGATTGTTTTAATTGGGACATTAGCTTGAGCCAACGTCTCGCTATACAAGTGTATTGGTGGAGGTTTAAGTAAGTTTGCGCGAATGAGGAAGATTTTTTGCCGAGTTTCATTTTGTGCGCCCTTAAGTCATTATGCGCGTTCGAGCAAGATCTTTTTGCCAAGTCGTAATTGTGGTTCTTAAGTAATTTTGTGTGTTCGAGTAAGAAAAGAAGCGATTAAGGAACAGGGAGATCTGCCCCTTTAGAACAATCCTTATTTCTGTAAGCCACTGAACTGATAATTATCTTTGCGAACCTCAAGCGAACATGAAATCCCTGGGAGGTTCGCACATTTTTTATAGGTAAAACCTTT
>CALGOZ010000164.1 GCA_937960785.1 uncultured Pseudogracilibacillus sp.
TTAACTCACTATTTATTTTAATTAAGCTTGAAGTTAAAACGGGATTTTTTTTGCGCATTTTATTTTTTTCCCTAATTAGCTTTTCTATTGAGCTTTTTCCATCACCCACAACATTGGCAGGAATTCTCTTTGTTATTGCTATTACTTCACCATCTACAACATATACCCTTAAATCTTTTCCAGGGAAATAGTCCTCTACAATTATTTTCTTATAGTTCAGCTCATACCTAACATATTTTAATGCTTCTTGAAATTCCTTTTCATTTTGAATATTTGAAATGACACCTCTTCCACCTTGTCCATCAACTGGTTTAATAACTACTGGAAATCCTTTTTGTATTGCGTAATTTATAATTTCTTGATCATCTGTGTTCTCGTTGAATAATTCGCCTTCGGGTGTTGGAACATTAGCAGCCCTTAAATATTGTTTGGCCTTAAATTTGTTCCTACAAATCGCCATTGTTTCTCTTGATGTCAAATCTCCTCGAGAGCTCACAAACAAGTGTGATTTACCTTTATAATTCAACTCATAACTTACTACTGCCTTAGCACGATTATTATTGATAAACTTAACATTAATTCCTCGACGCCATGCTTCTAAAGCTATTGAATAAAATGTCGTTTCATACCCCTTGATATCATTTAAATCTAAATCTTTTAAATGGGTTAAGGTTCGAATGTTTTCGCTCATAAGACTACTTAATCTCCTTTCGAGATTTATAAAGTCAGGAAATCTCCAAATCCGGTAACCAATATTTCATATGATTAATCATTCTTAAATACACTTCGTTTGATGAGAATTCACCAACATTTGTTTTTATTGTGTCACTTTCTTCTACCACGTCTTCTAACAATTTTATCTTATAATCCTTTTGATCTACATATGTTAATTTCATTTTTGGATTAGATGTATTTAATAATGAGTCACCTTTAGTAAAATCCTTTTCAATGTCGAGTGTCATATAAGCACCAATTTGTCTATATAAACCAACTTGCCCTGTAAAAAAATTTCCTAAAGAATAAGCTACAAATACTTCTCTACCTCTTGAATCAATAAGAAAGTTAGGTGGTTGCAATACATGAGGATGATGACCCAAGATAATATCTGCACCTGCATCGGCTATATCGTTTGATATTTCTAATTGAGAAGATGTTGGTAGCATATGATACTCCCTTCCATAATGGATAGATACTACGACAACGTCCACATTTAATTCTCTTCTAATTTTATTAATAGTTAGACGAAGCCATTTTGGACCCACATCTTTATATATATTGACCAGATACTCCTTTCCCTTTGGACGTTTACCAAGGCCTGTCGAGACTGTGTAAGATAAAAAGCAAATTTTTAAACCATTTTTATGAAATATACGTACCGTTTCTTGATCCTCAACTGACTGATACGCACCAACATATGGAAGTCCTATTTCATTAAGGTTATCTAAAGATTTTCTCAATCCTTCTTCACCAAAATCAAGTGTATGATTGTTTGCAACATTAACTATATCTACATTCAAATCTTTTAGTTTATACCCCAGCTCCTTAGGGCTGTTAAAACGTGGAAAATCACCCAAACCATATTCTTGGCCGGCTATTATTGTTTCAAGATTCACTATTATTAAATGATCCTCTTGAAATAATTTTTCAGCTTCTTCTAACATATAGCCGAAATTGTATCCTGAATTATCACTCTCTAATGCCTTATTATACAAGCGCTTATGTAATAATATGTCTCCAGTAGCACCTAAAGTAACTTTACCTTTTTTCAAATTATCACCCATTTCGACTAAAAAATAGGACTTTATTTTCTAGTTTTTCTTATTTCAAAACCTAATTTAACTGGTCCACTCCATTCTAGCTCTTCCACATCTTTTACAATAGCTCTCTTTGGCCCTTTTGCACATATATTTCTAAAAGACTTTACGTCTTTTTCAACTCCACCAACCACTACTACAACGTTACCATTATTTAAATTACGCGTATATCCATGAAGGTTCTTTCTAACCGCTTGTTTCCTTATCCACTTTCGATAATTCACACCCTGTACTTTACCAGAAACTATATATCGTTTCGTACAAAATTTCTTCCTCGGTACTTTTCTCAATGTTATTTCTTCTACTAATTGATCCCGTAGAGTTGCTCTAATTTCTTGATAACTAAAATAAAGCTGTTCTTTACCTCTAGTTAACCCTTTTGTATCCGGGAAATAATAGTCAATTATTTTTTCCGGAACATTTCGGGGCAATCCTTTAATTGGAAAAACATGCATAGATATATCTGCTGTTGCATTTAATTCAATTACATAAGGTTCATTATTATTAATAATCATGTCGAGTCCAACATGGGTTAGATTAGGTATAGATTTTGTGGCTTTTATTGCTACTTCCTTCATTTTCTCAGTGAGTAAATCCGTTTTGTCGATTGGATCGCCACCAGCCGATATGTTACTTGCTCCTTTTAAAAAAATTTGTTCGTTCTCTCTCGGTACCGAATCCAAAGTTAATCCTTGATAATCTAAATACTGTAGAATAGTTTCATCAATTTCAATTAACTTTGTTTTTAAATAAGGATTGCTCTCTCTATTTTTGTTCTTTTGGTTTATTAAGTTTTTTATAGTGTTTTTCCCATCGCCTATTATATTTGCAGGCACTCTTTTCGTGGCCGCAATTACCTCACTTCCCACAACATAGACTCGGTACTCTTCGCCTTCAATATGTTCTTCTATTAAAAATTCGTTGTATTCTTCATTCTCTTTAACTCGATTTAATGCTTGGTATAGGCTTTTTTGATTTTTTATATTTGTAATAACCCCTTTTCCTAAGCTTCCAAATATAGGTTTTACAACAACAGGATACTTTATGTCTGAATCATTGAAACGAGCCACTATATCTTCATTCGATTCTTCTTTAGTAAACTTAAAACCCTTAGGTGTAGAAATTCCCGCTTCTAGAAGCCGGTTCTTCGCTTTAAACTTATCGTGGACAATATCCACAGCTTCATTGGCAACTAAATCTCCTCTTGAACGATAAAAATAATGAACCTTACCAGTATCATCATCTTTTAAAGAAAAAGATTTACCCATTGGATTAAAACCAATTATCTTTAAATCCGTTACTTTCTCAGGGTTCACATACCAAGTTAACGTTAGACCCCGACGCCATCCTTCTAACGCTACTAAATATGCATCTAAGTTAAATCCTCTAGCGCCTCTTATCATTTGTCTTGTTATCCAACTCGGAAATGGCTGTTCCATCGTTTTCGTCCCCTTTATTTCAATTATCCCGTAATTTTTCTTTTATTAATCGCAATGGTTTTGTAACCTTCCAAGACGTACTGTTTAAAATATGATTAATATCCTTTTGTACGCGGTCTCTTAATCGAGTTAAACGAATTTGCTCCTTTTCCATCCTGCGTAAAGTATGTTGTCCTGAACCTTTCCTTGAGATTTCATAAATCTCTAAAATATCGAAACCTACTGTAACTGGCTCATTCCATACTTCTGCATCTATTCGAGTCACTTTCGTTCCGCGAGTATATTTCGGGATGATGTGTTTAAATTGTTTTACCTTCTGTTGATCGGTTCCCGCTACTACTATTTCAATCTCATCAAATACAGCTGTCTTTACATGTCCATGCAATCCTAAATCTAATGCTTGTCGTTTTAACCAGCGGTGATATGATTCACTCGTTACATTGCCTTTAACTGAAAACTTTTTTGCATATAACTTACCTAAAGGTGCGGGAGCGACTTCTACTTCTAGAGCCGAGCGATTTTCCATCGGTTCTAATACCGTCGACATGTCAAAATATATCTTCGAATTTGTCGTATCTATACCCTTAGTTTCTGGGAAGTAATAATCGATAATTGCTGCGGGAATATTGCGGGCTTTCCCCCTAAGTGGGAAAAGAATACCACCAATTTGTGCTGTTGCATTTATTTCGAGTACTACAGCTGTGCGCTCCTCTCCCTCTGCATCATTAACGATAATATCCACTCCGGCATGGTAAAGACCTGGGATTGCTTTAACAGCATCGACAGCTATTTGTTTTAATTCATCATCAATTTCATCAGTTACATCGATAGGGTCTCCTCCGATGGATACGTTTGTTTTTTCACGAAGTAATATGTATTCACCCCGTTTTGGTACACTATCTAGGTCATATCCTTTTTCATTAATAAAACTCTTTATTTCATTATCGATATGAATAAGGCAACTATTTAGTCGTGCGTTTTGTCGACGTTCGTAGTTTTTCATTTCGATTAATTCTTCGATAGTATGTATACCATCGCCAGTAATATTAGCCGGGATGCGGTTATATACTGCAATTACTTCATCTTCTACTACATAAAAGCGATATTCCTTCCCTTGAGCGTGTTCTTCCACAATAATCTCATCATAACCTAGTTCATGTCGTACATAATGAAGGGCATTTTTGAATTCAATTTCATTTTGTAAGTTTGTAACAACACCCATTCCAAGACTTGCATCCGTTGGCTTACAAACAATTGGATAAGTTAATGAGCGACTAAACTGAATAATCTCTTCGTCAGTAGCTTCTGCTGTAAATCCTTTTCCTTGAGGTACCGGGACCTTCGCTTTGGCTAATATTTCCTTTGTAACACCTTTATCTGCAGCTAATTCAACTGCTTCATTTGTTACTTTATCTCCTCGAGTTCGGAAAAAATAATGTGTCCGTTCTGATGAACTTAATGAAAAAAGTCTTCCCGGTGGATTTACACCAAAAATAATCATATCTTTAAAGTGTTCGGAATCCTTTGTATACCACTTTAGCTTTAATCCACGACGCCAGCCTTCTAATGCAACGGCAAAGGCGTCTAATCGAGTTCTTCTTGCATTTACTACAATTTCATTCGGTAATTGTGGCAAACTAACGCCTCTTATATTCTTCACGATAGCTTACTCCTTTGCTGTCCTTTCACTTTCACTGTTTATTCCTTTTTCGAATTCTACCTAAAATACGAATTGGTGCTGTTAATTTCCATGACATACTTTGGTGATATTCACGTCTTTTTAATTCGAGCTTTTTAATTTCTTCGTTCAAAGCTGTTAGTTCTTCACGTAATAAAAGCATATCGGCTTCTAACGTTTTATAATTAGCTCTTGAGTCGAAGCCTACTTTTACAAAGCCGTCGTGTTCTTCTTCCTTTATTTCTACAACTGTTGCCCGTTCTTCATCCTCAGTTATTCCGTGAACGAAGTCATCGACCATTTCAGGATCTGTTCCAGCTACAACAATTTCAATCGAGTCTTCTCCGGCAATCGTCACAAAACCATGAAGACCGCGTTCAAAGGCTTGTTTTCTTAAGCCTAAATGATAGCCATGATTATGAACATCACCGTAGACTGTATATTTTTTCATATGGATTTTTCCTATTGGTGCTGGGGATACAGTTGAAATATGTCCCTGTCGAGAAATTAAAGGCTCTAATACATCATAGTAATCAAAATAAATCTTTTCCTTATCAGTTACGACATCCTTTGTCTCTGGGAAATAGTAGTCGATAATCGCTTTTGGTACGTCTCGGGGCTTGCCTTTTAAGGGAAATAGTATGCCGCCGAGCTGGGCTGTTGGGTTTAATTCGATAATAAATCCTTGTTCCGTTCCGTCCTCAGCTTTTTCAATCATTAAATCGACCGCTCCGTGCGTAAGGCCAGGGATTGCTCGTAAGGCATCGACGGCTAGTTGTTTTATTTCTTCGGACAGATCGTCTAATACATCAATTGGGTCACCACCGATAGATATGTTACACTTGTCGCTTAAATAGACGAGTTCGCCTTTTTCTGGAACAGTTTGCAATGTATAGCCGGAACGTCCGATATAATCGACTAATTCATTATTGATTTCGATTAATGTTGTTGCTAAACGAGGATTTAAGCCTCGTTCTTTATTTTTTATATCGATTAATGCTTCAATTGAGTTAATGCCATCACCGGTTACATTTGGTGGTATACGTAAAATAGCGCCTACGACTTCGTCATCTACGACGTATAGGCGGTAATCATTTCCTTCTATATGCTTTTCGACGATAATGTCTTTCTCTTCTAAATCGTTCCGAACATAGTCGAGTGCAAGTGTAAATTCTTCTACAGTCCTTAAGTTAGTCATAACACCTCGACCGAAGCTACCGTCTGTCGGTTTTATAACGACAGGAAATCCTAATCCCTTGGCATACTCTACAATTTCCTCGGAAGTAGCATGTTCGGAAAATTGCTTTCCTTCTGGAACGGGTATGCCTTTCTTTGTTAGTATTTGTTTTGTTTTTTCTTTATCCATTCCTAATTCTACCGCTTCGTTCGTTACTTTATCGCCTCGTGTGCGAAAAAAGTAATGGGAGCGTTCTTCTGAATGTAAGGAAAATAGTTGCCCCGGTTCGTCGACGAACCATGTTTTCATGTCTTTGAATTTTTCTGAGTCTTTGACATGCCATCTTAACGTTAGTCCTCGACGCCAACCTTCAAGGGCAACGACATACGAGTCTAAATAGTTGTTTTCAATTTCAGAGACCACTTCCTCTGTTAGATGTGGTAACCATTTTGTATTAATTTCGTCCAACTTGTTGCCTCCTATGCATTGATCTTCGGTTCTCGTTTTTCCTTTTTAAGCGATTGAACGAATTGTTCATATTCGGGGAATGTTTTCCCTTTTAACAAATCTTTTATTAGTCTTGCTTCCGCTTCGATATAATAATCACCTAATAGTTGATCTGTTTTTAAATCGAAGTCATCATAGTTTCCTGGTTTTGGTGTGAATTCACCGAAGACAAGGCCATCCTCCGATTGTAAAAAGTCTATACGCATAAAAGGTGCTGGAATTGCTTTGCTTAAGTGTTCGACTTTATCTATTTCTTCTTGGGAAACTCCTTGTCCGGTAAATAAAGTTGCTTCATATTTTCCAGTATCAATTCGTCTTCCGTCACGGGTCCACCAGGCATGGCGAATTTCAGGGTCGCGGACGATTTCTAAAATTAAACCAACCTTACCATAAAAGCTATAAAACTTAATATCTCGTGCTGGGAGTAGTTGTTTTTTATTTTCATAGATTAATTGTTCAATAAGCCATTCGTCCGCATCTACTGCGCCACTTTGTAAGTCTTGTTGCATCGCCTCTTTTAATGCAGCAAAGCTAGTTAAGTCTCGTGCATTACGAACATCGAAAATTAGGTTTTCGTTATGCATTAAATATACGCCACGGGCTCCTGCAGCATCGACAGGCTTAATTACGATGCCTTCCTGATTTGGTATGGAATCGACTGTATAAATCCTTTCGTCTAATTGCGGTACTTTAAGGTCGAATTGTTTAACAAACTGATAAGCAGTCCGTTTATCATCTAGAAACCATTCAGGTAATGTACCGACTAATTGGCTTTGACGCATTCGTTGAGAAAGGCATGCGCGAAAAGATGAAGTATGACGTAATGAAATAGGTGACTCGTCTAAACCAGCACGAATCATAAATTCAGGTATTTCATCGATGGAAAGACCAGCAAATATTTCATTATATACAGCGTCGCGTACTTCTTGATCAGCATTCATATAAAGTCGTGCAGCATATAACAATGCTTCGCGATAGTTTTCTGTTATTCTAATTTTTTGTTGTATCATTGTTTGTAAGTTTTCAAGTAATATTCCTTCGTCTTTAAGTGTCCGCACACGTTGCGTAATGGAGTGGGTCGTTAAATTTTCATCGAGAAACTGTAACGGGCGTAATGTCGCTTCAAGTTCGTCAATACGTTCGTTTTGTGCGTTGATTACTTTTTGTAATCGGGAGATTTCCTCCTCTTGTTCAGCTGAACGTTTGAACAAGCGATCCCACCCTTTTTTAATAGGGGAAAGTAAATTACCGACCTTCCATGTATTACTTGATTCAATTTGGTTCATGCGCTTTTTGTATGTTTCTTGTTTATGTTTTTGTGATTTTATTTTTTCCTCTTTTTCAGCAATTTGACGCATGATCGATGTTTGTTCAGTCTTTTGTGTTGTTTCTTGACGTTGTGCTTGCTCACCCATTTCAGTCACCTCCTTCTTTTCGTTAATTTTTGTCTTGACTGTATATGAGCCAATCTCGCAAGCGGAGTTGGTATCGTTCTCCGAGCAATTCTCCTTCGATTCGCCAATCCTCTTTCGCTAAACGAATCGTACCGAGCTCGCGTTTATAGTTCTTTTCTACTGTTTTACGTACGGTAGAATTAATCGGAAATACTCTTAAGTTTTGTGAAAAATAGTTCATACTTTGACGTAATACTTGTCGTAAATTGTAAATCAATTTCTCTCTTCCATTATACGCCACTTTCGGCAATTCATCTATAATGACTACTGTAATTCGGTTCTTTATTTGTGGAACGTATTGTTGGGTTTCTTGTAATGCTTCGAGTGAATGAATTAGGACGAGATCTGCTGTAATCTTTTCTCCGTAGACGAGCATTTGGACGTCGCTACCGGTAATTAACTCTCTCACCTTAGGATGAAAGGTGCGCTTCCTACGCTCTAAATCGTAATCATACATTTGAACTAATCCTGTCGTAAGCTTTAATTCTCTATTTTTTTCAATTTGTTTTTTGATTAGATTATAACGTTCCTCAGTTAAATCGTAAAAATTCGCTACAATAATGACAGGAATATGTCGGGTCCCCTTCGTCCGGTCTGGTAACATTGGTTCTGGAACTGGAAACAGTCGTTCGTTGCTAGCTTTTGGATAGTAGAAGCTTGTTGCACGTTTATGATAATCAGTGAAACTGTCAACATACTCCTTACGTGCCCCCATAAAAAATCCAGCATAACCGAAGGCAGAGCTTCCAGTTAACGATGTGCTCGACTGTTCCGGAAGTGATAGAGGGCCAGTTTCTAAGTCGATTACTGCTTCCTTACCAAAGGCTTGTATAAGTCTTCGCTTAAATTCACCATCAGCTGCAAAGCGGACTTCATCCCAGTAGCCGATTTTTTCTAAGACTGGTTCTCTACGAAACATTAGAGAAGACATATTGGAAAAAATATATTTCCCTCGAGTACCCCGTCTATGGAAGTAAAAGTCCTCTGTTAAACGAGCTAATTCTGAGGTATTCGCAATGATTGTTTCGTTTTTGATTAAATGGGTTGCTTGGACTTCAATTTTTTCTGGATGAGACCAATCGTCGGCATCATTTACTGTAACAAATTCGCCTGTTGCTTTTGATAAGGCGATATTACGAGCTACGTAAGGACCGCTATTTTTGTCTGTTTGTAATAAAGTGATTCGGGAGTCTTTTTCCGCATATGTCGCTGCTATCTCGTACGTATCATCCGTACTACAATCATCGACAATAAGCAATTCTATATTTCCCCACGTTTGCTTTAACATGGATTCGATTGCGATATGAATACGGTCAGCTGCATTGTAAGCAGGCAAAATAACCGATACCTTGGGGCCTTCTTCTACTTGATTTGCTTCTATTTTTGTATGATATAAAGCTTCATAAGTTAATTGCTTTTTTGCATCATCGTTAGTTCCCAAAGCGATCGGTTGTCGGTTGTATGTTGTTAATATTTCATTTATCCAAAAGATTCGTTCATCTAACATTTCCTCTGTATTTGCTAAGGCTAGAAGTAAATCCCGGTGTCTTCTGTATTGTAATTCTTTGTGTAAGGTTATTCGTGCAGTATCGTAATCTCCAATACGCAGTTGACATTCTGCTTCTATAATTGCTAATTGACGGCAGATTTCTTCGTCTTTTTCGTGTTTTTTTGCTACTTGGATATAATATAGGGCGACTTTTGCTGCTTCCTTTGTCCCTTTATTTGCATAAAACAAAGCTAGTTCTTGCGCAATTGCTCGCTTCATATAAGAGTTAGACGTCGTTTCGAACAGTTCTTTTAAATCTTGTAAAGCCTTATCTGTAAAGCCCTCATCATATAACGAGCGGAGGTATGGTTTAAGGTCGTTACTTGCCTGTTTGCGCTTATAGGTTGGGCTATAGAGACGCTTTAGATTGCGTCTACCTAATGCATAAGCTGCAGCATTGCGTAACGATTGTTTAATAAAACTAGGATTTATCCATTGTAATAAACGGCTTTTTTCAAAATTTGAGAAAGTATATTCCATCGTTTCAAGTTGTTCTTTTAATTCGGTAGTTGTTGATTCAAGCCTTTTTAGTTCTGCTTCTAGTTCGGTGTTTTTTTGTTGTAGGGATTTATAAGATTGTATTTCTTTATTTTTTTGTTCGTTCATTTGTTCACACCCAATCCTTCTTTGCCAATTCAAAAGGTAATTCGCCATTATATTGGGTTACGATCTTTTGACGTACCTTTTGGTCAAAAGGTACGAAGATTGGTGTTTTATGATACTCTTTTTTAAACTGGGTATCGATTGCAATTAATTCATTCGGTACAACTGTTTCATCGAGTAAAATAAATACATCTTTTGCTTTTATTTCTGGAATGTACGTTTGTTCATCCAGTAGTCCATTATAATCGATTATGAGAAGTTTTTCTGTGTTAATTTTTTCACCATATACTAACATTTGGATTCCTCGTTCGGCCATGAAGTCACGGACGTTTTTTGCAATTTCGATTGGCTTTTCTAAATCGAATTCATAAAGTTGCATAAAGCCGATTCGTAAACCCTTTTCTTGCGTTACTTGTTTTACTGTATCAATGTGTGTAAAGCCTTCGTTCGTTCTTCCTCGGAAATCTGTTGCAATAACATAATCAAATTTGCGAAAGCCGTCTTCTTTTGCTTCTCGTTGTGGCCACATTGGTTCTGGGACTGGATATAGCCTTTTTTCCATTGGAAAAGGGTAATATAAGTTACCTGCTGATTCGTAATAATGGGTAAAGCTTTCGACAAACTCTTTTCTCGCACCCATAAAAAATCCATTATATCCGAAGGCTGAACTTGTTGTTAATGATGCAACAGCTTGGCGGGGAAGTGATAAAGGACCTGTATCTAAGTCGACAAAGGCTTGGTCACCAAACGCACGTAAGAGTCGGCGTTTGAATTCTCCGTCAGCAGCAAAACGTACACTATCCCAATATCCTAAATTTTTCATTACTTTTTCACGCCGGAACATAATCGAGGACATATTCGGGAAAATATATCGTCCCGGTGTACCTCGACGATAGAAAAATAAGTCCTCTGTTAACCGAGCGTGACCAGAAGTATTTGCGATTATATGAGGGTTTTCGATTAAGTGTAACGCTTGGGTTGCTAACTTTTGTTCGTGCGACCAATCGTCAGCGTCGTTTACGGTAACGAAATCGCCAGTTGCAATCGATAGTGCGATATTCCGAGCGACATACGGACCACTATTTCGTTCAGTTTGACGGACGATTACCCGTTCATCTTTTGCTTCATAACTTTTAGCTATTTCTAGCGTCTCGTCGGTGCTACAATCATCGACGATAATAAGTTCTAAATTCCGCCACGTTTGCGATAATATTGATTCTACAGCTGTACGCAATCCTTCTCCAGCGTTATAAGCGGGAAGTAGGACGGAGATCTTTTCCTTTCGTTCAATTGGTTCGCTTGTTTTAGCCATTCGAAGCGTATCGTAAGTAGGGTTATCCTTGTTAGAAAAGGTAATCGGATTTAACCCTTCTTGTTCATAAACGTTATTTATATAATGGAAACGATGCTCAATATTGTCTTCTAAATTCGCTAGTGCTAAGTATAAATCGGGATGATTTTGGACGTTTAATTGTGTTTCGATACGGTTACGGGCTTCGTCTTTTTCGCCAATTTTTTGTAAACATTCCGCTTCTATAATGGAAATGCGACGCTTTTGGTTTAGGTCTTTTTCGCCGTTTTTTGCATCTTCTATATATTGAAGGGCTTCTTTCGCGCCGTATTCCGTCTCAAGATTGGCATAAAATAAGACAAGCTCCCAAGCGACAAGACGTTTTAAATAAGTATCATTTGTTTCGTGTAAAATCGTTTTTAATTGTCTCGTTCCTTGATCTCGAAAGCCAAGGGAATATATATTATCTTTAATTTGTTTTACGTATAGCTTCTGTTTGCGCCGTTTTCCGTATTGAGTTAATTGACGTAATCGTTCTTTTTGTTTTTCTGAAAAGAGATTAGTTATTTTTTGCTTTTGTTCTTCGGATAGTACGGAATAAAGAAGCCAATCGGTTATATTACTGATCAATTGCTTGAGCGTTCGCATTAGTTATTCACCGCCTACTTTGCCCTTTAAAAGCTAATTAAAAGCTACTTTAATTTTTTTTTGTTGTTGATGATTTTTTCGTTTTTTTACGGTTCTTTTTCTTCGTGTTATTACCTTCCATTACAGAGCGGTACTCTTTAACGACTTCTTCCGCATCACCGTCGGCACGGATTTTCCCTTTTTCAATCCAAATCGCTCGAGTACAAACTTTTTCGACGAAGTTCATACTATGCGTAACGATAACGACAGCTTTTGCTCGTTCCATCATCTCTTGAATTCGCTCGGTCGCCTTTTGACGGAAGGCTAAGTCACCTGTTGATAAAGCTTCGTCAATAATAAAAATATCTGGTTGTAAAATCGCCGCGATACTAAAGCCTAAGCGAGAACGCATTCCGCTAGAATAAGATTTCACTGGTTTATCGATTGCACGACGTATTCCAGAGAACTCTACGATTTCCTCATATTTTTCATCGACGACATGTTTCGGTATACCGAGGAGCATCGCATTTAAATAAATGTTATCTGTACCGGTAAGTTGTGGGTTAAATCCCGTTCCATAGCCTAGTAGGGAAGAGGTTTTGCCGTGAATTTTTATCGACCCTTTATCCGGCTTTAATATTTCAGTCATTACTTTACAGAGTGTACTTTTTCCTGCGCCATTATGACCGATAATTCCAACGACTTCCCCTTCATTAATCGTAAAATCCAATCCATCTAAAGCCCAAAATTTTCCACCACTTAAATCGAAGGATACGCCGAGATTCTTCGCTTCGATGACGGGGCGATCTTTTACGATTGTCTCTGTCCTTTTCAACTCTAGGCTTCTTCGTCTTCTCGGTTGACGAGGTACACTTGCGCGGTAATTTTTTATTACTGTTTTTGGGTCGCCGATTTCTTTTACTTCACCGCGATGCAACCAAATCAGTCGGTCGCAGTTTCTCCGGGCGTAGCGCAAGCTGTGGGTTACGATAATGACCATCTTTGCGTTTTGGACGAGTTCCTTCATCTTTTCGGCTGCTTTTCGGCTAAAGCGAGCATCGCCCGTATTTAACGCTTCGTCTAAAATTAAAATTTCTGGCTGTAAGTGCGATGCTACACTAAAACCTAAGCGGGCACGCATTCCACTTGAATAATATTTCATCGGTTGGTCGATAAAGTCGCCTAAGTCAGAGAATTCGTGAATATCATCGAAATATTCATCGATTAAATCTTTATCGATCCCTAACATCATGCCGTTTAAGTAGACATTTTCTCTTCCGGTTAGCTCTTTATTGAAACCCATACCGAAGGAGAAGAGAGCCGTTACCTTTCCATCGACATGTAAGTAGCCTTTATCGTGCTTTAAAATTCCTGTAATCACTTTACTGAGCGTCGTTTTTCCAGCTCCGTTGGCACCGATAATGCCAAGGATTTCTCCTTTGTGTCCTTTAAACGATATATCTTTTAACGGCCATACTTTTCGTGGTTGCTTTTTTTCTTCTTTAGATTTCCGACTAAACAAACTTAATAAACGGGACTTGTAATCGTCTTGGCTAATGCGCGTGTCAAAGTAGACGCCGACATTTTCAGCGACGATTACTTCTTCCGTTTTTTCGACTTGTTCTAATTGTTTGTTCTCCATATATTTAAAACCTCTTCATTCCTTATCATTACCATACGATTTTTTTACAAACGACTGTTCCAAGCCTAACATTTATAAAACGAAACTTATAGAGCTTTAATGATTTTATGTTCGTTCTTACTGTAATGGTAAATCATATAGACAAGTATAAAAATTGAAAGTACAGCAATTATAGATAGTCCTACGAAATCTGGTGTTTGATGATACATTAAAATATCCCGATAAGAGTTAACTAAAATTGCAATCGGGTTAATCGCAACAGCCCAACCGTATTCTGGTGGCAGACGTCCGCCTTCCCAAATAATTGGTGAAGCATAGAAAAAGACTCGAATTACGTGAGTTAACATGTTGTCAATATCACGGACAAACACCGTAATATAACCTAAAACTGCTCCCACAGCTAATAAGAACAATAGAGTAATAATAATGATTAATGGTAAATATACGATGTGCCAAGTTGGAACGACACCGAAAAAGAGTAAAAAGATCGCAATTACAATTAAACCGAATAAAAAGTTAACGAGTTGTGAAATTGTAAAGGATAACGGGAAAATCATTTTCGGTAATGCTACTTGGTTTATAATCGAACTGTAACGTAGAACAGAGTTAGCTGATGCGTTAATCGATGAGCTAATCCAACGCCAAACGATTAATCCGATTACTAAAAACACCGGATAATCCGGTCCACCACGATTTAATATAATAACGACTAAAAAGTAGTAAACTGCAATATTTAGTAATGGATCGAGTAGCCACCAAAAGTATCCTAAATAACTATTTCGATGTTCTGCTTTTAATCCAGACTTTACGAGATAAAGGATTAAGTCTGTTCGTTTCCTTACTTCTTCGATATACGCTCTCACGTTTTTTTACACCGCCTACAAATAAAATTTCCCATCATTACTTTATTTTTTGAAACGATACTTCAATAAATTCATCACTGAAATCGTTGCGTAATTTGCAAAATACCATAAACTCTTCCATAACGGTTGATCCTCGATTTTATAATAAAGTCGCCAATTTTGACGAGCTACTTTCAATTTGTTACTGGAAATTGAATTTTCGACGAGACGATATTTTGCAAGAACTTCAGGTAAACCATACGCAAGATAACCTTGCCGAGTTAACGACAACCAGAAGGCATAATCTTGACGAGTGCGAATTTCTAGCATTCGTTGCTCGCCAATTTTCGAGCGATCTAGGATGACTGTTAAACAGCCGATTACACAATGTTTCATTAAATCTTCATAGTGTACAGTTGCCGGAGCTTTTGTCACCGCATTTGTCATCGTACCATCCTCGTTCATACGGACGTATTTCGTAAAGGAAAAAGCAAGCCCGTTGTCCAACATGAACGGTATTTGTCGGGATAACTTTTCCGGCATCCATAGATCGTCGCTATCTAAAAAGGCAAGAAAGCGCCCCTTCGCTTCATCCATCGCCCGATTTCTCGCAACTCCAGAGCCACTGTTTTGTTCAAGTTGAAACAATTTAATTCGGTCATCTTCTTTCTTATAAGATTTTACAATATCTACTGTGTGATCTGTCGAACAATCATCGACAATAATCATTTCCCAATTCGTATACGTTTGTGCGAGGACTGATTCGATTGTTTCACCAATGAATCGGGACGCATTATATGCTGGTGTGATGACTGATACTAAAGGTTGTTCTTGATTCATTTTGCACATTCCTTTTCCTTGCTGATCAATCCATATGAATTAACTATATTAGGGCTTGTTCGTTTTCTGTAACATTTCATTATACCAAACTAACAACTTAGACTCTTCCTTTTTCCAATTTAATTCGTTTATAACGGCTCGGCGACCGTTTTCTCCTAAGGTTCGAGCATAGTCAGGATTATTGCGTAATGTTTCGATTGCATTTTTAATCTGTTCATCATCGTAAGGGTCTACTGCAATACCACACTGATACTTTTCGATAAATTCCTTCCATGTAGGAAAGTTTGAACAAATAATTGGCAAGCCAGCGTTCATATATTCGAAGAACTTTGTCAATTCTTTTTTCATATAATGATCGGTCGGTGGAAATAAAGCAATTCCGGCGAGCCAATTTTCTTCTACATAATAATCTTCAATTTTTTCTTTTAAAACGAATTGATCGATTCCTTCAAATTGTAGCTTGTCCTTCTGCTTCCCTGCAATGGACTTCATTTCATCGGCTAAGGAACTGGCACATTTTCCAACGAATTGAACTGTTATATCAGGAGCTATCTTCGGAATACGCGAATGAATTAACGCTCCCCGTTCGACCGTAACATTTCCGGTATAAAGAACTTTATCGACAATCGGTTTTGTCGTTCGATCGATTCGGGTGAAACGTTCGTTTAATAAAGGATAATTTAAAATCATTTTTCCTTGAGGATAAAATTGGACATAATATTTCTCCGCAAGGCTGAGGTCCATCTTTCGCGTGGTAATCCTTTCAACTAATCGATATAGCTTAGAAAATAAAAAACGAACTGGCTTCGGTAAATATTCCTTTTGTAGCATACTCGTAACGTAATCTTCGTGAATATCGTAAATAACGCGATTGTGCTTGTTTTTAAGCATAGCTGCGACAAACATTAATTCTGGATCGTGAAAAACATAAATGTCAGCTTTCAATCTTTTTGCTTTTTTGTAAGCTTCCCACGTTCCAAAAAGCATTCGCTTCACGCGACTAGAATATTTCTTTAATTGTATATGTGTTACACCGTCTTCGTCCGCTAAAGGTGGTGATGCTGGTTGAGCGATTAAGTATGTATCAAAGTTAGCTTTCGCTAAGGAAAGGCACTGTTTGTAATAAATCCTTGGATCATGCGGATTGTGTACGGTTGTAAGATGCACTACTTTTGGTTTCTTCTTCATGCTTTTGCGATTCCTTTTCGTGGTTTTTTGTAGTTTTAGTCACTTTTTAGTATCGATTCGAACATTCGTTCATAGTGTGTTACAATTTTAGTTGCGCTAAACTGATTGGCACGCTTTTTTCCCTTTGTGATTATCTCTTCTCTTTCCGCTTCAGTTAAAGTTAAGGCTTTGCTTATTTTTTTTGCTAAGGCTACATCGTCGCCGACCTCGACTAACATTCCATACTTTTCTTCACCTAAAATCTCTTCAGCACCAGGATTGCATCGGGTCGAAACAATCGGTACTCCGACTGCTAAAGCTTCGACGAGTACATGGCCAAAACCTTCCGAAAGAGATGTAAGCGCAAAGACATCCGCCCGCTTCATATATGCGTAGGGATTTTGCTGAAAACCAAAAAAAGACACATATTCATCTATTTGTAATTGTGTTGCTAATTGGCGCAACGATTGCTCTAACTCCCCTTCTCCTAATAATATGAGATGGGCTTGATGCGTTTTATTTAATCGAGCAAAAGCCCGGAGTAATGTCGCATGGTCTTTCTCAGCGACGAGCCGTCCAGCGCTGACAATTATTTTTTTGTCCTGTTTGAAAGGCTCTTTTCTTTCGATTTCTCGTTCGCTTTCCTTTTCAATATGGGAAAGGTCTACCGGATTATAAATGACCTTAATTTTACTTTCTTTTACGTGATATCGTTTAATTAGGTTTGCTTTTACCCCTTCAGATAAGGCAACTACTCGATCGGCAAATCGATATAAAAGGCCGTAACCTTTTAATAGAAGGTTTTCTTTTAAAGTGCCTCCTAAGTAGGCTGCCTCTCTTACGACTAGTTTCGTTTTCGTTCGGGATAATAATTTTGCTAAAATCGCAATCGTATTATAGTTAGGCACCGTACTAAAGAGAAGGTCAGGCTTTTCTTTACGAAGCAGTTGCGCTAAAGGAATGATTGCCTGTCTGAGTCGCTTCACGGGTAATTTAATAAACTTTACGTCGTCTTGTACATATCGTTCGTACGTATACGTAAAATCTAACGTTACTAATATAGGTTCGAACTTGTCTCGATCTAGATGGTTAATAATATTAAGTAGCGTCCGTGCAGCGCCACCTCCACCCATTCGGTATATGAAAAACATAATCTTTTTTCGTTCCACGCGTCTAACCTTCTCTCTTTATGTTTCGTTATTGCTTCGTCTACATTTTATCCCTATCAAATTATATCATAGCAATAGTAATATTGAAATGAACTGAATAATCCAACCTACTATTATACTTTATCCTTGCTATAAAAACGAGCAGGTTTATTTTATAAATCGATAATAAACACAGTTGCATTGGTAGAGTAAAAGGGTTGTTTAAAGGTAGGTAAGATTTTTTATAGCTTTTTATCCTCATTTATTTTATGGTATAATCTTTTCATGTCTTTGAGATATGTAGTAAGATATGTATATATAATAGAAGAACGTTAACGATATTTATTAACTGATTTAGAAAGCAGGTTGCGAAAAGATGAGTTTATTTGAGAAATTAGTAAATCATGAAGAGAAAATAGCTGTCGTTGGCCTTGGTTACGTCGGTCTACCTTTAGCTGTCGAATTAGCTAAAACGTATGATGTCATCGGTTTTGATATTAATCGCGAAAAATTAGACACTTATCGTAGTGGGGTTGATGTGACAAATGAAGTCGGGGACGAAGCAATCCAGGCAACTACGATGACTTTCACCGATGATCCAAACATGTTACAAGAGGCGAAGTTTATTATCGTCTCAGTACCGACACCAATTAATACAGATAAAACTCCAAATCTAACACCGATTATTAAAGCGAGTGAGACGATTGGAGAAAATTTAACAAAAGGCTCCATCGTCGTATATGAATCGACGGTATATCCAGGCACAACGGAAGAAATATGTTTGCCTATTTTAGAAGAAAAGTCGGGACTTAAACTTGGCGAAGACTTTAAATTAGGCTATTCACCGGAGCGAATTAATCCAGGTGATAAAGTAAACACATTAACAAAAATCGTAAAAGTCGTCTCAGGTTCTGACGAAGAGGCCTTACGCGAAATTTCAAACTTATATGGTTCAATTATCGAAGCTGGTATACATGAAGCTGAATCAATCAAGGTCGCAGAGGCGGCAAAAGTAATCGAGAATTCACAACGTGATATTAATATTGCCTTTATGAATGAGTTATCGATGGTTTTTAATAAAATGAATATTAATACAAAAGCAGTCCTTGAAGCCGCAAATACGAAGTGGAACTTTTTAAAATTTACTCCAGGTCTCGTAGGTGGTCATTGTATCGGGGTGGACCCGTACTACTTTACGTATAAAGCCGAACAACTCGGTTATCATTCGCAAATTATTTTGGCCGGTCGAAAGATCAACGATAACATGGGTAAGCACGTCGCGAATAATATTATTAAGACGATGATTCAGGCGAAAATTAATATAAATGAAGCCCGTGTAGGAATTCTTGGCCTCACTTTTAAAGAGAATGTAGCTGATGTAAGAAATACGCGGGTTATTGATATCGTCGAAGAGCTAGCAGATTACGGCGTCGATATGATAGTACATGATCCTTATGCAGATCCTGAAGAAGTGCAAGAAGAATTCGACATTGTATTAGCAGACGAAGCTGAATTGAAAGACTTAGATTGTGTAGTACTTGCTGTACCTCATCATGCCTATATGATGAAGTATACATTAAGTTCTTTAAAAGAGCTTTATCGTTCAGAAACCCGTGTATTAATCGATATTAAAAGCGTGTTCGACCAACGCGAAAGCGAAGAAAAAGGCTTCCATTATTGGAGTTTATAGATTTAAAGAGATGATGACGATGTCTAGTTAAAAACTGGGCATCGTTTTTTCTTTTGGAAACTTTACTTCCATAGTTTTACTAACTTTTTTATTGAAAATTTCATCACCATTTTATCAATTGAATCGTTTGGGAAAAGTGTAACTATTTTACTCTAGATTAGGCATGGATTTTAAAAGTGAATTTATAGCTTATCAAGTATAAATGCTTTCTTAATTCCACCTTTCGATTTTCTCGATTTTCCTGATGATAATTATGACATCTTTATGTATTTTCACTATTTGCACAAAAGTCTGTCATACTTCCTTCAAACATATTAGAAAACTTCGTGAACACGGTAGTAATGTATTAGCATTCAACTAGTTCCTTTCTTATAATAATATATGTAAAGTAATAATCATACTAAATAATTTTTAACTATAAATAGGCAGGTGGCTAAATGATGAAACGTCAATTGATGATGGTACTATTCATGTTGATGATCAGTGTGGTGCTTGTAGCTTGTGGTGGAGATGCGAATGATGCGGTAGGAGAAGATGTAAGTGAAGATGCCGTTGAAGAAGCGGTAGAAGATGAAGCAACTGATGAAGCATCAGACGAAGGAGAAGCGACGGACGTAGCTGCAGCGGAGGAAATTTATCAAAAGGCATGTGCTACATGTCACGGTAAAGAATTATCCGGTGCTTCGGGTCCAGATTTACGTGCGCTCGACTTAGATCAAGATGAAGTGGCTGATATTGCAGTGAATGGTCACGGCACAATGCCTGCGGGTCTCGTTGAAGAAGACGAAGCACAAGTGGTTGCTGAGTGGATTTTAAGTCAGTAAGCTTCTGTGAAATAATGTGGCTAATATCTAATTTAAAATAAAAAAGATGGACTGAATCTCTTTAGACTTGAGAAATTCAGTCCTTTTTAGTTGAAAAAATTTGTTACGGGTGCTGAAGTTTTTTTAGCGCACATGAAGTCAAGAAACGCTAACTTTCAGGGATGGGTTAAGCTACGAGGCAAGCTCCTGCACACACGAAAACAGCCTCCCTGACGATTTCAGGTGTGCAGGGCGATTCAGCACACACGAAAATACACTTTTCACCTAACTCAGGTGCGCAGCAAGACCCTGCGCACACGAAAATTCACTTTTCGCCAAATTCAGGTGCGCAACAAGACCCTGCGCACACGAAAA